>JBDTIQ010000127.1:0-19242 GCA_039936335.1 Chthoniobacterales bacterium
CGAAGTGGTCCGATTCGCATCAGCTGTTTCTCGATGAACTGAAGGCCCGCTCCGCCGCGCGCGTCGCGGCCGATCCGGAGTTCCATTACGTGATGGAAGACATGGACCGCCTGCGCAAGAAGATCGACGACAACCGGATCACGTTGAACGAAGACGTACGCAAAAAGGAGTTGGGCGACGAAAAGGCGCGCAAAGACGAGCGCTCAAAAGAGCGCCTCGCGCGCAAAACGGAAGAGCCGAGTATTTACCGTCTCACGCTCGAGACGCTCGATAATCCGAAGCTCCAGCTCGTCATGTATCCCGGCAAAACCGCCGAGGCGAAAAAGGCCGGCGACGCCGCGAAAGTAGCGCCGGAAGCCGCGCCGGATGCCGATGATTCCGCGGACGATTCCGACGTCGACAGTTCCGACGGTACGAAGCCGGCCGCGATCGACCCGGAGCGCGACGAGACCTTGAACATCCTGACGGATCTCGTGCAGCTCACGAAGGGACCGAAGACCGCCAGCACCGCGCGCTGACTTCGCGGTCTCAATTGTAGGACGGGCGCTTCGCCTGCCGGGTCTCCGGATTGGCCGGCTCCATACGTTGGCGAGACAAATCCATCGACTTCCTGGAGGCCGGTCTGTTATATTCCGGCGATGTTGGGATTTAGGCGGGCGTGCTGGATTTGCGCGCTCGTCTTTTTCTGCGGCGCCGTCGCGAACGTGCCTGCGCAGAGTGGCCAGGCGGGAGACGACCTTGCCACCGCTTACAAGCAGGCGATGGACGCGTTCTCGGCCGGCGATTACCCGAAAGCCGCCGCCGATCTCGAGAGACTGATCGGACGGGTCGAATTCTCGCCGCAACTCGAGCCGATTTATTACACGATCGGCTCCGCCTATTTCAATGCTGGCAACTACCCAAAGGCGATCGCCGCATTTAAAACCTACCAAGCCAAATTCCCGCACGGCCCGCATGCCGGGAGTGCGGCCTTCGCGATCGCGCAGTCGAATCTGCTGAGCAAAAACTACAAGGAAGCGGCCGCGCAAATGGCCGTGCTCGAGCGCGACCCGGCGCTGCGCGAGCAGGCCCTTCTTTTTGAAGCCGAAGCCGATAAAGCCGCGGGAAAAACCGACGCGGAGATCGCTTCGCTCGAGAAGCTCGTCGGGAGCGAGATCAAATCCTCCCAAGCAATGCGCGGCGCGACGATGCTGGCGCAGCTTTACGCCGGGAAAGGGAACGGCCCGAAAGCGCTCCACGTGCTCGCGCTGATTCACCAGAAAACTAGCCTGGTCGATAACGTGGTGGAGCTAAACGCGCTCACCGTGCAGCTGGGCGACAAGTTTTACGAGAAGCAGGAATACAAGGATGCGCTTGCCTGTTATCGCTACGCCTATCCGGAGAAGCAGATCGTCAGGCTGCAAACCGAGCGGATCGCTGCACTCCAGCAGCAGATCGAGAAGAACCTCGCGAAAGTGCGGGCCAATCCGTCCGAGATCACGCAGCTCGCATCGCAGAATAGCGAGATCAAAAGCGACATCGCGAACGCACAGAAGTTGCTCGCGGATTTCCAGAAACTTCCCACGGTCACGTCCGCGATTTACCTGCGACTCGCGCGCTGTTTTTACGAGCTCGACCGGAAGTGGGAATCGATCGTGGTGGACCAGGAAATTCTCGAGCGCTTTCCTAAGGGACCCGAGGTCGAGCCCGCGCTTTTCGGCTTGATCGTCGCGCTCGCCGATGTCGGGCAGGCCGACCGGGCCGAGGAACGTTGTCAGCAATATTTGCGCGATTTCAAGAACGGCCCGAACGCGGCGACGGTTGGCTACTTGTTAGGCGCGGTGGCGCTCCAGGCGGGCGATCCGAAAGCGGCGGAAACCTACTTCGGTCACATCCTCGCCTCGCAGCCGAAGAGCAAGTTCCGGGAACAGATCCGCTACCTGCTCGCGAAGGCCAAGTTTTAGCGAAGGCGACTACCCCGCGGCGGTCGCAGCTTACAAAAAGTATCTGGCCGAATTCCCGAAAGGCACGAACGACGACGACGTCCGCTATCGGATCGCGCTCTCGGCGTTGTTCGCCGGCAAATACGAGGACGCGCTCGCGCAGTTGCAGGATTACGTGAAGACGCATCCGAACGGCAGCTTCCTGAGCGACGCCAAATACCGAATCGCGGTCTGCCTTTACGCCGCCTCGCAATACGACGAAGCGATCGCCCGTTGCCGGGCATGGGAGAAAGAATTCAGCGGTAATTCCCAGCTCTGCGAAGTGCTCGCGCTCCTCGGCGACGCTTATGCCGCGAGCAATCGCGAAGCGGCGGCGATTCCGGTTTACATCCGCTCGTCTCGAACGGCGGCGACCGATGAAGTGATGAACTACTCACTCATGGCCGCGAGCAAGCTGCTGCAAAAGCAGGGCGATTGGGACAAGGTCGCGGAGCTTTACGGCAACTTCATCAAGGACAAGCCGGACAATCCGGCGGTCGTGACCGCGATTTATTGGATCGGCAAAGCGAAAGCGCACGAAGGAAAAATCGAGGAAGCGAAACAGCTCACCGCCGACACGATCAAGAAGTATATCGACGATCCGGATCGCGAAGCGGTCGAGCAACTGATCACGCAACTCGCGCAGCTCTGCGTGCGAAAACAAAAACCCGCCGAAGGCACCAGCGCAGCACCGGCGCCGCAGACCGATCCCGGCGCGGAGCTGGAGCGGATTCTTTCGCGCGGGGGCGCAAACGACTCGCCGACCGCGCGAGCGCGCATCCTTTTCGCGAAAGCGGAACTGGCGCGGCTCCGGCGACAACCGGCCGAGCAGGAGAAAGAGATTGCTGGCATAACCGGGTTCAAGCCGGAGGAACTAAGCCCGCAATTGCTCGGGGTCGCAGGAGATTACCTGGCTGCGCATGGCAACCTCGATCAGGCGGAACGTTTTTATGAGCGGCTGCTCAACACCTATCCGAAGAGCCAGATGATCGACTACGCCTACAACGGTCTCGGCGAGATCGCCTACCAAAAGAAGGACTACAAAAAGGCGCTCAGCTTTTTCGATGACGGCCTCAACAAAATCGCCGCCGCGCAAAGACTGAAAGACATCACCGTCGGTCGCGCCAAGACCCTGCTCGCACTCGGAAACCTGGATGAAGCGCAGAAGGCGTTCGAACAAGTCGCCTCGGTCCGCGAATGGCGCGGCGAATCGACTGCTTTTGCGGTTTATTCGTTAGGCGAAATCGCGGCGAAGCGTGGGAAGTGGGCGGAAGCGAATGCGTTCTTCCAGCGGGTTTACGTTGGCTATCAGAAATTTTTGCCGTGGGTTGCGAAGGCTTACATCCGTAGCGGTGAGAGCTTTGAGAAGCTCGGGAAGACGCAGGAAGCGGTGAAGACTTACCAGGAGATGTTGCGTAACGACAAGCTCGCGACCTTCGCCGAAGCGGGCGAAGCAAAGAAGCGCCTCGAAGCGTTGGGAAAAGGCTCATGAATCGTCTGCAACCGACGCTCTCTATTTTAGGTGGTGCGGCCCTGCTACTGTTTTTCCTGCAGCCGGCGCTCGCGCAAAACATCATCCTCAAGACCGGCCAGACGATCGAAACCAAAGGCGTCCGGCGCAGTGGCGATATGGTGATGGGCTCGGTCCAAGTCCGTTCGAGCCGCGGCGAAGTCGGCTATCAGGCTTCCACCATCTCGCGGATCGATTTCCCCGAGCCGGCGCAACTGAAGACCGCCACCGCGCTGCTCTCACAAGGCGAGCCGGCCAAGGCGCTTGCCGAGATCGGGCCGGTCGTGAAATTCTACGAACCGTTCCGCAATATTCCCGGCAACTACTGGGCGCAGGCCGCGCTCCTGAAAGTCTCCGCTCTCGCCGGCATGCAGCTCGACAAGGAAGCGGAGTCGTTAGGCGATGAGATTCGCCAGAACACGACCGACCCGGAAACCGCCCGCGCGGCGCAGCTCCAACTCGTCGGCAGCCTCGTGCACAAGGAAGATTACAAAAAAGCGATCGCGCTCTGCGATGCGGTCATCAAAGAGAGCGCGAAGGCCTCGGTGCTCGCGGAAGCGTGGGTCAAAAAAGGCGATGCGCTCTCGGCCCAACGCAGCTGGGACGGCGCGATCCTCGCCTATCTGCACGTGCCGGTTTTTTACGAGGACGAGAAGCTCTGGATGCCGCCCGCGCTCCTTGGCGCGGCCCGCGCTTTCCGAGGATTGCAGGACTTGGATAGAGCCAGGAAATCACTTAATGATCTGACTGCGCAGTTCCCGAAATCCGCCCAGGCGGAAACGGCGCGGGCGGAATTGCAGAAACTAAAGAAATAAAATGACCATGCGACCGTGTTTGCGCCTAACGAATATAAAACTCACCTCGCGCCGGCTCGCGGCCGCTGCGGCGGCCGTCTTCTTGCTGCTCGCTGCGCCGGGTTTCGCGCAAACGCCGGCCCCGTCTCCAGCGGCCGCGGCCACCACGCAGTCGAAGACGCTCTGGGAACAGATCAAGGAAGGCGGCTGGGTCATGTATCCGATCGCCATCTCCTCGATCGCGACGCTTTACCTGATCGGCGACGGTGTGATTCGCACGAGCCGCAAAGGAGCGGCGCCGCCCGAACAGGAAGAAGCATTGAAAACGCTTTTTCGGCAGGGCGATTACGTCGGCGCGCATAGTTACAGCAACGAAAACTTCTCGCCGCTCACCAATGTGTTGCGTGTTGGCATCAGTCTCCTCGGGGAAGGCAAGCAAGTCGCCGAAGAAGGAATGCTCGGTGCCCTCGCGAAGGAAAATTCCCACATGCAGACCTACATCAGCTACCTCTCGGTCATCGGTGTTTGCGCCCCGATGATCGGTCTGCTCGGCACCGTCACGGGCATGATCAAGGCCTTCGCCAAACTCGGGGCGGCCGGGATCGGCGATCCCTCCGGCCTCTCCGCCGCGATCGGCGAAGTGCTGGTCGCGACCGCGAGCGGTTTGATCATCGCGATCCCCGCGTTCGTCGGCTTTTACTTTCTCAGGAATCGCGCCGCCGATGCGATTCATCACATCCAGGACATCGTGAACAGCCTCTTCCGCAAGATGCCTTACGAGTTACTGGCCGGCGTACATCTCGGTGATGACGAACTCTTCGCCGCCACTCCGAACTGGCTTGCCCCGGAGGCCCCGCCCGAGCGCAATCCGACCCAGCAGTTAGCCTAACGAGGAAACGACGCGATGGCAGGAGGAGGCGGAGGCACCGAAGCAGGCGAACCGGAATTCCAGGTTGCGCCGATGATCGACGTGCTCCTGACGATTCTGGTTTTCTTCATGACGATCACTTCCGCGCAGGTCTTGAAAGTCGATAAGTCGATCCAGTTACCGATCGCGAAAGACGCGCAGAAAAAAGACAACACGCGAGCCGAAGCGATCCTGAACGTGCGCTGGAAGATGCCGGAAAAGAAGGCGCTCTTCATCTTCGACGATCGCACTTACAAAGTCGCGAGTGAGATGGTCGAGCCGCTTAAAACCGCACGCATCACCGGCGAGAAGAAAGTCACGGCCGGCGCGAATCCCACCTTCCGCGCCGTCATCCGCGGCGATCGCGATGTGCCTGCGATCTACGTTTCGCAGGCGATGAACGCCTGCGGCGAAGCCGGCGTCACGGACATTTCGTTCTCGACCGTGAACAAGGAATAACTTGGGAAAATATCGAAATCCGAATGTCGAAATCCGAGACAGGAGTGAGGCTTTAGACGATGAGACTCGAGTTCAATCCGAACGAAGGCAACCTCGGTTTCCAGATCGCGCCGATGATCGACGTCGTCTTTGTGATCATGCTTTTCTTCATGGTCATGGCTGGCGCAGTGAAGGTGGAGAACGAGTTAAATACACAGCTTCCCGGCACCGCGGAAACGTCTTCGTCGACTGATTTCGTGGACGAACAAATCATCACCATTTCTGATGCCGGAGAAGTCGCGCTCAATGACGAACCGTTCGATTCTGCAACGAGCAAAGATCTGCCGCAACTGAAGGGAACTCTGATGCGTTTGAAGCAGAACGCCGATGAGGCAAAAACACCGGCCGTGGTGACGATCATCAGCGACACGCAGGCGAAATACAGCCGCACGATCGACGTGCTCGATGCGCTGGCGGTGGCGAAGATCGACAACGTCACCTTCACGGTGAGCGAGCAGGAATAGGAAGCATCTAAATCTTAAAGCTTGTCATCCTGAGCGGCGAAGCGCGGCGAAGGACCTCGCTAGCGTCCGACGACGTCCCACCGTGAAAAGAGCGCCAGGAAACGCTTGCGAGGTCCTTCGCTCCGCTCAGGATGACAGAGCTATGTCGCCCGATTCAGGATGCGTCCACGCGATTCGTTAGGCGCGCGGGAGGAACTGCTCGACCATCGCGCGGCTCCCCTGCATCGCGATCATGTAAACCCGATCGCCTTCGGCCCACGTCGCCGTCATCCAGCCATGTTGATTCGAGAAAATCGGCTTGTCGCCCGGCTCTAGTTTCGGCAGCGCGGCGCGATCGACCACGAACAAATGTGCGAGTCGCTTTCCATCCGCGTGGAAGCAAATCAGGGTCACATCGTGCCCGCGAAACGAAAGCACCCGACAACCAACCGGATCGAGCGCCGCGATGCGCGCCGGGATTTTTATCGGCTTCTCGTTGTGTTGCACGAGCCAGCTTTTGATTTTGTCGAGGTTACCGCTCTCCATCTCAAGCGGCGGTTCGAGTTGAATGAAGCTTGCCATCTCGCGCGCATACTGGTGCGGCGTATTTGCCGTCTGCGGCTTGTGCCAGAAATCCGTGACCTGCGCGAGGAGCAGCAACGCCGCGACCGCGACCGCGCCGCCGAAAGCCCAGCGCCAGCCGTTGCGCCGCTTCGGCGTTTCCTCCTCCGCCTGCGCCAGGATCCGTGTCTTTAAACCGAAAGGCGCCGGGACCGATCCGAGTTGGGCCGCGATCGCGCGATCGAACGCCTGCTCTTCCTCCCACCAGGTCGCCAGCACCGGATTCGCCTCGACGAGACGCAACGCTTCCGCGATCTGCGCGTCGGATTTGTCGTCCACGCCCGGCTGATACGCCCGGAGAACGACCCGTCCTTCCGTCTCATTCATGCGCGGTTTCCCCCTTTCGGTTGCTCGTTAGGCTAACGTCGTCGGCGAGCGCGTTGCGCAGGTGGCCTTTCCCGCGCGAGATGCGCGACATGACGGTGCCGATCGGGAGTTCGAGCGTCTCGGCGATCTCTTTGTAGGAAAGCTGCTGGAGATAAAAAAGCGTCAGCGGCGCGCGATAAATCTCATCGAGGGCATGGAGCGCGCGCTGCACGATCTCGCCGTCGAGCTGATCCACAACGGTCGCGGGAACAACCTGCGCGCTGATCGCCTCGGGATTGTTTTCGGCGTCGACGAAGCGATCCTGCTGCCGTTTACGCCCGAGAAATTCCCGGTAAAGCGAAGTGAAAAGCCACGTCTTTACCTTCGACGCGTCGCGGAGCTGGTGACCCTTTTTCGCCCAGAGCAGAAAGGTCTGCTGGGTCAGATCGGCCGCGTCGGATTCCCGGCGGCTGAGAGAAAGGGCGAAACGATAAAGTGGCATGTAGAAATCTTCGACAAGTTGTTCGAAGTCGAGAGTCGCCACGTCGCGAGCTTACGGGCGAGCACGCGGCTCGCCAAGAAAATCGCTTGCGGAAACGACCGCGCCTTCGCCAAGTCGGAGTGAGCGGACAGCGAAATTATTCCCTCCGGTGAACCACCGACGCGTGCTCTTGGACGGCGCCTAAAACTCGGTCATTCCGAGCGAAGCGTAGCGGAGTCGAGGAATCCAGGGAAGCGAGCTTTAGAATTTCACCACGGGATCCCTCGACTCCGCCGCCGGCCCCGCTCGAGATGACGAAGTCTTTAAACGCCCACTTAATCGACCCACTTACCGCCGGCAGAGGAAAGCGCCGGCAGTTCGCCGGTGGAGTAGTCGGTCTTGCCGATCGCGCCCCACATGCTCGTGCCGGTTGCGTCGCGCCAGAGTTTGCTCATGCTCTCGCCGGTGTGGCAGCCCCAGCTTTTCACATAGGCGCCGCGCGCGAAATCACGCCGGTTGATGTTCTTCAGCTCGGTCTCGTGCAGCCACGATTTCGACGCGCTGTCGACGATATTGCTGTAATCGAAGAGGAAACAGGCCTTGTTCGAGTGCCCGAAATATTCGAAGCCTGCGACCTTCACGCGATCACGCGGCTGGCCGTTGTTGAGGTAGTTAATGACGTCACCGCCGCGCGTGAAAAAGACGAGGTGGAGATGAAGTTTGTCGCGCACGCTGTCGATGTTCGCGATCAGGTCCTGTTTTTCCTGCACGCCGCGATCGACATAACCCGGCTTGTAGACCAGCCAGGTAATCATCGCCTCCGGGCCACGCTCAGCGCGGATCTGCTCGGTCCGGACGCGAGCGGCGTGGACGAAATTCGCCCACCAATGATCGTGCGGTTGCGCTTTGTATTGCTCCCATTCGTGGAGCGAGGGGCCGCCGACGACAATGATGTATTCACCCTGGACCTGCGCTTGCGCGGCGGCCGCGGCGAAGAAGGTGACGAGAAAGAGGAGAGCGAGGCGCTGTTTCATTTTGCTTGGAAGAGGAAGCAGAATCTATGCGCGGAACGGAAGAGTACGCAAGCGGACCGGGTTCTGAAGCACTGTCCCAGATGAAAACGTGAGCGAAGGAATCTGCCCTAGTCGCGGCGCGAGCTGGAATTCTGGAACTTTTCCCACGCCTGCCAGGCGCGCTCCCATTTTTTCTGCGCCACCCACGACTCGGCTTCGAGGAAGAAAAAGTAAGCGGGCGCGCCGGGTTGGGCCGTGAAATGCCGGACGGTCGCGAGGGCATCGTCGGTTTTGCCCGCGGCGGTTTGGGCGCGATAGAGAGCGTAACCGGCCGCGTAATCAGCCGGGTTGGCGTAAACGCGCTGTTCCAGTTGCGGGATGGTGTCCGTGTTCGACGTCGCGGGCAATGCTGGCGCGGCGGCGAATTGCCGAACGAGTTTCCAGCCTTGCTCATATTCGCCTTTGCCGGCGTGCCAGCGGGCGATTCCGCGCCACGCGAAGGGCATCCATTCCGGATGCGCGCGGACCGTGGCGACGAGGTCGTCGAGCGCTTCGCGCTTCGACCAGAGCGCGAAAAGGCGCCCTTTTTCGGCGCCGTTGAGCTGCGCTAAATTCGGGTCGCGCTTCAGCAATTTCTGGATCGCCGCCGGAAATTGTCCGCCCGGAATGTTCTCCAGGTAAGTGATCGTTAGGCGAGGATCGTTCGCCGCCAAGTCTCCCAGGCCCGGAAGGAGGCGCGAGTCGTATTCCTCCGCGAGTGGGAACATTTGCCGGTAGAGGCCCGCTGGATCGGAGGGCCGGCGCCGAAGTGCTTCTTTCCAGGCGGTGAGCGCGAGGTTGGGCGCCACGCCGAGCCAGGTCTTGCCTTCCTCAAACGGCACCTGATAACCGCTCGGCTCGAGAAAGCGCGCCCGCCGAAAATCCGCCAGCGCCTCGGCCCTCGGTTGACCGAGGCCGACCCGCGCGACGGCGCGCGTGAAGTAAAGTTGCCAATCGAGCGGCGCCGAACGCAGGCCGCGATCCATGATGGAAATCGCAACGCGAAAACGATGTCCACGATTCGCAATCGTGGCGGAACGCTTCGCCTCTTCCACGCTCAGATACCCAGGAAAAACAAAATACCCGCGCCAGGAAAGAAACCAGGCGAAACCCACAATCACCAAAACCACGCCGAGGCATCGAAAAACGATCGACGGCCAGCGGCGCGGCTCAGCTGGGTGCGGGCGATGTTGCGCGAGGCCGAGCAGAAACGTCCCCGCCAAAAACGTCCCGAAACGATGCGCGGAGACATCGACCAAGCCATGAAGGGCGAAAAGGATGGCGCCGATCAGTGCGGCGTAGCGCAGCCGTTGGTTCGTGCCTTCGCGCAAGGGGAAAACTCGCCTAACCAAGAGAGCGAGCGCCACGAGCACGAGCGCGACGGCGGGCCAGCCCATCTCGCTCCAGAGCCAGAGCCAGTCACTCTCGGGATGGAGCGAGCGCGTCGGGCCTTGCGAGACGTTGCGGAAAAGCGCGAAGACACTCTCGAAATTTCCCAGCCCGAGACCGCACCAGGGTGAAGCTCGGATCATCGTCCAGACGTCGCGAAAAATGAGCCAGCGGAAATCAGACGTGACCGATTCATCGCTGCTCCCGAGCCGCAGATGAAAACGCGCCACGGTTTCCCCGCCGAAAAGCAGCAGCCCCGCGAACAGCACGAGCAGCACGGAAATAGCGACAGCCACGCCCGCGCCGGTCCACTTGCGAAACGCGATCCGCGCGAGCCACGCGCAGACGCCGAGCACGAGGATCAGGATCCCGGCGCGCGAGAAGTCGAGAATCAGCGCCGCAACGAGCACGCCGAAGCCGGCCAGCCAGACGAGCCAACGCCAGTGCCGGCGCCGGAAATCCTCCTGCATGCAGGCGAGCACGATGAGTGTCGAGATGCCGAAGAGATCGCCGGTTTGGTTGCGATTCGGGTAGGGGCCGAAGTTGCGGACGTTGTGCCAGAACGGCAGCGCGGTGCCGCGCAGATGCAGCACGATCGCGAGCGCGGCGAGGCCGATCATTCCGCCGGCAAAAGCGCGTCCAGCCAGCCGGATGTCGCGCAGGTCGGCGTCCAGCGTGGTGACGTAATAAAGCCAGGCGAACCCCGCGAGCAGCGTGGCGTAACAGCTCAGCGTCAGCCACGGCTGCACGCTCAGCGTTGGCGGGAGATCGACGCCGAAGTCTTTCGTCAGCGCGGTCCGCCACGCCGGCGTGTGAAACCAGCCCGCCGGCAAAAAAGCGACTGCGGCGAGTGCGAGAAAAAGTAGCGCACAGCTGTTCAGCGCCGGCCCGAGGGAAAAGCGCGGTGGCCGGACGAGCAACAGCATTCCCAGACCTGCGAGCATGATGCCTTCGCTCCATCTCGTCGTCGCGCCGCCGAGAAAAGAGGCGAGCACGACGAAGAGCGGCAACGCGAATGCCGCCCAACCCGCCGCCGGGCTGCTGTCCGAACGAGATCGAACCGTTCGAGTGGTGCGCGGCGATTGCATGAAGCGAAGAGAGATGGTGGTATGGGAGTAGCTCTATATGATTAAGCTCCCAAACGGGGCAAAAGATGAAATTTTCGACCGGTTGCGGCGCGTGCCGGCCCCCCGATTTTTTAGGACGGATTTGATCCCCAGTCGTTAAACATGCTCACCCAGCGGACGCAAGGTTTGTATCGGGTTTTTCTGCTCTGCCAGCTCGTGCTGGTGGCGGCGCTCTTCTGGTTTGGCGTCTGGATCATGGTGACGTTTTACTCGCCGGGAACGCATCTCACGCCAGGCAGCTACACCACTTATTGCACGATGCTGTTCGTCGGGCTGCTCGCGGAATCGCTCAGCCGGGAAGGCTCGAAAAACTACTTCCTCCAGGCGGAGCTGCTCCGCCAGCACCGGCTCGCCATCCGGCAGACCATCGCCAGTGTCGGTGCGCTCGTGCTTTACCTGATCGCGGCGAAGGACGCGTTCATTTCGCGTGTCTTCTTCTTCAACTTCGTGCCGTGGCTCTATATCGCGCTGCTCTTCTCGCATCACTTCCTGCCGCAGCTTTTGGCGCGGGGAATTTTCGGGCTGCGCGATGAGAAAACGCTCCTTATCGGCTCGACCGCAAAAGCCAGACAACTGCGCGGCTGGCTGCGCCGGAAAGCCGACGTCGGATTGCGGACTGTCGGAATCATTTGCGAGGAGCCGTTCGATTGCAGCGATGACAAAATCCCGGTGCTGGGCGGCGCGGCGAAGTTGCGCGAAGTGATCGCGGAGCACGGCGTCACGCAGGTCATCATGCTCGAGTTCCCGCAGTTCAACGAGCTGAGCCGCGAAGTCATCACGACCTGCGACCAGCTCGGCGTGCGGCTCCTGATCGTGAGCGATCTCGAGGAAAAATTACGCCATCCGGTTGTGCATTTCGAAGACGACGGCTTCCGCTTCATCGGCTTGCGCGAAGAGCCGCTCGAGAATCCGCTCAATCGCGCTTTCAAGCGGCTGCTCGATATCTGTTTCGCGCTCCCGATCATGCTGGTCATATTCCCGCCGCTCGCGCTCATCGTCTGGATCGCGCAACGGCTGCAATCGCCCGGCCCGCTCTTCCATCGGCAGATTCGCGCCGGCATCCAGAACCGGCGTTTTTCGATCTTGAAATTCCGGACCATGCACCCGGAGAATCACGATCTCGCGCAGCAGGCGACGACGGAAGACGAGCGCGTCTATCCGTTAGGCAAATGGTTCCGGAAGCTGAGCGTCGACGAGATCCCGCAATTCTGGAACGTGCTTCGCGGCGAGATGAGCACGGTTGGGCCGCGGCCGCATTTGATCGAGCACAACGAGCAATTTTCGCGGCTCATGTCGGCCTATCACGTGCGCGCTTTTGTGAAGCCGGGGATCACCGGACTGGCGCAGGTCCGCGGCTTTCGGGGCGAAGCGCAGACGAACAAAGACATCGAGAACCGAGTCGCGTGCGATCTGGAGTATCTCGAGAATTGGAACCTGATGCTGGAGTGCGGCATCATCGTGCGGACGTTTGCGCAGCTCGTCGTGCCGCCGGCGTCGGCTTATTGAGCGGCGAGACGCCGGAGTCGCCTCCCATTGGTGGGAAAGCGCCGAGGCCAGCTTCCGGGTAGCGCGCCCGTCCCGGGTGCTGGTCGCCGCGTCTCGCGGCGACGAACTTTTGTGCTCGACCTCGGGTTCCTTCCAACGCCAAAACCGCAGACGCAAGTGCGCGACGGCGAGGACGCCGCCGCCAGCACGCGAGACGCGCGCGCTACCCAGCGGGAGCAGGACGTGCCTAACGACCGAGGCGCTCCTCGAGCTGCTGCATTTGCCCGAGCAGTTCTTCCGGCACGTTTGGCGCGAGTGATTCGAAGAATTCTTTCTCGCCCGTGAGTTCCTTTTTCCATTCGCCCGGATCGACCGCGAGCAACTTCTCGAGTTGCTCCGGCGAGACATTTTCCAAACCTTCGAGATCGAGATCTTCCGCGCGCGGGATGCATCCGATCGCGGTCTTCCGAGCGCCGCTTTTTCCTTCGCAGCGATCGATGATCCACTTCAGGACGCGCATGTTGTCGCCAAAGCCGGGCCAGAGATAATGGCCCTCCGCGTCTTTTCGGAACCAGTTCACGTGAAAGATCAGCGGCGGGTTCGTCAGGCGTTTCCCGATCTTGAGCCAATGCCGGAAGTAATCGCCGATGTTGTAGCCGCAGAACGGCAGCATCGCCATCGGGTCGCGCCGCACTTTACCGACCGCGCCGGTCGCGGCCGCGGTCGTTTCGGAAGCCATCACCGAGCCGATATAGACACCGTGCTCCCAATCGAACGCGCGAAAAACCAAAGGCATCGTGTCGCTCCGGCGTCCGCCGAAAATGATCGCACTGATTGGCACACCGGCCGCGTCGTCCGCATGCGGGTCGAGCACGGGATTGTTCTGCATCGGCGTCGCGAAACGGCTGTTTGGATGCGCCGCTTTTTCCTTCGAGGCGGGTGTCCAGGGATTGCCTTTCCAATCGGTCGCCTCGTCCGGGACGGGGCCGTCTTTGCCTTCCCACCAGACATCGCCATCACTCGTTAGGGCAACGTTCGTGAAGATCGTGTCGCGCTCGATCGATTTCATCGCGTTCGGGTTCGACTTGTAGCTCGTCCCCGGGACGACGCCGAAGTAGCCGTTCTCCGGATTGACCGCGTAGAGCCGCCCATCGTCGCCGATCTGCATCCAGGCGATGTCGTCGCCGACCGTGGTGATTTTCCAACCCTCGAAATGCGGCGGCGGAATCAGCATCGCGAAATTCGTTTTGCCGCACGCGCTCGGGAAGGCCGCGGCGACGTAATGCTTTTCACCGTCCGGCGATTCAACCCCGAGGATAAGCATGTGTTCCGCGAGCCAGCCTTGTTTTTTCGCGAGATAACTTGCGATCCGGAGCGCGAGACACTTCTTGCTCAGGAGGACGTTGCCGCCATAGCCGGAGCCGAGAGAGATGATCGCGTTATCCTGCGGGAAATGGCAGATCCAGCGGCGCTCCGGGTTCACATCGAGCAGCGAATGGATACCGCGATTAAATTCCGCGTCGGTCTCTTCGCCGAGCTTCTCGGAAGCCTGCGCGCCCATCCGCGTCATGATCCGCATGCTGAGCACGACGTAGATCGAGTCCGTGATTTCGTAGCCGACTTTGGCGAGCGGCGATTCCGCCGGGCCCATGATGTAAGGCACCACGAACATGGTGCGGCCGCGCATCGCCCCCTTCAGCATTCCCTGCAACTTCGTGTAGGTCTCGGCCGGATCGGCCCAATGATTCGTCGGTCCGGCTTCCTCTTCCGTCGGCGTGCAGATGAGAGTGAATTGCTCGACCCGCGCGACGTCGTTCGGGTTGGAGCGATGCAGATAACAACCGGGCCGTTTCTCCTGGTTGAGCTTGATCAACACGCCCTGGCGGCAGGCTTCCGCGAGAAGGTAGTCATTTTCCTCCTCCGAGCCGTCGCACCAGAAAATGTTTTCCGGTTCGGTCAGCGACTCGACCTCGTGCACCCAATTAAGGACAGCTTTGTTGGCGGGTTTGTTTTCGCCCATGCCTTTGGGCGGCGAGATGGCGGGTGCTAGTTGATCCATAAGAGAGGTCCGCACGCTCCGGCGGATGTTTAATTTGGCCGCTTCCGCGAGCGGGCCAAGGAAAAATTTCGCCTTCAGCGCCGCGTGCGCGCGCTTGCGCGAGCGGAGCGCGCGCTGTTTAATGTGACCTATGTTCGGCGTCGCGACATCCGATGATTACCAGCCGGTGGGCTGGATGGGGCGCTATCCGATCCGCGTCACCACGATCATCGTGGCGGCTTTTGTCGTCGGGATGTTTGCCACCGTCATCGCTTCCTCGGCGCATTGGGACGTGGTCGCGCCCTTGGGTTTGCGGACCTACTCGTTCTGGCACGGTGCGGTCTGGCAACCGATCACCTGCGTGCTCATCCAGGGCGCGTCGTTCTTTTTTCTCTTCAATATTTTCTTTCTCTACTGGGCAGGCGTGGAGGTGGAGAAATACCTCGGGCGCCGGCGTTACCTCACGCTTTTCGGGATGTTGCTCCTCGTGCCGGTTGTGCTGCTGACCGCCTGGAGCGCGTTGGGCGCGCAATGGACCTACTACGGATCCTACGAGCTCTCGATTGGCATGTTCATCGCCTTCGCGACGCTCTATCCAAACGTTGAACTCTTCGGCTGGGTCACGCTGAAATGGCTCGCCTTCGCCGGCCTCATCCTCGCCTCGATGCAAGCGCTTCCAAACCACGAGTGGGGCAATCTCTCCGTCCTCTGGGGTATGTGTCTGACAGCGTTTCTCTACCTGCGGATCATCGAGAAAAAAATCCCGTTCGAAATGCCCGAAGCGGTCACCGGACTGTTCCGGCGCAAGCCCAAATTCCAAGTCGTGCCCCGCGAGAGCGCGGCGCGGCGGGTCGAGCCGGAAGACATCTACGAATCGATCGACCCGGTCCTCGACAAGATTTCGAAGTCCGGCATCGGCAGCCTGACCGCGAGCGAACGCCGCGCGCTCGATCGCGCCCGCAATCGGCTCCTCAAGAAATCTTCGTGAACGAAAGCGGCGCCGCGCCGGTGCGGATCAGCGTGGTCGTCCCGACCTGGAACGAGCGCGAGAAACTGGCGGAGCTTCTTCCCGCACTCGTTAGGCTAAATCACGTCCGGGAAGTGATCGTGGCCGACGCGTCCGCTGACCCGGCGGTTGCGGAGCTGGCGGAAAAGACGGGCGCGATCTACCTGCGCGCGCCGGCGCCGAATCGCGGCGCGCAGATGAATCTCGGCGCGACTCGCGCGACCGGTGATGCGCTTATTTTCCACCACGCCGATGGACTTCTCCGGGCCGCGCATCTCGACGCGATCGCGCAGGCGTTGTGCGATCCCGCGGTGATCGGTGGCGCTTTTTATCGTAAGTTTGATGGGCGCCATCCGCGTCTGCTCTGGCTCGAAACGGTCGCGCGCTATTTCACCCGGCGCGGCGGCACGCTCTTTGGCGATCAATCGGTTTTCGTTAGGCGCGAAATCTTCGCGCAGCTTGGCGGTTTCGCGCCGATCCCGCTGATGGAAGACATGGAATTCTCGAAACGTCTGCGCGGGAGCGGCCAGATCGCGGTGCTCGATCCGCCGATGGAATCGTCGAGCCGCCGCCACGAGCGCCGCGGTGCGTGGCGCACGTCGCTTCAGAACGGACTCTTCATTTTGCTCTACTACGGTGGCTGTTCGCCGCATCGGCTTCATCGCTGGTATTACCGGAAGCGTCGCCTCGTGCCTAACGAATCTCCGAAAGGCAATCTGGAAGCGCCGACGCCGGAACGACCGGTTGTCGCGCGATAGTCCGCCTAGCTTTCGCGCTGCAATTCCTCGAAAAACTCCGCGGGCGTTGCGGCCTCGAGGAGCGCTTTTCGCCGGTCTTCGTTTTTCAATAAACGCGCGAGCGCACCGACACAGATCAGGTAGTCGTTCACCATCTGCTGCGGGACGGCGATCACGAAAATCAGGTGCACCAAATCCGCGCGTCCGGCGAAAGGGATGCCGGCTTTGCTCCGTCCAATCCCGAGCAGAAGTTTTTCGACCAGGTTCGTGCGGGCGTGCGGGAAAGCCACGCCGCCGTTCGCGACGGTCGAGCTTTTTTCTTCACGCTCCATCACGAGATCGTAGAACTGCGCCGACTCCGTCAACTCGCCGCCGTCGCGCAGCCGTTCGACGATTTCCCAGATGGCTTCACCGGCGGTTTTCCCCTTTAGATCGAGCGCGAGATATTGTTCGGAAAAAAGATCGGTAAGCAAAAACGAGGTCATGATTTTGCGGGAGATCGATTCACATTCGAGCCCACCCGGTCAAGCTCGCATCTCTTATTGTCCGGCTAGAAAGACCACGCGCCGCGATGCCGGCCAGTGACGAGATGCGGAGGGTGCTTCTACTTTTTCCGCGCGGCTGGCTTGGCCGGGCGACCTGCTTCCAGATCGAAGCTGACTTTCGCGTTGACGCGATACTGCGTGATTTTGCCGTCTGCGACCGATGCCTCGAATTGCTTGATGTAGATCGAGCGAATGTTGCGCAGGGTTTGGTTTGCTTCCTGGACCGCGCTTTGGGCGGCGTCTTCCCAGCTCTTCTCCGATTGTGCGAGCAGTTCGATGACTTTCAATACTTTGGCCATGTTGTTTTCCTTGGTTGAATGTTTCCCTTGAGTTCGGGCGCCGCTCCGGAGGCGAGTGCAAATAACTTTCGCGCACGTTCGCGATCGTTAGGCGAGAGGGCCGGCGAATTGTCGAGCGAAGATGTCAGTTGAACGGGAGCAATGATGGTTGACGCCCGCGCGCGCCCTGCGGAATCATTCCCGCAATCGTGCCCGACGAAACTCTTCCCAACATCAAGCCGCCGGAAGCCGCGGCGCATGTCGCGAGCGGACTCGACAACGCTGGCTACGTCACTGCGCTCTCGCATTTTTATCGGGGTGAACTCGGGCGCATCATGGTCTGGCGCACCCGCCTCGACACCACGACGAATTGGGCCGTCACCGGCACCACCGCGATCATCACGATCGCGTTCTCGAATGCCGGCGTGCCGCATCTGATCTTCTTTTTCAATCTGGCGATCGTCTGGATGATGCTCTGGATCGAGGCGCGGCGTTACCGATTCTACGACGCCTTCCGCGCGCGTGTCCGGATGCTCGAGGCGCACTTTCTCGTGCCGATGATCATGGAGAATCACCACATGTTGCAGGGCGAATGGAAGAAGCTCGTCTGCGAAGATCTGATCCTGCCGTCGTTTAAAATCACGATGCTCGAAGCCGTTGGCCGGCGCCTGAAACGCAACTACGTCTTCATCTTTCTCCTCATCATCATCGCGTGGATCATGAAGCTTTTCCTCCACGCCTCGGAGCCGATCGAGAGCTTCGGCGCGTTCTATCGGGCGATGCGTGTTGGGCACATTCCATCCTGGTGTGTGCTCGTTATTTTCCTCGGCACACTCGTCACCGTGATCGGGCTCGCGATCTATGTCGGGAAGCGGACGTCGGGAGAAATCTCCGAGTTTGGGAACCATCGTTCGCTCTGGAGAATCTGAACGCGTGGAAGCATTCGAGCAGCTCTGTGAAATCGTCAGGCAACTGCGTGCGCCCGGCGGCTGCCCGTGGGATCGCGAGCAGACGCACGAGTCGTTAGTCCCGGGTTTGCTCGAAGAAGCCTACGAAGTCGCCGAAGCGATCCGCGCGAAAGACGATGCGAACCTGCTCGAGGAACTGGGCGACCTGTTGCTCCAGGTAGTGATGCACGCTGAGATCGCGAGTGAAGAAAACCGCTTCACCGTCGAAGAAGTCGCGCGCGAGATCGGCGAGAAACTTGTGCGACGCCATCCGCATGTCTTCGGCGGCACGGAAGCGCGCGACAGCAGCGCGGTCCTGAAGCAATGGGACGCGATCAAGCGTGCCGAGAAAGGCGCGGATGCCGACGCGCCTTATTTCGCTGGCCTAACGAGAGCATTGCCGGCACTCATGCTCGCGCAGAAGACGCAGACGAAAGCCGCGCGGGTTGGCTTCGACTGGAGCGAGATCTCCGACGTCGTCGGGAAGGTCGACGAGGAAATCGGCGAAGTGAAAAAAGCGATGGAGTCCGGCGATCAGAGCGCGATCGCGGACGAAATCGGCGACCTCCTTTTCGCGATCGTCAATCTCGCGCGCAAAAACCAGCTCGACGCCGAGACGTTACTCGCGGCCGCGACCGAGAAATTCATCACGCGCTTCCACGCGATGGAAAAGGAAGTGAAACAAAGCGGCGCGCATGTCAGCGACCTCGATCTCGCCGCGCTCGACGCGATCTGGAACCGGGTGAAGCACCGATAAGCCCTTGTCATCCTGAGCGGAGCGCAGCGGAGTCGAAGGACCTCACGAGCGTTGCTCGACCCGACTCCGCCTAACGAACCAGCAAAACGCTTGCGAGATCCTTCGACTTCATTCCGTTACGCTCCATTCCGCTCCGGATGACAACGCGCAGGGACGCATCTCCGAGCACGGGCCTGCGGACCGACCCGCGTCGCATGACAGCGTCGCACTTCATCACGATGCGCTCCCTGCATGACAATGCTCGCGCCTGCCGGTAAAGTCTCGCCTAACGATGGAGACCGAATACAAAGTGCGGCTCGAGATTTTCGAAGGCCCGCTCGATCTGCTGCTCTACCTGATCAAGCGCGACGAGCTCGATAT
>JBDTIQ010000128.1:0-7368 GCA_039936335.1 Chthoniobacterales bacterium
GCTGAGCCGAGTCTGCGCAATCAACTTCGCGATGCCGAAGAGGGCCGGACTTGGACGAGTACCGCTTCCTGGTCCACGACCGTCGGGATGAATCGCAAGACGCTAACCCTTCTGGTTCGCCATGGCCAAAGCCGGGAGGAAACGCAAAAGGCTTTCGAGCTCAGTCGCGATGTTCTGAAGGGCGATCCCATCGCCCATCTCGGTGACGCCGCTTTTCGCATTGGCAATCCCACGCAGCTTGACGTCCGGGGCGGCGCGGATTGGCTCATCCTCTCCGTCTGCACCTTGATCGCACCGGATCCCGCGCTTCAGGAAAAAGCGGCGCGCGAAATCGTCGCAAAATCGGCAAAGTGATACCTAACGAAAAGCCCGGCGCTTAGCTCATAATCCGGAAGCGTTCGAGCAATTCCTGCCGCAGCTCCATCGCGAGCCGCGGATTGTAGCGACTCAGGATTTTCCGGCGCACTTCCGGTTGCATGGCCGCGAGCTGACGCAGGAGGTCGTTGCGAGATTTGTTTTTCGCGTAGCGGCTCCAGCCAATCCCGAAGGCGAGGAAGGCCGACGCGCCCCAAACCGCGAGATCCGTGCTCGTGATCATCCTCAAAGCTAGCGCGCAAACCGCCGCACGCCATCGCGCTACGCCACATCACAGCGCACAAAATATTTCTCGCCTTCTTGCATCCGGACGGGAATATCAGGCGGATTAGCGTATCCAAACCCTGTGAAACGGAAGGCTCTTCTCATCTTTGCCGACCCAGTCGGACTCGACCTGGCGCGGCGTCGCTGGCCCCGATTCCTGCGACCGCTGCTCTCTGTGCCCGGACTGCAAAGCGCTTCCAGCGACGCCGATTTTCATCTTTTCAGCTCGACCCAACCAGCGGTGCTTCCCGGGATTCGAAATCACGCGCAGCACGGCGCGACCTTCGATGAGCGTCTCGAGACTGCGATCGAGAAAATCGGCGCCCTCGGCTACGAAGAAGCCGTCATCGTCGGCTCGGATTGTCCGAGCCTCCACCCGAGCGACATCGCGGAAGCTTTCACCCAGCTTCGTGAGAAACGGCTTGTTCTCGGGCCGGATCATCGCGGTGGTTGTTACCTGATCGCGTTGCGACTCGACGATCGCGCTCTGCTCGAGGGCATCCGCTGGAATCGCGACACCGATCGTGCCCAATTATGCGGGCGGTTGGCGGCTCGCGAGATCGCCCTCCTTGCGGTGAAACAGGATGTCGACACCTGGGCCGATCTGCGCCTGCTCGCGCGCTCCGGGCATTCGCTCGCGAGGCTGGCCATCGTGCTTTTCCAGATCGGAAAAACCACGCACGAATTCTTTGTCGATCTCACCGCGCAAAACGTGCGCGTGCGCGGGCAGATGCCGCCGCCCGCCTGGGCTCGTTAGGCTCGTTTCCCTCACCTCGCACCAGCCGATCCGCTGGCTCCGTTCGCATGGCGACCGGCTTTCTTTCCATCTGTCCACAAAGAACAAAATCATGAACGCAAAAAGTCCAGAATCAGCCGTGAGAGAACGTTACGCTGCCGGCGCCCAAGCGACCGAGCCGCGCCTCTGCTGTCCCGTTGAATACAACGGCGAATATCTGAAAGCGATTCCGCAGGAAGTGATCGAGCGCGATTACGGCTGCGGCGATCCGAGCAAATATGTGCGTGCGGGCGAGACGGTCCTCGACCTCGGGAGCGGCACAGGAAAAATCTGTTTCATCGCCGCGCAAATCGTGGGAGCGCAAGGAAGGGTCATCGGCGTTGATATGACGGACGAGATGCTCGACGTGGCGCGACGCAACGCCCCTCTCGTCGCCGAAAACATTGGCTTCGCTAATGTCGAGTTTCGCAAGGGCCGCATTCAGGATCTCGCGCTCGATCTGGAAAAGCTCGACGCGGAATTGCATGCGCGACCGATCGCCGATGCCGCCTCTTTCTTGCGCGCGGATGGGCTTGCTGAGGAACTGCGAGTCAAACATCCACTGGTCGCGAGCGGCACGGTCGATCTGGTGGTTTCCAATTGCGTCCTGAACCTGGTCGAACCGAAATCGAAGCAGCAGCTCTTTGCGGAAATTTTCCGGGTGCTGAAGAACGGCGGGCGCGCCGTCATCTCTGACATCGTGAGCGACGAAGCGGTGCCGGAATATTTGCAGGAAGATGCGGAACTCTGGAGCGGCTGCATTTCCGGAGCGCTAACCGAGGAGGGATTCCTGCAGGCTTTTAGCGAGGCGGGCTTCTACGGAACCCAGATCCTCAAGCGCGACGAGCAGCCGTGGCAGACGGTGGAAGGGATCGAGTTTCGTTCCGTCACGATCGAGGCGTTCAAAGGAAAACAGGGACCTTGTCTCGAACGCAACCAGGCGGTGATCTATCGCGGACCGTTCCGCGAAGTGCTCGACGACGACGACCATCGGATGGAGCGCGGTCGGCGCTATGCCGTGTGCGACAAGACTTACAATCTCTATCGCCGGGCGCCTTATCGCGACTTCTTTGAGTTCATCGAACCGCACACGGACATTCCGCTGGCAGAGGCGAAGCCGTTCGATTGCTCGCGCACAACGCAGCGGCACCCGAAGGAAACCAAAGGACAGGATTACAAAGCCACCACCGATGCGAGCGATTGCTGCGACGGCGGGAACTGCTGCTGAAGTCCCGTCCGAGGTCGCGAGCCAAATCAATCTACCTAACGAGAATGACGCTGATCGCTCTCTTTCTTGCGACCTGTTTTCTCGCTTATTCGAATGGGGCCAACGATAACTTCAAAGGCGTGGCGTCGCTCTACGGTTGCGGCGCGGCCAGTTACCGCACCGCTCTTGGCTGGGCGACCATCACGACTTTCGCCGGATCGATCTCGGCCATCTTTCTCGCTCAGGCTTTGTTGAAGAAGTTCTCCGGCAAAGGACTCGTCCCCGATTCGTTGATCACCTCCGAGCCGTTTCTGCTTTCGGTCGCGCTTGGCGCGGGTCTCACCGTTATCCTCGCAACCTCCTTCGGCTTCCCCATTTCCACGACACACGGACTCATGGGATCTCTCATCGGGAGCGGACTCGTGGCGGTCGGTGCGGGTGTAAACTTCGCGTCGTTAGGCGAAGGTTTTGTCCTGCCGCTCCTGCTCAGCCCGTTTCTCGCCATCCTTATCGCTGCCCTTCTCTATTTTGCCTTCCGCGCGTTGCGCCTCGGGCTCGGGATTTCCAAAGAGTTATGCATCTGCGTCGACTGCGAAGAAAAGATCGTGGCCCTTGCGCAGCCCGGCTTTCTCCAAATGCGAACAGGCTCCTCCGCTCTGGTTTTGACCGTCGATGAAGCGGAAAACTGCCGGGAGCGCTACGCCGGAGAAATCTTCGGCGTAACCTCCCAGCAGGTCATGGATAGCGCCCATTTCCTGAGCGCGGGCGTCGTCAGCTTCGCCCGGGGCTTGAACGACACTCCCAAAATTGTCGCGATGCTCCTGTTATTCAAAGCGCTCGATCTGCGCTGGGGCTTTTTCGCCGTCGCTGCCATGATGGCCGCGGGCGGTCTGCTCCATTCGCGCAGGATCGCGCAGACCATGAGTCACAAGTTGACTGCGATGAACCACGGTCAGGGTTTCTCCGCGAATCTCGCGACCGGAATCCTCGTCATCCTCGCGAGCACATTCGGCCTGCCCGTTTCCACCACACACGTCGCGGTCGGGTCGCTCTTCGGCATCGGCCTCACGACGGGCCAGGCGAACCCGTCGGTCATGTGCAAGATCGCGCTCTCCTGGATCATCACCCTACCGTGCGCCGCGCTCATCGCGGGCGCCATCTATTGGATGCTGCTGCGGATCGCATTATGATCGCGCTGCACCACGCCGACGTGACCGAGCGCCCCCCCTTTCTCCCTCTCGGCTCGCTCGACGCTCTCTGGTTCCAGGTGTCGGGCACCCTTTGCAATCTGCGCTGTAACCACTGCTTCATCTCCTGCGCGCCGGATAATCACGCGCTCGGGCTCATGAGTTTCGCGCAGTTCAAGCCGCACCTCGACGAGTCCGTCAGGCTGGGAGTGAAAGAGTATTATTTCACCGGTGGCGAGCCTTTCATTAACCCAGAGATCTTCAAGATTCTCGAAGCAACGCTCGCGGTCGGCCCGGCGACGGTGCTTACGAATGGGACGCGTTTCGACGATCGCGCGATAGCTACGCTCGTTAGGCTACGGGACACTTCGGAGTATTCGCTCGAGCTGCGCGTGAGTATCGACGGCTTCTCCCCCGAGACGAACGATCCGATTCGAGGAGCCGGCACCTTCGAACGCGCAATGAAAGGTGTGCGCCTGCTCGTCGCGGCCGGGTTTCTCCCGATCATCACTTCGATGCGATCGTGGCCGATCCATCAGGACGATGAGTTCCTGAAGGAGTTTCGCGCGCGTCTCGCGGCGATCGGTTATACCCGGCCGCGCATGAAGCTGCTGCCCTCGCTCAAGATCGGGCAGGAGGCTTTGCGCGATCATCCCTACGGCAAATACGAGTTTATCACCGAGGAGATGATGCGCGGTTTCGATTCCGAGCAGTTACTCTGTCATAACAGCCGGGTCGTGAGCGATCGCGGTGTGCATGTCTGTCCTATTCTGGTTGATCAACCGGACGCCCTCCTCGGCACTACTCTTGAGCAAGGAATGAAGGGCTACCGGTTGCGGCACCAGGCGTGTATGACCTGCTACCGCTTCGGCGCGCTTTGTTCCAACGCGGGCTCGCAAGGTCTGGAAAACAATCGCCTCGCCCGCTCTGGTTCCGAAGCCAATCCTGCCCGCGGCACGGCCTAACGACAGATGAGATCTAAGAAAGTTGCCATCATCGGAGCCGGCCCCATCGGCCTCGAAGCCGGGCTGACCGCGCTGGAACGTGGCTACGATTTCACCATCTACGAGCGTGGGCGCGTGGCCGAGGCCGTAAGACAATGGGGGCACGTGCGGATGTTTTCTGCTTTCAAGTTGAATATGTCGGAGCGCGGCGTTGCACGATTGGGCGCGGCCGGCATCGCGTTGCCGAGCTTGGAGACAATGCCAACCGGCGCCGAGTTTCGCGCTCAGTATCTGGTGCCGCTTGCGAACACGATGGCGTCGCGCCTGCGCGAAAACTGCGAAGTGCGCGGGATCGGTCGCTCACGGCGGCTGAAGGGCGATTTCATTTCCGATCCCGAACGCGGCGCGGCGCCTTTCCGACTTCTCGTGCGCGATGATGAGGGCGAGCGCAACGAACACGCCGACATCGTGCTCGATTGCAGCGGTACTTTTGCGCAGGCCAACGTGCTCGGCGAAGGCGGCATTCCCGTGCCGGGCGAGTCGGCGGCGGCCGAGCGCATTCACTACGGGCTTCCGGATGTTTTAGGTGAACGTCGCGAATGCTTCGCGGGTCGGCGTGTCCTCGTTGTTGGTCGCGGACTTTCCGCGGCAACCGCGATTCGCGATCTTGCGACGCTGCCTGAGACAGAGATCACCTGGCTGATTCGCCGCGATCTCTCCGCACCGATCGACGAAATACCGGATGATTTTTTTCCTGCCCGCCTAAGACTCTCCGCGCATGCCAACAACCTGGTATGCGAAGGACGGGTACAGCTCCTCACAAGAGCATCAATCGATTCCGTTAGTCTTGGCCCGGATGGAATCGCAATGCATTCGAGTAACTCTGAAGGCGAAGAGAAATCCCTCACCGTGGACGAAATCATCGCTTCCACAGGCTTCCGACCCGACCTGGCTCTCACGCGCGAGCTCCAGGTCCAGACCTGCTGGGCAACCGAGGGCACTTATCCGCTCGCTGCTTCATTGTTAGGTGAAACTGGAGCCGATTGCTCCACTGTCACCACCTTTGGCGCCGAGTCCTTGCTCCATCCCGAGCCAGGTTACTTCACCCTCGGTATCAAGAGCTACGGTCGCGCACCTAATTTTCACCTGCGCATCGGCTATGAGCAGGTCGCTTCCGTCTTCGATTGGCTGGCGCAAAGAGACGAAGCTCAGGTCACATGACGAAACGCATCGCACTTTTTGGTGGAGTTTACTCAAATCACCTCGCCCTCACGGCTCTCCTCGAGGACGCGCCGAAACACGGAGCCGCGGAGATTTACTGCCTCGGCGATCTGGGCGCGTTCGGACCGCACCCGGACAAAGTCTTCCCTCTGCTTCGCGAGGCGAAAATTCCAGTGGTGCAAGGAAACTACGATAACTCAGTGGGAAATGGCCTGGCCGATTGCCAGTGCGGTTACACCGACCCGAAGGATAACTACTTCGCCCGTCTCTCCTACGATTACACCTTCCGCAACACGGCGCCGAAGAACAAACTCTGGATGCGTAGCCTGCCTAACGAGATAAGAACGGTGTTGAACGGTGTGCGCATCCTGCTTTGCCATGGCTCTCCGCGGAAAACGAATGAATTCCTCTGGCAAACAACCACCTCCGCCGCTTTTCTCGAGCAGCTCTGCGACAGGTACGACGCCGACATCATCGTCGGCACCCACACCGGCCTGCACTGGCATCGGCGACTTCCGAGCGGGCGCCACTTCATTAACTGCGGCGCGATCGGCCGTCCCGCCAACGACGGTCGCACCAACGTTTGCTATGCGCTGCTCAGCATCGACGGGGGAAAGGACGTCAGTGTCGAGTTTATTCCGCTCGAATACGATCACGCAAAGCTGGCCGCGGAGATGCGGGCCGAAGAGTTACCTAACGAGTTCATCGAAACCATCGAGACCGGCTGGTGGACCACCTGTCTCGAAGTGCTCCCGATGAAGGAACGCGCCCGCGGCGTTTACTAGCTCTGCCGCTGGACATCGGCGCGCTCCAAATCCAGAGTCGCCCAACCGGAGACGTCCCCGTAGTTCAACGGATAGAACAAGGGTTTCCTAAACCTTAAATGTGGGTTCGATTCCCGCCGGGGACATATTTTAATGAGCCATTTGCATACATGCTTAAGCGGAGCTCGAGGCGCAGGTTCGATTGATGAGCTCCCGCTGGTCGCTCACCCTTCGGGCTTCGTCTATGTCGTGCCGTGACCGCGCACTCCATTCCCGCCGGGGACGCTTCCATGACCGGCCACGATCCAACTTGTCTCGCCGCTTTTCCACCGAACGGGCGTTATCTCGTCGGCGTTTCCGGCGGCCGCGATTCCGTAGCACTCCTGCACTGGCTGCGCGCGCGCGGATATCGGCGACTGATTGTTTGCCATCTCGACCATCAACTGCGTGGCACCGCGTCGCGGAGGGATGCGCAGTTCGTGAGGCGGCTGGCGGAACGAAATGACCTGCCGTGTGAAACCGGGCAAGTCGATCTGCGCGACCGCACGGAATCGATCGAAGCGGCCGGTCGCGCTGCACGGCTGGAATTCTTTACCAAAGTGGGACGCCGACGACGTTGCCTAACGATCTT
>JBDTIQ010000129.1:0-21066 GCA_039936335.1 Chthoniobacterales bacterium
CATTTTGGGGGCGCGGGATAATTATTTTCTCCACCGGAAACCTAACAATGACCGCGAACTATTTTTTTCTCCACCGTAGGTCCAGCAATGGTTGCGGAATTAATTTTTTCTCTACCCTGGACCCAACTATGGTCGCGGAACTATTATTTTCTCCACCGTGGACCCAAGTACGGTCGCGGAACTATTATTTTCTCCACGGTGGGAGACAAACCGGGTGGCGGGATGATTTTCCCTTCTTCGTGGTCCTGCGAGATGGCTGTTGAGGTTCCAGGCTTGCTCCCTCTGGCGGCCGCGGCGTGACGAGTCATCTTTCAGTGCGGGGGGCGAGCCGATTTCCTGAGGGCTAAGACTCCGCACGTGGCTCGCGGTGCGCAGCGATCGGCGCGCAACAAATACCTAACGAGCGCAGCTGGCATGACGAGTGCTAGAGAGAGCCCTGCCGGGCCGTTCGCCACGATGGCGGGGGCCGCGGCACTTAAACGTTAGATAGCGCCCCTGAAAGTGCGTTTCGCAGTCTACACTATTATGACTACTAAAATGCCGGTGAACCCGGCCCAAGCAATCAATCTCGGCGTGGATATGTCATCCGGGCTCGGCCTCTACGCGACCGAACTCGACATCACCAAACCGACGGCGACGCAGCTCGATGACGGCGTCGTCGCACTCACGCAGACGGATGGTCTCTATCACCTCGCTCGCACCACGAAGCAGACCGTTTCCGATGCCTACCAGCTCACGCTCCCGCCGCTGAACGATTTCCTCTCGGCGGCGCGCGGTCTCTTCACGACCTTCTTCACTCCGCGCTGGAATGCGCAGTGGGCGCAGGCGGGTTTCATCACTCCGAGCACGGCGGTGCCGCGCCGCGCCAGTAGCCAGCTCGCGCTCACCTTGCGCATCGCTACTTTCCTCGCGGCTCATCCGACCTACGAGAATAGTAAGTCGAAGGTCACGGCGGTGCAGGGTCACGCTGTGCGGATGGCCGCGGTGACGGGGCGCAATAACCTGGCCACGGCCTTGATCGACCTGCGCGGCAAGGCGACGGCCAATGAGACGGCCTTCCAGGCCCTCTACGACTTGGAGTTTTCCTTGCTCAAGACGCTGGAAGGGACGCTCGCCGGGGACGATCCGCGCTGGCTCGCCTTTGGCCTGAAGATGCCGGCGACGAAGACGACGCCGGGCCAGCCGCAGAATGTGCGCGCCATGCTGGGTGAGCGGGGCGAGGTGCTGGTGCAGTGCGATCCGACGCCGTTGGCCAAGCGCTTCCGCTGCCGCATCCTCATCGTCGGGGTGCAGATGACTTACCAACTGGCCTGGAGCGGCAAGGAGCCGATGGGTGCGATCAAAAGCGTGCAGCCGGGCGTGACGCTGCAGATCATCATGCAGGCGGTGAACGGTGGGAACCAGGGAGTGGCGAGCGATCCTATTCTCTTCACGGTGCCGCTGCCGGGCATGACTCTTGCCAAAGCCCTCCCGGCTCCGCCGGTCGCGGAGCACAAACCGCTCATGCCGAGCGGCAACGGGAACGGCAACGGGATCGGCCACGGTGCGGCCGCGCGCGTGAGTTAATCCTTAAGGGATAATACTTCCGGAGGGAAGTGCCCGCATCACTGAGGTGGCGCGGGTTTTCCTTTTTTAGGGGACTGGGAATTTAAACCGCAGAGAGCGCAGAGGCGGAGTAAGGGCGGAGCCCACAGCCGTCGCGAGTGTTGAAAGGCGGCCGATCCACCGCGGCCGCGAGTGTTGTCATCCTGAGCGCGAAGGAGCCCGCAAGCACCTCTCGACGTCGTCCCCGGAGCGCGCGCCGGGCAACCCTTGGGAGATCCCTCGCCGTCTCCGCGCCTTGGGATGACAGCGCACATAGGCGCGGAACTCGCCCACGGCCCGTTCTTTCTCTGCGCCTGCGCTCTCCACCCATCCGAGAAATCCGCGTCATCCGCGGTCATTCTTCCTCCCCTCCTCTGCGTTCTCTGCGTCCTCTACGCCAATTTTGCCCCGTTCAGAACCCTTCCCACACCATGCGGAGCCGCTCTTAGTCTTCAGACTCCCGCGCAGCGGGGAGCTTCTCAGGCGCGCGCCCAGCCGCTTCCCGCGCGGACGAAGCGCTGGCTCGGGCTCGCGACAAACGCGCCTTGCGCCGCCTGCCAGAGGTAAGGCTGAATCATTATCTGGTTCGTCTCGAGCTGGATAAGATTGAATGAATTGGATTCGCCGCGGCCACGCGTCGAGGTGGTGGTGCCGGTTTGCGCGATGAGCGCGGAGTAGCCCTCGATGTGGTAGCGCGTCGCGGTCAAGCCGGTGTGCTGGAGATGCAGATGCCCGGAAAGAATCAGGTCGACGCCAGCCGCCGCCAGCCCTTTCATCGCCATCGCGGATCGACCCACGAGGTGATGATGTGTGCCCGGCGGCAGATCGAAGGGATGATGCGTCACCACCACTTTCACGATCTGCTCTTCCACGTCGGCAAAAACCTCCCGCGCGTGCGCGATCTGCTGCGCGTTAATGCGTCCGTATTTCCGCGTGAGCGAACGCGCGGTGTTGATCCCGAGGACGGCAATTTCTTCATCGTGAAAGAACGGCGCCAGATCCCGCGTGATGTAGCGCCGATAACGCCCGAGCGGGCTGACGAATCGCCGATACACATCCCAGAGGGGGATGTCGTGATTGCCCGGTACGACCAGCCGCGGCTCCGGCAAGCGGTCGAGAAAGGCGCGGGCTTCCTGGAATTGCACGCGCCGCGCGCGCTGGGTGAAATCGCCCGAGACAACGACGAGATCGGGCGCGAGTTGGTGCGCGAGCTGGATGATCGGCTCGACCAGCGCCAAGTCCACCCGTCCGAAGTGGAGGTCGGAAAGGTGCAGCAACTTCCTCACTCTGGCGGTTGCTCCCTGGGCGCGATCACGCAGAGCGCGGCGTCGCTGATCGAAAAGCACAGGGGACTTTCCAGTCGCTCGAGGTCTCCATCGACCGCGGCGCGAAAACGCCGATGCCGGAGCGTCTCAATCGTCACATCGGAAGTGCAGATGACCTCGTAGTGGACCCCCGGCCGCAGCCGGCGTAAAAGCGCGCGCAACCCGAGGCGCGAGATCGTCAGACGACCGCCCATGCGGGCGATGTAAAGAGCGAATTTTCCCTGGTCGAGACACTCCTTCCCCGCGAGCGCGAAGGCTTCCATCTGGAAAGCATTGGAGCAGACCATCACGAGCGGCGTCTCGCGCACAACCTCACCATCTTTCGTCGCGACGCGGACGCGCAAACGTGGCGGCGGCTGGAAAGCGGTCAGCGCAACCGAGAGATAGGCGCTGATCTGGTTCCGTCCCCAGCGCCGATAGACCTGCCGGCGTTTCAGCAGTACCGCCGGATGAATCCCGATGCTGGCGTTGTTCAGGATCAGTCGGCCGTTCAGGTCGAGCACCGACGCGCGAACCGTCTCGCCTTCGACGATGACCTTTGCCGCCTTCTCGGGCTCGAGGGGAATTCCGAGATTTTTGGCGAAGTAGTTAAAGGTTCCGAGAGGGATGACTCCGAGCGTCTTTCCATGTTTCAAAGCCGCTTCCGCCACGCAGCAAATCGTCCCGTCACCTCCCCCGGCGACGAGGATTTCGCAATCCCCCGCGGCTTTACTTTCCGCAAGGTCGCGGAGGGTTTGCCCGGTCGCCGTCGAGACGTGAAAACTACGGCCGGCCTCGCGCAAGACCTTCTCGATGACTTCTCTTGTCTCGCCGGCCTCGTGGGAACCGGATTTCGCGTTCAGGATAACTTCGATCAACCCCTGCATCGGGGAAAAGAGATGCGGAAGCCGCGAATTGCAACGAGGCAGGCTGGGCTCAGCCCACCGTCGCCACTTCCAAAGTCTCGTCCTCCTCCGCGTTATAACTGATAGGGCGGCCCAGTAACCACCGGAATTTCCTTGAAGCTATACTTCGGGGGCGGCGAATCGGTCCGCCATCCCAGGCCGGTCGCACGCCATGGATTTGGACCGGCGATGCGACCGCGCTTCAACGACCAGATAAAGTAAAACAACAGCAAGGCATAACCTACCCCGAGAATCGAGGCGCCGGCGGTCGAAAGAACATGAAAGATCTGGACCTCCGGCAGGTAAGCCTGATAACGCCGCGGCATCCCGAGATAGCCGAGGAGGCCTGCGGGAAGAAGGTCAGGTTAAAGCCGATGAAGGCAATGATCGCGGCCATTTTACCGAAAAATTCCGGGTAGAGCCGCCCGGTAATCTTCGGCCACCAAAAGTGCAGGCCTCCTATGAAAGCCATCACCATGCCGCCGACCATGATGTAGTGGAAATGCGCGACGCTGAAGTAAGTGTCAGTTACATGCACATCTAAGGCGAGCGAGGCCAAATTTCCGAGTGCGGCCGGACGTATTTCTCCGGGGCGGGATGGCACTCGAGGCAGCACTTCATGTAGTGCGTCTGCGTGCGCCAGGTGACCGGCATTTCGTCGAGTTGACCGTGACAGGTGGAACAACCGATGCCTTTCGAGATGTGGATGCTGTGATTGAAGTAAACGAAATCCGGCAGGTCGTTCACGCGGTTTCATTTGATCGGCGTGTCCGTCGAGAGACTGGCACGAACCGGCGCGAGCCCCCAGATAAGATGCCGGCCGCTCTTCCTCGAAGCTGCGGATTTGGTCATAAACGCGAATCGTTTTGCGAGCCGCCGTTTAGGCGATATTTTTTTGCGTGGCGTCGTCGATTTCGCACTCGGGAAAGTTCGATCCATCGGACGCCGCGGCGGGCGGCGGACCGCTCCCGCAACCTATTCGCGGCCGCGGATGAAAAAGAAGGCTGACCTGTTCTATCAGCGTTTCCGCTCGTCGGCGGCGGCACCCGGTTTCTCGGAAAGCACCTGCGCGGTGTTCACGAGTCCGACGTGGGTGAAGGCCTGCGGGAAGTTGCCCAGCATCCGCTTCGCCTTCGGGTCGTACTCCTCGGAGAGCAGCCCGACGTCGTTGCGCAAATCGAGCAATCTCTCGAAGAGCATCCGCGCATCTTTTTTGCGCCCGATGAGGTGGTAACAATCCGCCAGCCAGAATGAGCACGGCAAAAAAACACCTTCCGAGCCGGGCAGACCATCGACCTTTTTCTCGCTCGGCCGATAACGCAGGACGAGGCCATTCTCCAACAGGTCGCGCTCGACGGCTTCGATCGTGCCGCGCACCCGCTTGTCGTTAGGCGGGAGAAAACCAACGAGCGGCAACATGAGGATGCTCGCGTCCATCGCGTCGGTGCCGTAGTACTGCGTGAAGGCGTTCTTCTTTTTGTTGAAGCCGCGCGTGCAGACCTGGCGGTGGGTTTTGTCGCGCAATTTGCGCCAGCGCTCGAGGCTGCTGTTCGCCGCGTAGTTGCATTGCTCGACCAGTTTCACCGCGCGATCGAACGCGACCCATGCCATCACTTTCGAGTGGGTGAATTGCTGCCGCGGACCGCGAACTTCCCAGATGCCTTCGTCGGGCTTATCCCACTTCGTCTCGAGAAAATGGAGGAGCGCGACCTGCATGCGCCAGTCCGCGTCCTGCGATTCCAAACCGGAGCGATGTGCCTGATACATCGCGTCCATCACCTCGCCGAAAATGTCGAGCTGAAACTGATTCGACGCCGCGTTCCCAACCCGAACCGGCGCTGAATTTTCATATCCGCCGAGCCATGGCAACTCGTGCTCGTCGATCCGCCGTTCGCCGCTCACTCCGTACATGATTTGCAGTTGCGACGGACTGCCGGCGATCGCGCGCAAGAGCCATTCGCGCCACGCTTTCGCCTCCTCGGTGTAGCCGGCGCTGAGTAATGCGAAGAGCGTGAAGGTCGCATCGCGCAACCAGCAAAAGCGGTAATCCCAGTTGCGCACTCCACCGATTTCCTCCGGGAGCGAAGTCGTCGCGGCGGCCACAATCCCGCCAGTCGGCGCGTAGGTGAGACCTTTGAGCGTGATCAACGAACGCATGACCGCGTCCTGCCACGGACCGCTCCGGTCGTATTTGCTCGACCATTGCCGCCAGTATGATTCCGCCGCGCGCAGTGCTTTTTCCGGCGCGACTTCTTTCGGTGGCTGCTCGTGCGACGGATACCAGGTGAGAACGAAAGGCACGCGGTCGCCCTTCGCGACGGTGAACTGCGCGACCGTCTTGAGGTCTTCGCCGTGTGTCTCGATCGGCGTGTGCAAAATAAGTGCATCAGGTCCCGCGATCGCCTCGAGCCCGCCGTGACGCCGCCGCACCCACGGCACGACCGAGCCGTAATCGAAGCGAATGATCAACTCCATCCCGATCGTCACTTTTCCCTCGAGGCCTTCGATGATCCGGACGATGTCGGGATTCGTCCCGCGCGGCGGCATGAAATCAATGAAGCGCACCCGGCCTTCCGCCGTCTCGACCTCCGTCTCGAGGATCATCGAGTCGCCGCGGTAACGCCGCGCGCGGTTCTTGATTTTTCCTTTCGGCGTAAAACGCCAGCAGCCGTTTTCCTTTCCGCCTAACAATGCCGCGAAACACGCGCCTGAATCGAAGCGCGGCAGACAAAGCCAGTCGACCGAACCGTCGCGACTAATGAGCGCGCCGCTCTGCGTGTCGCTCAGGAAAGCGTAATCCTCGATCCGGGTGGAGTTTGATTTCGCAGCTTTCTTTTTGGTCATCTGTGGCGTTCCCGAATTTTGAACGATCTCGCTAAAACCCGGGTCATTAATTCTGAACACATGAAAACAAAAATCATTCGCAACCTATTCGTTTCTGCGGTCGCGATGACGTTTGCTCCGCAGATTTTATTCTCCGCGACAACGCCGACGCCCTCTCCTTCCGCAACGCCGCAGAGCTCATCAAATGCCTCGCTCGCGCAGCGCATGCAGCAGCTCGATAACCAGCTCGACTCAGTCTTTGCCGACACCTTCCGCGGGTTTGGAAATACTTTTAGTAACTCGGCTTTCGCTTCGTCGATCGATCTGCGTGACCAGAAAAATAAGTATGTCGTTCGGGTCTATGTGCCGAAGGCGGACACCTCCAAAGTGAACGCGAAAGTCGAAGGCGACACTCTCCACGTCACCGCGAGCGGCGAGGAGACGACAAAGAACAGCAGCCAAAGCGCGCGCTACGAACAGATCATCACGCTGCCGGGCCCGGTCCAGAGCGACAAAATGAAGATCGAGCGAAAGCAAAATCTCGTCGTCATCGATCTGCCGAAAGCGCAAGGCGCGCAGGCAAGTTCCTCGCCGAACGTAAGCCCGGGTTTTTCACCTTTTGCGAATAACTTCGCCGGCGTTGACCAGAACATCACTCACCAGATGGCGCGAATGCAGCGGCAGATGAACCAGATGTTCGACCAGGCCTTTCCGGATGATGAGAGCGGCCTAACGAACGATTTCGACGACATGCAATTCGGCTCTGCGGTGCACGTCGACGACCTGAAAGACAAATACGTCGTGCACTTCAACCTGCCGGATAAAAACCTGCAGGACGTCAATGTGAAGCTCGAGAACGGTCAACTCCACGTGACCGCGTCCGAGACAAAGGAGCAGCAAAGCAAGAACGCGAGCGCATTCCGGTCCGGCGATTACGATCAGGTCATGACTCTCCCGCGCCCGGTGCAGAAGAAGGGAATGAAGGTCGAACGGCAGAACGGCACGATCGTCGTGACCTTGCCGAAGGCCTAACGATTTGCGGTGGGAAAAAAAGCGGGCGCTCTAGGGATGGGGCGCCCGCAACTCACGCCGACTCGGCGCTCTCCGCGAGCGCGGAAATTCCCTCCTGCGTCAGGCGGAAGATCGTCCACTCCTCGTTCGGCCGCGCGCCCAGTTTCCGGTAGAACTTGATCGCCGGCTCATTCCAATCGAGCACCGCCCATTCCATTCGGCCGCACGCGCGCTCTTGCGCAATTTCCGCGAGCCTAACGAGTAAAGCTTTGCCATAGCCTTTCCCGCGCAGCTCCGGGCGCACGAAAAGATCTTCCAGGTAAAGTCCGCGCCGCCCTACCCAGGTCGAAAAACTATGGAAGAAAAGCGCGAAGCAAACCGTCACCCCTGCTTCGTCGCCGAGCAGGACTTCGGCCGCCGGATGCGCGCCGAAGAGCGCTTCCTGCATACCCGCTTCGGTCGCGACGACGTCGTTAGGCGCGCGCTCATATGCGGCCAGCTCATGGATGAGCTGGAGGATGACAGGTGTATCAGCGATGCTCGCGTTGCGAATCTTGAAGTCTTTCATCGCTGCGGTCATTTCCGCGCCTCCGGCGTGACGGTGAGCTTCACCTGCTGCCCGTCGCGCTCGACCGTCACCGGCGTCGGCTTGCCGATCTTCGATCCGTCGAGCGCATAGGTGTAATCGTAGATGTTCGTGATCTTTTGCCCGGCAAATTCCACGATCACGTCGCCACCTTTGAGACCCGCTTTTTCTGCCGGGCTGCCGCCGCGCACGCCGCTTAGTTTTACCCCTTTCACGTTGGTCGTGTAATCGGGGATCGTGCCGAGATAAGTGCGCAACATGTCGCGCGTCGCGCCGTTCACCGAACTCTGCGCAACCTTTTCGTAGTCCGGCCGCTCCGGGTTCTCCGCGAGGTCGAGAATCATGCCGTGCGCGAATTTCGTGATCCGCGCCAGATCGGGATAGTCGAGCTTATCCGCCGTGTCGGTCGGCCGATGATAATCTTCGTGGCCGCCGGTGAAGAAGTTCACGACCGGAATTTTCTGCGCGTAAAAGCTGGTCACGTCGGTCGGCAGATACGGGTCATCCTGCAGAACGAGATTGAAGCCCGCCGCAACGTTGCGTTTCTCCGCTTCGCGCCGCCAGACTTTGGAAGAGCCGACACCTTGCAGGGTCAGCTTGTTGTCGTGCATACGGCCAACCATGTCGGCATTCACGTAAGCCGCGATGCTTTTAACGGGCACCGGCGGCTTCTGCGCAAAGGCGGCCGAGCCGATCAGCCCGATCTCCTCGCCCGACCAGCCGGCAAAGATAACTCCGCGCTTGAATTCGTTAGGTTGTTGCGCGCGCTCCTGCGCAAGCGAGCCCGCCAGCTCCATCATCCAGGCGACGCCGGACGCGTTGTCGTCCGCTCCCGGATGAATCTTTCCTTCTTCCCCGGCCCGATCCAGCGAACTGCTCCCGCCGTGTCCGAGATGATCGTAATGCGCGCCGACCACGATGTATTCCGCGTTCGGCGATTCCTGCGCCGGCGGCAGGTAGCCGACGATGTTTGCATCGGTCTTTTTCAAATGATCGATGCCGCAGGCGAGGTTCACCTTCACCTTCGGCAGGATGAAACCGCCTTCGGCATGCGGGTTCTCCGTGTCGAGCGCGGTCTGCAAATCCTTCAGGTTTTTCCCGCCCGGCGCGAGGAGCGCGTTCGCGATTTTATCGTTGATTGAAGCCGCGACGATACCGCTGTCGGCGTTCGTGAAATCGTTCATTAGGGGAATAAGCTCGCCGGCTTTCGGCGAATTCGGACCGGTCACGATGAGAAGCCCTTTCGCGCCGCGCTCGCGGGCGAGGAGCGCCTTGTAGCGCGGCGCGGCATAACGATTGAGTTGCGCACGGCGCGGCCCTTCCGTGTTCTCCGGCACGTAGCGTAGGACGAGGACAACCTTTCCTTTCACGTCGAGCCCAGCATAGGAATCGTAGGCCGCGCCGTTGCCCTCGGCCGCGACGACGAGACCGTAGCCGGCAAAGACCACCTCTCCGCTGGCTTCGCCATTGTCGCTAAATGGGAGCGGCCGGAAATCGTGTTCCAGCGTCGCCTTCACGTCAGGCGTGCCGGCGATTTCGAGATGCGTTTTCTCCGGGAGCACGCGCTCGCCCGCGTTGAATTGAAACGCTTCCTTGTAGTCGCCGTGGAAGGATTGAAGCCCGATCTTTTTAAAGTAATCCGCGAGCCAGTTCGCAGTGCTTTGGGCGCCGGCAGTTCCCGTCAGGCGACCGTCTCGCGCGGGATCTGCCATCCAGGTGACATCGTTGCGCAGATCGCGTTCGCTGATCTCCGGCGAAAAACTCTCGCTGGCCACCGTCGTCTTGCCTAACGAGCGCATGGGTGAAGCCGCAATTGCCGCCTGGGCGGCCGCGTCATTCCAATCGGCGAGGAAGAGTTGCGACTTGCCGTCGCTCGTTCGGCCGCTCGTCCAGCAGAGCTTTTTTCCATCGGGTGAGAAGACCGGCAGCCCGTCGAAACCGGGCGTGAAAGTGACGCGGACCGGCTCGTGCTCGCCGGCGCTGTCCACCATGTAGAGCTCGAAATTTTCGAAGCCGAGTTTGTTCGAGGTAAAGATGATGTACTTGCCGCTCGGATAATAATACGGCGCCCACGACATCGATCCGAAGTCAGTCACCTGGTGCTTATCGGAACCGTCGAGCTTCATCGTCCAGACATCCGCGATCACGCCGTTCTCGGCGAAGTGCCGCCAGATGATGCGCTGGCCGTCGGGCGAAAAGAAGGGACCGCCATCGTAGCCTGCTTTACTCGTTAGGCGGCGAACGTTCGAGCCGTCAGCGTTCATGAGATAGATGTCGCCGAAGTAGGAGGGTTCCTGCTCGTAACGTTTGCGCAGCTCAGGCGTGAGGTGGTCGAGCGGGAAGGCCGAGCGGAGCGAGCAGAAGACAATCTGTTTTCCATCCGGCGAGAAGGCGCCCTCGGCATCGTAGCCTAACGAGTGTGTGAGATTAATGAGGTCGCTCCCATCCTGCTTCGCCGACCAGATGTCGAAGGTCGGATCGTAATCCCAGGAGTAGCGGCGCTGTTTCCCGCTCGCGCGAAAATCGAGCTCGGCTTTTTGTTTATTGCGCGCCTCCGGGTCGCCGTGAGTGGAGGCGAAGATGACGCGATCGGTTCCCGGCTGAAGAAATCCGCAGGTCGTCTTCCCATAACCGGGCGAAACGCGGTGGGTGTCGCCGGTCTCCAAATCGAGAATGTAGATCTGATAAAACGGATCCCCTTCCTCGCGCTCGCTCTGGAAGATGAGCTTCTTGCCGTCGGGCGAAAAGTAGCCTTCGCCGCTCCGTTTCCCCTCGAAGATGAGCTGGCGGGGGTGAGAGATGAAGCGGGCTTCCCGGGCCGGTTCATCCGGCGCGCTCAGAGCAGGCGCGGCGAGAGTGAGAAGAAAAAGGAAAAGAGCAGACGCAGATTTGATCATGGCGAGGGACAAAGGGAGCCCTCATTTGCGCGTCGCGCCAGTACTTTGCCAGCCGCTATTTTTCCGCCAGCTTTTCCTGAAGGAAACTGAGAACCGCGGCTTCACCGGAGCGCAGTTCGTTCAGCGATCGCGCGAGCGTCTTCTCAGTTTGTTTCTTTAGGCCTTCGATCAGGCTGCCATCGAGATAAGTCTCCAGCACCGCTGGATGCACGTAACATTTGCGACAAACCGCCGGTGTGTTGCCGAGCACTTTCGCGACCGCGGCGATCGCTTCTTTCACGTTCTTTTTCGCCTGCGATTTATTTTCGAAAGCGTCCTGCGCCTGGAGCGCAATCGCAGCCATCACGGTTCCAGCCCACGTGCGGAAATCCTTAGCGGTAAATTCCTCGCCCGTGATCTCGTGCAGGTAGTCATTCACGTCCTCGGAAGTGATGTGATGACGTTCGCCCTCCTCGTCGAGGTATTGGAAAACCTCCTGGCCGGGCAAATCCTGGAGCTTTTTCATAATCGTCGCGACCCGGCGATCGTCGACACCGATATCATGCTCGATCCCGCTCTTTCCCTTGAACTGGAAACGGACGGTTTCGCCGCGCACCGCGACGTGGCGATTGCGCATGGTCGTGAGGCCAAACGACTTGTTTTCCTTCACGTATTCTTCGTTCCCGACGCGGATGAAAGTGCGCTCCAGCAGCTCGACGATCGTGGCGATGACTTTCTCCCGCGGGAGGCCGCGCTTCTTCAGGTCGCGCGTGACGCGCCGCCGGATTTTCGGCAGCGCTTGGCCGAAAACGATCATTTTCTCGTACTTATTTTCGTCGCGCTCGGCGCGCCAGCGTTTGTGATAGCGATATTGTTTGCGTCCGCGATCGTCGATCCCGGTGGCCTGGAGATGTCCGTTAGGCGAAGGGCAAATCCAGACGTCTTGGTAGGCGGGCGGAATGGCGAGACGGTTCAGGCGCAGGATGCGTGTTTCGTCTTTGATCTCTTTCCCGTGGGTGTCGAAGTAGGTGAACTTCTTGCCGTGCTTTTTGCGTGTGTAGCCGGGTTGATCGTCGCTGACGTAGCGGAGCCCGGCTTCCTCGGCGACTTCCTCGGGATCGGTGACGATCTCGATCTCAGCCGCTTTCTTTTTTTCCTGGCGAAGTTTCCCGGCAGATAACGGCACGCCAACAATACGCGCCGAGATTGCGCGCAGGCTGCATCAAAAATGCGGCGCGAATTTCAAGCAATCCTTGCGCGCGAGTTTTGAATTTCTGGGGAGCACAGGCCGCCGGCCTGTTGTTTGCGGCGGCTCGCCGCAAACCCTGGCGGGCGGGGCGTGTGGAGGATCGCTCGACGATGCTCGTAGATTCGACGCCGCAGAAAAGTTCGTTTTGGCGGGCCGCCAAAACCAACAGGCCAGCGGCCTGTGCTCCCCGGAGAAAGCAGCGCGCTCAATCCTGCGCGGCTCAGGACGACAGCGGAGTGCTTGGCGTCACTCGTAGCGCAATGCCTCGATCGGATCGAGCCGGGAGGCTTCCCGCGCGGGGTAGAAGCCGAAGAAGATGCCAACCGCAGCGCTGACAAAGAACGCCGCGACGATCGATGGAACGGAAATCAGCGTCGGCCAATGCGCGACGACCGAGAGCAAGCGCGACGTTCCGAGCCCGAGCAAAATACCGATGACCCCCCCGATCGCACTGAGCGTGACGGCTTCAATCAGGAACTGCGTGAGGATGTCGCGCCCGTGCGCGCCGACCGCGAGGCGGACGCCGATCTCGCGCGTCCGCTCGGTCACGCTCACGAGCATGATGTTCATGATGCCAATGCCGCCTACAACCAGCGAGACACTTGCGATCGCGCCTAACAATAAGGCCATGACCTTTGAAGTGGCCGTGGCGGTTTCCGCGATCTCCTGCTGATTGCGCACGGTGAAGTCGTCATCGTTACCGGGGCGGATGTTGTGTCGCTGGCGGAGGAGCGCCTTGATTTGTTGCTGCGCCGGATCGATGTCGGCCGGGGTCGCAGCCTGCACGAGGATGCCGCGCAAAGTGGTCCCGCCGACGACGCGTTTCATCGCGCTCGTGTAGGGCATGATGACAATGTCGTCCTGATCGGTCCCCTGCGGGCTGAGCCCTTTCGGCGTGAGCACACCGGTGACGAGAAAGGGCACACCTTTCACGCGCAAGGTCTGTCCGACGGCGTTGGTCGTGCCGTAAATCTGCTTCGCCGTCGTCTGCCCGATGACGCAGACCTTGTTATGACTCCGCACGTCCTGCTCGGTGAAAATCGCGCCGTCCAGGAGCGGCCATTTGCGGATGTCGAAATACTCCGGCGACTCGCCGTAGATCCTAGTGAACCAATTCTGATTCCCGGCCGAGACCTGTCCGGTGGAAACAATCTCGTCGCTCACTGCGACCACACCGGGCACTTCCCGGCGGATCGCTTCTGCGTCTTCGATCTTCAAAGTGCCCGCGCTCCCCCAACCCGTGTGCACGCCGCTCGCCGTGACGCTGCCGGAGAAGATCAGGATGACGTTTTCGCCGAGGCTCGCGATCTGTTGCTCGACCTGCGCCTTCGCGCCGTTGCCGATGCTGACCATCGCGATAACGGCGCCGACGCCGATGATGATGCCGAGCGCGGTCAGGACCGAGCGCAGCTTGTTTCGACGGAGCGCGCGGAACGCGATCTTGAGCGTAGAGAAAATCTTCATACCGGCGTTTCCACTTCGACCAGCTCGTTTGATTTCTGCGCTTCCTCCTGCGCGGAGAGCCGTTGTTTCACCGGGCGATCGTATTGCACGAGCCCGTCGCGCATCACGATGTTACGCCGCGCATAGGAGGCGATGTCGGCCTCGTGCGTCACCATGATGATGGTGATTCCGCGCTCGTTCAGTTCCTGGAATATGCCCATGATCTCGACACTCGTGCGGCTGTCGAGGTTGCCGGTCGGCTCGTCGGCGAGGACCACTTCCGGCTCGTTAATCAACGCGCGGGCGATCGCGACGCGCTGTTGCTGGCCGCCGGAAAGCTGGCTCGGGTGATGATCTTCGCGACCGCTCAAGCCGACGGCGGCGAGGACTTTGTCGGCGCGCTCGGCGAGTTGCGCACTCGTTAGGCGATGCTGACCGTAGAGGAGCGGAAGCTCGACATTTTCCCGCGCGGAAGTGCGCGCGAGCAGGTTAAAACTTTGGAAAACGAAACCGAGTTTGTGGTTGCGAATGTCGGCCAGTTGATCGCGCTCGAGGCCGGAGACGTCGATCCCGTCGAGCAGATAACGACCGCGCGAAGGACGATCGAGACAGCCGAGGATGTTCATCAAGGTCGATTTGCCGGAACCGCTCGAGCCCATGAAAGCGACGAACTCGCCGCGCCCGATCTCGAGCGAAACGCCGCGGACAGCGTGCACTTCGACTTCGCCAGTGTGGTAAATCTTGTGCACGTCTTCCAGCTTAACGACGGCAGTCTCACCAGCGATCACCCCGCTCGGAGCCGCCGGCGCAGTCGAGGGATCCCGTGGAATTCCTGAAGAGGTTTCGACCGGGAGCTTCGAGGTTGCTTCACCGGATCCCTCGGCTGCGCTGCTCTCCGCTCGGGATGACGTGCTCTTGGGGCCTCCAGCCATGCGCCGCGCCTTCCTCTAAAAACGGCGCCGTCCGCCGCCAAATGGATTGTTTGTCGCGGTCGCCGCGCTCTTACCGATCGCGGTAGTGATGGCTTGATCGCCTTCTTTTACGTCCCCGGTGATTTCCGTAAAGATGCCGTCGGTGATGCCGGTTTTAATTTTCACCGGCTGCGGCGAACCGGATTTCAACAGGTAAATCGTCTTCTCCGAAGATTGCACCGCGCCTTCGCCATGGCCGGCGCCGCGCTGCGACGATCGTGCGGCGCCGGGCGCAGCGGCTGCGGCGGGCGCCTCGTTAGGCGGATGAAAACGCAGCGCGGCGTTGCTCATTTTTAAAACGTTGTCGTGCCGCGCGATGACGATCGAGACGTTCGCGGTCATGCCTGGCTTGAGTTTCAGGTCTGCGTTGTTGACGCCGATGACGGTGTCGTAGGTGACTACGTTCTGCACCATGATGGGTGCGTTGCGGACCTGCACGACCTGGCCGTGGAAAGTGCGATTAGGAAAGGCGTCGACCGTGAAATCCACGTTCTGGCCTTTCTCGATCACGCCCACGTCGGCTTCCGCCACGTTGGTATCGATCTGCATTTTCGCGAGGTCATTCGCGATCGTGAAGATGACTGGCGCGGAAAGGCTCGCGGCCACCGTCTGGCCGACATCGACGCTGCGCGAAATGACCGTGCCATCGATCGGCGAAGTGATCGTGCAATGCTCGAGATCGGTTTTTGCTTTATCGAGCGCGCCTTGCTTGATCATGACGTTCGCCTGCGCCTGATGCAGCGTCGCCATCGCCTGGTCGAGTTCCGATTGGGAGCTCGTCTGCTTCTTGACCAGATCTTCCATCCGACCGGCGTTTACTTTCGCGAGCTCGAGGCCGGCTTGGGCACTTTCGAGATCGCCCTGCGCCTGCGTGACCGCGGCTTTGAAGATCGCCGGGTCGATCTCGGCGACGACCTGACCAGCTTTCACGCTGGAATTGTAATCGACGTAAAGTTTCGAGACGTTCCCGGAAATCTGGCTGCCGACCTGCACGTTCACGACCGGATTAAGCGTGCCGGTCGCGGTGACCGCTTGCGTGATCGAGCCCTTCGTGATTTCCGACGTCCGGTAAGTCACATCCCCCGCGGAGCTGCGCTGCAACCACCAGACGACGAGCAGCACGACCACGATGCCGATGACAATGGGAAGGATGCGTTTCATCGGTCTGCGCGTTGCATGGACCGGCGGGAAGCGATCGTCAACCCGGCTGGTCGGCGCCTGCTTTCCGTTAGGCGAATTCAACGGCTGCACTGCGCGGGTTTGACTCATACTTCTTCTACGACAACAAACACGCGTGCGCCGTTACATCGAAATCTACTCGATCATGCTGCGCAACTCGCTCATCCGCGAGCTGAGCTTCAAGGCCAATTTCCTTCTCTGGATGCTCGTGGAGGTGCTTTGGTTCCTTGGGCAGATTTTGTTTTTCAGCATCATCTTCGGGCAGGTCGATCGAATCGGGGACTGGACGAAATGGGAAGTGGTCCTGCTCGTCGGGACGCATCAGATCATCGCACAGCTTTTCCAGGCGTTCTTTTTTGTAAATGTCGCGAACATTCCGGAACTGGTCCGCACCGGGAAACTCGACTCGCTCCTCGTGTTGCCGCTCGACAGCCAGTTTGTGGTTTCGACGAAACAGTTCGGGCTCGACAGCATCGTGAACGCGCTCATCGGCGTGTTTGTCGTCGTCTTTTCGCTCGCGCAGCTGCACGTCACGCCGGGGCCGCTGGCGATCGCGCTCTATCTCATCGCGCTCGGCTTCGGCGTCGCGATTCATTACTCGATCATGCTCTCACTCGCCGCGGTCAGTTTCTGGATCGTCCGCGCGCAAGGGTTGGTTTACGGCTATTTCAATTTTCTCAATATCGCGCGGTATCCGGACGTGATCTTTCCGCCGGCCTTTCGTTGGGTTTTCGGTTGGATCATTCCCGTGATCATCGTGGCAAACATTCCGGCGCGCTTGCTCATCAAATCGCTTGGGCAACCGGGCTGGCTCATGTTTCACCTCGTCGCCGCAGGCACGCTCGCGGCCCTGCTCAGCCGGTTTTTTTGGCGTTGGGCGTTGCAGCATTACTCGAGCGCCAGCTCGTAAAAATCTTAGGTCAAATTCAGAGCGCAGAATCGGGCCGAAACCGCTTGCGCGAAAATCGAATTGCTCTTAATTAAGCCTCCCTCTTGTCCGGGCAGGTTCGAAGCTCGGCCGCACTCACTCATTTTTATGGCCAGTTCCAAGAAAACTTCCGCTAAAAAGAAGCCCGCGAAAAAGGCGCCGACCAAGAAGTCCGCCCCTGCGAAAAAAGCTCCTGTCGCGAAGAAGCGGAGTGTCGCGCCAAAGGCGAAAAGCGTTAAACCTGCGAAGGCCGCAAAGGTTTCAAAACCGGCTAAAAGAGCCGCTCCACCCGCAACCAAAGCGCCGGCCAAAGCCCAAAAAGCGGGCGGCAAAAACGGCAGCGAAACGGCACAGATCATCGGCAACGGCGTCAAGGGCAACGACCATCAACTGGACCCTTTCACCCGCGCGCAGAAAGAACGCCTCCTGCAGTTGCGCGACGCAATGGTCGATTCCATGGCCGGCGTAGCGCAAGACACCTTGCGCGCCCGCGCGGAAGGCAGCGAAGCTTCGGCCTTTGGAATGCACCAGGCGGATGCCGGGAGCGACGCCTATGATCGCGATTTCGCGCTCAGCCTTTTGTCGCAGGAACAGGACGCCCTTTACGAGATCGACGAAGCGCTCAAACGCATCGAACTCGGCACCTACGGCAAATGCGAAATGTCCGGCAAACCGATCGTGCACGCACGGCTCGAAGCGATCCCGTTCGCGCGTTATACTGTCGAATGTCAGTCGAAGCTCGAGAAGCAGAACAAAGCCTCGCGCGTCCGCCAATCCGTCACCTCGCTCTTCGGTCTCACCGATGACGAAACGCGCGAAGGCGAAGAAGAAGAGAAGTCCGAAGACACAAAGGAATAACGAACATGGCCCAGGAAATCATCACCCTTGAATGCACGGAGGCGAAAGCCGCCGGCATGCCCGCGTCGCGCTACATGAGCACGCGCAACAAAAAGAGCCCGCGCACCCCGAACCGGCTCGAGAAGAAGAAATACAACCCGTTCATGAAACGGCACACGCTCCACCGGGAGACCAAGTAAGTTATGCAACCGAAGACCGCCAAACGCCGTTCCGCTTTCCGCCGTGCCAATCGCACGATGCCTCGCCGCCGCATTGATATCGCGGCTGAAGCGATCGATTACAAAAACCCCGATCTCCTCCGTAAGTTCGTCACCGAGAGTGGCAAAATCCTGCCGCGCCGCGTGACTGGAATGCCCGCGCACATGCACCGCAAGATCACGCGCGAAATCAAACGCAGTCGTTCCGTGCTGCTGATGAAGTAGCCGCAGCTTTCGAGCTGCGATTGTAGGCCGACGGGCCTGAGGCGGGTTGCTCAGTTTACTAGTCCGATTCCCCGTAACCGCCGCAGGGCGCTTGCAAAGCGTCCCTTCTTCTCTCCTTCCTGGGGAACAGGATTGCCGCTCCACCCAGCGTGTGGCATGACGTGACGCGTGAAAGAAAGCCGCCAGGAAATCAGCTCCGCGCTCCCCGCGGACCTCGACGCGCTTCCGCGCCTCGGTGGCTTCCATTTGCGCGGCCTCGAAATGACGCGCCTCGAGACTTTCATCGACGCCTCCTTCGCCTTCGCCATCACCATGCTCGTGATTGCAGCCCAGGAAATCCCTGATGATATTACCTCGCTCCTAAACGCTTTCCGGAATGTCCCCACCTTCGTTTGCAGCATCGCCGTCATCGGAATTTTCGGGCGCGGGCATTGTAACCTGGAGCCGGCGTTACGGCCCGGAGGACGGCATCTCCAGCTTGGTCAGTTGGGCCATGCTCGTCACGATCCTGATCTACATCTATCCGTTGAAGGCCATCTTCAATTCCATGTGGGATGTGCTCAGCGACGGTCGGCTAGGCCAGAATTACGGGCCGAGCACAAAGGCGCAAGCACGAGCGGTATTTTCCAGCTACGCGATTGGGTTTAGCGCGATCGCGATCGAAATCATGCTGCTGAACCTGCGCGCCCGGCAGTTGCGCGAAGCGCTGCGATTGAACGAACGCGAACGATTCGTAACGCTCGGCGCACTCACTGGGGTGGAGTATCCCGGCGTTGATCGGGGCCCTTCCTTGGTCCTGGCTCTCACCCTGCCCTGCGCCAACTCGGATGGAGCGGCTGGGTTAACTTTTCCGTGATCATCCTGGTACCTCTCCATGCCGGCGGGCTCGTCGCTTCCGCCGCCGTGAAACTCTCGAGAATCTTGTAGGTGTGCACCGCGCCTTGCGGCACCGCGCCGTGGGCGCGCGCTAGGCAGTGTTAACACTAATTGACGTTGATTCGGATTGCCGCTAAAGGGTGGCGATGGAAATCACCGAAGAGCAGTACCGTAGGATCGAAGACTGTTTACCGCGGCAGCGGGGGAACGTCAGCCTAACGAATCTGGAAGTCATCAACGCCATCCTGCATGTGGCGGAGCAAGGGTGCAAATGGCGCGGGTTGCCCAAACACTTGGGGAACTGGCACACCATTTACACGCGGATGAATCGCTGGAGTAAGGCGGGGGTCTTGGACCGGATGTTTGCCCGGCTGCAACAAGAACAGATTATCCAGATCAAACTGGAGGCGGTCTCGCTCGACAGCACGATTGTGAAAGTGCATCCCGATGGCACGGGAGCTTTAAAAAAAACGGTCCACAAGCCATCGGCAAGTCCCGTGGAGGCTGGACCACCAAGATTCATCTGGTTGCCGCGAATGCTCGCTGCGCCTTGAGTTTCGCGCTCTCGCCCGGGCAGGCCGGCGATGCGCCGCACGGCCGCCTTCTGCTGCAAAAGCCAGGGCCCACGGCGCTTCCCTGGCATCTGATCATGGATCGAGCTTACGAAGGAGACGAAACCCGCCAACTGGCTTTGGAACTGGGTTTCACGCCGGTGGTTCCGCCACACCCAAACCGGATTTCACCATGGGAATATGACCGCGCCATGTATCGCAGACGCAACGAATTGAGCGCCTCTTTCGTCGACTCAAAGGCTTCCGGCGCATCTTCTCTCGCTTCGATAAACTCGATGTGATGTTCACTGCCTTCATCCACTTCGCCCTTATCGTCGAGGCCTTGCGTTAGTGTTAACACACCCTAGTGCGCCGGCAATTGCAGCCGGGCGGCGGGCGATTGCCGTTTTCTCCGGTCGGTGAAATCGCCAGCAACGATCACTGCCAGGACCCAGCTAACCGTTCGCTCTTAGCCGACACCCTCTTCGCCAAACACGGAACGCAGGCCGCTCTCGTAGAAGCCATCTCATAAATGTCTGAGAAGGATGAGAGCGCAGCCGAGTTGGAGGAAGGCAAGATAGTTTTCGGCATTGTATTCCCAGCGGACGACGAGCCGGCGAAAGTTGTGCAACCAAGCGAAAAGACGTTCGATGCGCCAGCGTGCGTAGCGTCGCATCCAGCGTCCATCATTGAAGGAGGGTTTGCGTCGTCCGCGGCGGGGGGCCAAAAGCAGGATTTCCTGTTCCAAGAGCCGCTCGCGCAAGGGATCGCTATCATAGGCTTTGTCGGCGATCAGCCGGAGGGGTTTTTCTTCGATCAGTCTTTGCTCCAAGGTTGCCTCCACCAAGCTCACTTCCGCGGGCGCAGCAGCTTCTGTGTGAATGGCCACTGGCAGACCATGAGCGTCTCCAATGGCCATAATTTTACAGCCTTCCCGCGCTTGGTTTTGCCGATTTTAGCGCCCCTTTTGGGCCGCTGAAAAGCTGCCATCGAGGAAACACTCACTTAAATCCAAGCCTCCTCGCTCATGCAAATCTCGGGCTAAGCCACGCAGCACCGCCTCCATCACTCCACACTTGCACCAGGATTGAAAGCGCCGATGCACCGTCTGATACGCACCATAACGCTCGGGCAAGTCGTGCCAAGGCGCACCGGTGCGCAGAATCCACAGGACGCCATTGAAAACACGGCGCCGATCGCTCCACGGTCGCCCGCGTCGGTCCTCTCTCACCCTATCTGTCGGGATGAACTTCTCTACTGCTCTCTACTGATCGTCGTCTAGAGCGTGTCATGAACTTTCGTGACGAAAAAGCTGTACTTTTTACTTACGACCGAGCATTACGCTTGGGATGGCAAAGAAAATATTCAAGACCCGTGGGACGCGGACCGATTATCCGAGCGATGTGAGCGATGAGGAATGGGCCTTTTGCGCTCCTTATCTGACCCTGATGAAAGAGGAGGCTGGGCAGCGCGACTACACCCTGCGCGGTTTGTTTAATG
>JBDTIQ010000130.1:0-16349 GCA_039936335.1 Chthoniobacterales bacterium
GGCCAACGACCGCGGGCCGCTCCACTACCAGGCGCGCGGCCTCATTCGCGGCCTGCCGCCCGATCACAAGACGCTCGACATTCAGCATGAAGATATCGCTGGCTTCATGCCTTCGATGACGATGCCGTTCGAGCTCCGTAACGAGAAAGAGATCAGCGGCTTGCAAATCGGCGATGCGGTCTCCTTCCGCCTTAATGTCACCCAGAACGATTCCTGGATCGACCAGATCCAGAAGATCGATCCGGCGACGCTGCATTTGCCGACACCTGCGCCCACCGCGCGGTCGGTGAAATCAGATCGCCTGCACGAAGGCGACGTGATGCCGCCGTTCCATCTGGTCGATCAAAACAACCAGCCGATTTCCCTCGCCACCTTCCGCGGCCATCCGCTGGTCATTACGTTTATCTTCACTCGCTGTCCGCTTCCCAACTTCTGTCCGCGCATGTCGCGGGATTTCGCCGAGCTGCAGAAGTCGATCAAAGCTTCTTCCACCGAGCCGCTCGCTTCGACCCGTTTGCTCAGCATCAGCTTTGATCCGGCGCACGACTCGCCGGCGGTGCTGCAGCACTATGGTCAGGCGGAAGGGGCCGATCCCAGTGTCTGGCTGCTCGCAACCGGTAAACCCGCGGAGATCCAGCGCCTCACGAAAGGTTTTTCTGTTCTCGTGCAGCTGGAGAGCGGCACCATCTCGCACAGTCTCGCCACCGCGCTGATCGACAAAAAAGGCGTGATCGAAAAGATTTGGCGCGGCAACGCCTGGACTCCCGCGGAAGTCCTTCAGGAACTCGAACACGATGAGAGATAGGCACCACACTTTTACTCTCGGAATCGAGGAAGAATTCCAGATTATCGATCCGCAGTCGCGCGAGCTGGTTTCGCACATCGAACAGATTCTCGAGGGCGGCAAAATACTCCTGAAAGAGCGGGTTAAAGCGGAGATGCACCAATCCGTCGTCGAGTTGGGAACGGACGTCTGCGGTGACATTCGATCCGCCCGCCAACAGGTGCTCGATCTGCGCAGTCAGCTCGCATCCGTCGCTGCGCATGGCGGATTGAAAATCGCTTCGGCCGGGACCCATCCGTTTTCTCATTGGCAGAATCAGCTCATCACCGCCGACGAGCGCTACGCGACGATCGTGAACGACATGCAGCAGATCGCGCGCATTAACCTCATCTTCGGGCTCCATGTCCATGTGGGCATTCCTGATCGCGAAGAAGCGATCGATGTCATGAATCAGGCGCGCTATTTCCTGCCGCACCTTTACGCGCTATCCGTGAACTCACCCTTTTGGTTAGGCCAAAACACGGGCCTGAAGGCTTATCGGCAGATGATCTTCCAACGCTTCCCGCGCAGTGGCATCCCGGACGCTTTCGAGAGTCTTTCGGAGTATGAAGACTACCTGAAGCTGCTGGTCATGACCGGCTGCATCGACAATGCCAAAAAGATCTGGTGGGACATCCGACTGCATCCGTTTTTCGATACGATCGAGTTCCGCATCTGCGATGCACAGTCGCGGGTCGACGACACGATCGCGCTCGCCGCCCTCATGCAGGCGATTGTGTCCAAGCTGCAAAAGTTACGCGACCAGAACGTCACCTTTCGCAGTTATCCACGTCGCCTCCTGGAAGAGAATCGTTGGCGCGCTTCACGCTATGGGATCGGCGGCAAGCTAATCGACTTCGGCCGGCGTTGCGAGGTGGATGAACGGGAGTTACTGGACGAGATGCTGGCTTTCGTCGCCACCGAAGTCGATGAGCTGGGCAGTCGCGCTGAGCTGGCGCACATCGAGCGGATCATGCGCGAAGGCACCGGCGCCGATCGCCAACTAGCGATGTGGGAATCGACCGGTGACCTGAAAGCGGTGGTCGACCAAATCATCGAGGAGACCTATGAAGGACTCTCCATTCCCTCCGTGGGATAAATCGGCGTCGGCACTCACGCACCGAGAGAGAGTCGTCGCAGAGCCGTTGCAGGCGCGCCCGGTCTCAGAGACTTGTCGAGCTTACCGCGTTGCGCCCAGTACGCCCGATCGTCCTGAGAACGACCGCCCCGATCAGGCCGGCGAGCATTGAACCTCCCAGGATGGCTACCTTGGCCGTGGCGACGACAGCGGGATCTTCAAAAGCCAGCATCGCGATGAAGAGCGACATCGTGAAGCCGATGCCCGCCAGCCAGGCCGCGCCGTGCAATTCGCCCCAGCGCATTTCCGCCGGCAGTTTCGCGATCCCGGCTTTCACGGCGAGGAACGCGGCGGCAGTAATTCCGAGTGGTTTGCCAATGACAAGTCCTACCAGCACACCCAAGGCCACTTCGTGGTGGAGGATCGGCCCGCCCAGCTTTACGCCGGCGTTGGCGAACGCAAACAGCGGCATCACGACAAAGGCCGAGAAGCGATGGAGCGCGTGTTCGAGCCGCAGGATGGGAGCCGTCGCGGCTTCGCTCGCGCGGTTCAGCGAAAAGAGGGTTTCCTGCTGTCCTTTACTCGTTAGGACGAGAAGGTCGCCGGTCTCCTTGCGATCGAATTCTTGCAGGAGCGACCGAGCTTCCTCTGAGAACTCGGCCGCGTTGAGGCGGGTGCGCGCCGGAATGGTCATGGCCAGGAGCACGCCTGCGATCGTGGCGTGAACGCCCGATTCGTGCACAAAAAACCAGAGGGCAATTCCGGCGATCAGATAAGGCCACAACTTCCTGACGCCGCTCACATTCAATCCGACCAAAAACACCAGGACCAAGGCCGCCGCCCCCAGCGCACTCCAGTTGATCGCACCCGAATAGAAAACCGCGATGACCAGGACCGCTACCATGTCATCGACGATGGCCAGCGCCGCCAGGAACACCTTCAGTCCGACCGAAGCATTTGGCGCGACGAGGGCCAGCACACCCAGGGCGAAGGCGATATCGGTCGCCATCGGGATGCCCCAGCCCTGGGCGCCGGGACCGTTGGTGTTGAATGACCAGTAAAGCAGAGCCGGCACCATCACCCCGCCGAGTGCGGCGACTATTGGAAGCGCGGCTTTGGCCGGCGAGGACAGCTCACCCGCGACCAGTTCCCGCTTGATCTCGAGTCCGACGAGCAGGAAAAACACCGCCATCAGGCCATCGTTGATCCACTGGTGCAGCGTGAGAGTGAGCGGATGCCCGTTGCTGCCAATAGAGAACGTCACCTCCCAGAGGTGGGAATAGAGCAACGCCAGCGGAGAGTTCGCCGCGATCAGCGCGAGCGCGGCGAAGGCCAGCAGGATCAAACCACTGAGAGCCTCTGTGCGGAAAAAGTGCTGGAAGATGTTGGCTTTTGAGGACTCTGTTTTCATGATCTTGCCTGCGGTTAGGCTGACTCTTCGCGGGAGGTCTTCCAAGCCAGTAGATCACGCATAACGGAGAATGCATCTGCCAGGCTGTCCCGCCGCGCGCTTCCCTGCTGAGACGTTCGTGTAAGAGATTTTGTTAGCGACCGTTCCCTTCTATTTCTCATTTCATCTCTGGAGCATGGGCGGAGAATGACGGTGTCGTGAGCTCCGGCAATGATCAAAACAAGAACGACGCCCCGGGCCAGCCAGGTATCGAACCTCGCTGGACTTCGAGTGCGAAATCCGGCGTCGGGACCGCGCTCGGGCCGGCCAGTCAGGTCTGGTTTACGGTCAGTCACGGCGTGTTGAATGAAATCTACGCTCCGGAAGTCGATCGCGCCTGCACGCGCGACCTGGAATTCATCGTGACGGATGGAAAGGAATTCTTCTCCGAGGAAAAACGGCACACCGAGCACCGCGTCGAGTATCTCGCTCCCGGCGTGCCAGCTTTCCACCTAACGAATGAATGCAGGGAAGGCCGTTACCGGATCGAGAAGGAAATCATCACCGATTCGCGGCTTGACGTGCTCCTGATTCGGACGCGCTTCACTTCCATGAGCGCGGAGGAGCTTTATCTCTATGTCCTGCTCGCGCCGCATCTCAACGACGGCGGCGCGCATAATCACGCCTGGGTCGCGCGTCTCTGGGGTCAGGATTTTCTCCTCGCGCAACGTCAAGGCTCCGCCCTCGCGCTCGGTTGCACCGCGCCTTTTCTGCAATCCTCCGCGGGCTACGTCGGCGTCTCCGATGGCTGGCAGGACCTACAGCAGCATAAAGAGATGACCTGGAGTTATCCGCAGGCGCGCGATGGTAATGTCGCCCTCACTGCGCGGATCGACCTCGCGCAATGTCGCGGCGAGTTTGTGCTTGCCCTCGGCTTTGCTTCTTCGCCTGTCGGCGCGGCGCATCATGTGCGCGGCAGCTTGCTTGATGGCTTCGACGCGGCGCGCGCTAAGTATTTGCGCGATTGGCAGGCTTGGCACGACTCGCTCCGACCACCTCCGCAGGAGAAAAAGGAGCATGCCTTTGATTACTATCGAATCAGCACGGCGGTTCTAAAGACGCATCAGGCGAAGAATTTTCCGGGCGGCACGGTCGCAAGTCTTTCGATTCCGTGGGGATTTTCCAAAGGCGATGAAGATCGCGGGGGTTACCACCTCGCCTGGGTGCGCGATCTCGCACAGGTGAGCGGCGCCCTTCTCGCGGCTGGCGCGGGTCCGAGTGCTGGACAGGTGCTGCGTTACCTTGCCGTGACGCAGGAGGAAGATGGAAGCTGGCCCCAAAACATGTGGGTCAGCGGCGTGCCCTACTGGCACGGGGTGCAGATGGACGAGAGCGCGTTTCCGATCTTGCTCACGGCGACGTCGTTGCGCGAGAAACTGATCGACCAAGAGGAGTTGAAACGTCTTTGGCCGATGGTGCGAAAAGCTCTTGCCTTCATCGTGAGGCAAGGACCCGCGACTGAGCAGGATCGCTGGGAGGAAGTAGGTGGCTACTCGCCATACACGATCGCGGTGCAAATCGCCGCCCTGCTCGAGGCGGCGGAATTTTCTCTGGAGCCAGAGCTGGCAGATTACCTGCGTGAAACGGCGGACACGTGGAACGACAGCATCGAACGCTGGACCTACGTCAGCGGAACAGAACTGGCGCAAAAATACGATGTAGAAGGCTATTACGTGCGAATTGCTCCCCTAACGAATGAAGGATCCTCTCCGGTTAATGGCGAAATCCAGCTTAAGAACGTTGAGAATCAGAAGTCCGTCCCAGCCTGGAGCATCGTCTCCGTCGATGCGCTGGCTCTCGTCCGCTTTGGCTTGCGCGCGCCGGACGACCCGCGAATCAGTAACACTGTGTGCGTGATCGATTCCCTGCTGAAAGTCGAGACACCGCATGGCCCCTGCTGGCATCGCTACAATCACGACGGCTACGGCGAACATGAAGATGGTTCGCCGTTCGACGGCACCGGCGTGGGCCGTGCCTGGCCGTTGCTCACGGGTGAACGTGCCCACTACGAAATTGCCGCCGGCCGCAAGGAGGAAGCGGAACGACTGCTCAGGGCGATGGAGTCATTCACGAGCGATGGCGGGATGATCCCGGAGCAAATCTGGGATGCGCCCGACATTCCGGAGCGCAATCTCTACTTTGGCCACCCTTCCGGTTCGGGCATGCCACTGGTCTGGGCGCATGCGGAATACATCAAGCTCGCGCGCTCGATCCGCGATGGCAGGATCTTCGATATGCCGCCAGTGACGGCACAACGTTACCTGATTGAGAAGAAGCGCGCTGTGTTCGCCAGCTGGCGTTTCAACGATCAGATAGACTCGTTAGGTAAAGAGAAAAGTCTGCGCTTCGAACTCCTCTCACCCGCGATCGTGCACTGGAGCATCGATCATTGGGCGACGGCCCATGATCTCCGCACCCGCGATACGAAACTGGGCGTACACGTCGCCGATCTCGAGAGAGATCAGTTGGGCGGCGCGGCGACGATCGATTTCACCTTCCACTGGCCCGAGGCAGATCGCTGGGAAGGCCGGAACTTTCAGATCTCACTATGAATGCGACCCACCTCACTCACGACATCGTCGCGATCGGCGCGCCCATCGGAGGCGGCGCCGCTCTTGCCTATCTCATTGCGCACTTTCCGCCCGACCTCGAAGCCGCCGTCTTCGTCGTTCTCCACGCCACGCCGGAGAGCCCGATTCTGCTCGCCGACATTCTTAATGCCCCCGGGCGGATGCGCGCCGCGCCCGCGATGAATGGCGAGGCCGTCGAACGTCGCCGCATTTACGTCGCGGCCGATGGAAAGCATTTACTGATCCGCGACGGCAAAGTCCATCTCGCGAATGGCGAAATGCAATCTCCGCACCGGCCTTCCATCGACCTGCTCTTCGCGAGCGTAGCCGCCGCCTTCCGCGAGCGAGTTATTGGCATTCTCCTGGTGCACGCACGCGAGGACGGTGCGGCTGGATTACAAGCCATCCGCGAGGCGGGCGGTCGCACGATTACTCATCGCAACGAAGCGATGCCTGATGAACCGAAGCACCCAGAAACCGGCCAGGCGCTGGCCCATCACCACATGAAGTTGGACGAAATCGCCCCGCGCGTGCTCGCCTGCGTGGCCGGGACGACGGAGAGTGTCTGACCGTCCATGACGCAACTCGACCGAGCGCAAATCCAGCGGGCGGAGCGACGCCTGCATCGCACCGAAGCAGCTTTGCACGAACGCGAGATTAGCTTCACCGCGCTCGCCCGGATCGCGCCTGTCGGCATCATGCGCTTCGACGCAAGCGGGCGCTGCAATTACGTGAACGACCGCTGGACCGCGATCACCGGCCTAACGATCGACGAAGCGATCGGCGACGGCTGGCAGCGCGCTGTCCATCCAGAAGATCAGGCCGCGGTCTGCGAACGCTGGCGACAACTGCGCGACGCTGACGACTTGTTTCTCGAGGAATATCGCGTCTGTCGTCCGGACGGCGGCGTGCGCTGGGTGCTGGCGGAAGGCGTCGGCCTGCGCGCCTACAGCGGCGAGTCGCTTGGCTTCATCCGCGCGCTGACCGACATCACGGCTCATCGGCAACTCGAAGCCGACCTCAAATCCATCCGCACGGAATTGGAAGAACGCGTGCGCGCGCGAACCGCTGACCTCGAAGACGAAATGCGGAAGCGCGCCGGACTCGAGAAGGAGGTGCTGGAAACGAAGGAGCACGAGCAGCGGCGTTTTAGTCACGATCTCCATGACGGCCTCGGACAGTCGTTAACCGGCATCCTTTTCCACTCTCTCGCCCTGCAGCGCGATCTCGAGTCGGAGAGTTCACCACATATCACACAGGCCACAAAAATCGCCGGGCTCGTAAACGACGCCATTAATCAGGCGCATAACATTGCCCGCGGCGTCCAGCCGGTCCCGGCGCGTCCCGATGGCTTGGTCTGCGCGCTCGAGGAACTGGTGCAACAGCTCTGCGCGGCAGGGATGGCAGATTGCAGCTTCCACTGCGATCAGCCGATCGAGCTTTATGAGCATGATACGGCGACACATCTTTACCGGATCGCGCAGGAAGCGATGACGAACGCCATCAAACACAGCGGGACGAACAAAGTTGCGCTGCAGTTCAAGCTTGGTCTTTTACTCGTTAGGGATGAAGGCTGCGGCCTGACCGCGGGTCCGGGGACGCAACGCGGACGCGGGCTAGATATCATGCGCCATCGCGCCCGGCTGATCGGGGCAACACTGCATTTTCGTTCCACCCCGGGCGGCGGCACGACTGTCGAATGCGCTTTTCCCTACACCGGCAGCCTCAAGACTAACGAGTGAAGAACCAGCCCAAGAAAAAGAAGTTCCGCATCCTTTTGGTGGATGACTACGCCATCGTGCGTGACGGGCTGACCCAATTGCTCCAGGGTGAACCCGACCTGACGGTCTGCGCCGAGGCGGCCAGCGCAGAGCAGGCGCTCGACGTCGCCGCGCAAGCGCGCCCCGATCTCGCAATCGTCGATATCTCGTTAGGCGGAGCCAATGGCATCGAGCTAATCAAGAATCTGAAGACCCTCCAGCCAGACCTGCGCATCCTCGTTTTATCGATGCATGACGAATCGCATTTTGCCGAGCGCGCCTTGCGCGCGGGCGCAAGTGGTTACGTCATGAAGCGCGAAGCGCGCGATCGGATCATGGAAGCGATTCGCACGGTTTGCGCCGGGAACATGTATGTGAGCGAGCGGCTGCAAAAGAGCATGCTGCATCAATACCTCCATGGCGACGCGGGCGCCAAGTCGTCGCCGATCAGCCGACTAAGCGATCGCGAGTTGGAAGTGCTGACCTTGCTCGGCCGCGGCTCGAGTTCGAAGGAGATCGCCGAGCGACTTCATCTCAGCCAAAAGACCGTCGATAGCCATCGCACCCATTTGAAAGAAAAGCTGAACCTGGCCGGAGCGACCGAACTGGTGCGCTTCGCCTTTGAATGGGTCAGCGCACAGGAGTCGTAAGCAGTAGCACAGGCATCTTGCCTGTGGAGCCAGCGGGCGTCTCGCCCGGTGACTCCAATCTCGAGGCGACAGAACAATCACCGGGCAAGATGCCGGTGGCCCCACAGGCGGGACGCCTGTGCCACGTGAGAATTCTTCCGATAGCCCGTCGGGGAAATCGGCGCGGACTAAACATGGCCGGAGAGCCGAAATCATAAGTAGAAAGGTAATCAAAAAATGAACACAGAAACAGAAACTGTTCGAACTGCTCCGACGATGTCGGTTTGGATTAGCGGCCTGAACGTACTCGCGGGAATTTGGCTGATCATCGCGCCATTTGTCCTCCTCTATGGAAATAGGACGGCACGGATCAACGACATTGTCCTTGGCATTGTCATCGGCGTATTTGCCCTGATTCGTGCCATTGTCCCGACCTTCCAGACCGTCTGGCTCAGTTGGCTGAATGCTATTTGGGGGATCTGGCTGATCATTGGCTCGTTCTTCCTGGTTTACGCCGGTAAGGCTCGCACCAATGACATTATCCTGGGCATTATCGTCCTCTTGCTGGGCCTCTGGAGCGCAACCATGTCGGAGCAAAACCGACCGGCGCTGATTCGTTAGCTAATACGACAGGTTAGGAGGGCGGTTATGGACCAGCGCAACCATCCGCCCTTTCCGGCCCGCAGCGGATTGCTCGGAAACTTGCGACCAGACCAGCTCTCTCCTGCGTTGCTTTCAATGGGAGCAGGCCTCGTCCGGACGGAGCCTGCTACTCCTGTTGAACGATGATTGCCTGTCCTGATTGCGGTCTCCTGGAAGAATTGCCTGCTCTGAGTCCGGGCGACAAGGCGGAGTGCAACCTTTGCGGCGCCGATCTGGAACGAACGAGCGGCCGGAGCATCACGGCCGGCCTTTGTTGCGCGCTCGGAACGTTCGCTCTCCTTATTCCCGGCAATCTCCTGCCGCTGCTCAGCGTAGGCATCTTCGGGATGCATAACCATAACCGGCTCGCGAGTGGTATCGCCATGTTATGGGATCGCGATTGGCTCCTGCTCGCGATTCTGACTGGAGCTTTTGCTTTGGTCTTGCCGTTCATCCGTTTCGGACTCCTCTCGGCCGTTCTCGCGACGGTCCGGCTCGGCTATCGGCCGCGCTGGTTGGGACATGGTTATCGGTGGGCTTTGTGGCTCGATGTCTGGGCCATGCCGGATGTCTATCTGCTCGCTGGTTTCGTCGGCTACTTTCGACTCATTCATGTGAGTGAGATGACAACCAAGGTTGGAACGGGCGGCTATTGTTTCCTGGCCGCGGCCCTGCTCGCCATGGTCGCACGGGCCTCGATCGATCGGCGAACGGTCTGGCGCGCGATCGCCCCCGAAGCGGAAGTTCCCGAAGAGGAAGAAGCGGTTTCCTGCACGACCTGTGACCTGGTGCAGCCGCTCGATTGCGCCGGCCGGGATTGTCCGCGTTGCGGCGCGCATCTGCGAACACGCAAGCCTTACGCCATGTTGCGCGCCACGGCCCTGACGATCGCCGCGTTCGTCCTCTTTTTTCCGGCCAACATTCTGCCGATGAATACCTCCATCCAATTAGGACGGCCGGTCACTTACACGATTTTCAAAGGCGTGCAGGAGCTGTTCGAAAACGGACTTTGGCCGCTCGGAGTCATTATCTTTTGCACCAGTATCGCCATCCCCGGAGTTAAGATCTTGGGAATGGGCTGGCTCATCTGGTCTGTGCGACGTCGCTCGAAAAAACACCTGATCCTCCGGACGAAGTTCCACCGTTTCATCACCGAGATCGGCCGCTGGTCGAATGTGGATCCTTTCGCTATCACGGTCTTCGTGCCGCTCATGACCTTTGGCACGCTCGCCTCCTCCGATGCGGCCTGGGGTTCGACCGCATTCATCGCGGTCGTCGTGCTCACCCTTCTCGCGACGATGTGCTTTGATTCACGGTTAATCTGGGATGCCGCGGAAAGGGAAACGACGTGAGCGAAGAGGTCGTGCCTAACGAGATGCGAAGGACGGCCCCCGGACGGGCGACCGAGCATCATAGCTGGTGGCCCGGTTGGATCTGGGCGGTGCCGATCGCCGCGATCGCAATCGGCGCCTGGCTGCTCGTGCGCTTTCTCACCCAGGGTGGCACAGACATTACGATGACGTTCCCGAATGTTTACGGAATCGATCCGAGCAGCACGAATATCGAGTATCGCGGGATGACGGTCGGCAGCGTCACCGGGGTGGCGCTGAACAAAGACGGAAGCGCCGTCAGCGTGGACGCGACCGTCAAAGACAGCGCGGCGAAATTTCTCACGAGCGGGACCGTCTTCTGGTTGCGCGGCGCCAATCCCAGCCTCAGTAACCTTTCCTCGTTAGGCGCAGTTCTGTCTGGACCGACGATCGTAATGGAACCGGGCGCGGGGAGACCGACCACCCATTCTACCGGCCAGACGCACAAGCCGGCCGCGCCGCCGGGGAGCGGCAGCCCGGTCCTTTTCGCGGTGGCATTCGATGGCGAAGTCGGCGGATTGACGCCGGGCGATCCCGTGAAACTGCGCGGCTTTCCCGTCGGTGAGGTGAAAACGATTGGGTTCCACTACGATGCGAAGACAGACCAGATCGAGACACCCGTCACGCTGGCGCTCTATCCGAGCCTCTTTCATCTCGAGGGCGCAAAGAATCTTAAGAGTGCGGAGGCGCTCAAGGCCGCGCTTGGTCAACTGGTCGCTAAAGGTCTGCGGGCCAATCTTGATCGCGATCCGCCTTTGATCGGTGGTTATCGGGTGAGCTTCGAGATGGTTCCGGGCGCCCCCGATGCGAGTCTGACGGTAGTTAACAACCTGCCAGAAATCCCGACCGCGCCCGGTGGCGGGCTGCAATCGATCGTCACCCGTGTGAACAAAATCCCGCTCGACCAGATCGGCCAGAACGTTCTCGACCTGACCAAGCAAATCGATCAGCTCGCCTCATCACCGAAGTTAAAGGCAAGTATCGCCGAACTGGACGCTTCGCTGAAGGAAATTCATCAAACCGTCAAGGACGTCGGCCCAAAGGTCGACCAACTTGTGCAAACCTTGCGTAACACAGCGCAACAACTCGACCACGCCTCCGCCGCGGTCAGCAAAACGATGGGCGGCGCGGCGAGTCAGACGGGCTTGAGCGAGACGATGCGAGAAGTGAAAGAAGCCGCCCGCAGCATTCGTTCGCTCGCAGATTATCTTGAGGAACATCCGGAAGCTCTGATTTCAGGTAAACGCGGAGAATAAATATGCAAAAGATCCTGACTCTCTTCTCACTCCTTCTTTTTGCTGGCTGCGGTTCCAGCCCAAAGACTCACTTCTACACACTCAGTGTCCCGCCCGCTACAACCGGTCGGCATTCCATCTCATCTCCCGTCCAACTCGCCGCCGTTCATATTCCGCCAACGCTCGATCGCGTGAAGATGGTCCGGTTGACTAACGAGAATAGCGTTCAAATCAGCGAGACCGATCGCTGGTCGGCCCCCTTCGACGAAATGGTGCGCAACATCTTATCGCAGGATCTGGTTCCCCTCCTGCCCAAAGGAAAGGTCATCCTGCCCCGAGCGCCGGCGCCGCCTGGGACGGGCACCCTGGTTGTGACCATTGCGACGTTCGGGCCTAACGTTGGCGGCGAGGTAAAGCTGAACGGCAGTTGGGCGCTCCTCAGCAGCAACTCCGGTGCGCCGCAGCTGGAGCGCACTTTTCAGATCGATGCAGGCCCGGCGGCAGACGCAGAAGCAACTGCGGCAGCCATGAGTCGAGCGTTAGGTCGGCTGGCCAGCACGATGGCAGCCGGGCTCTCTAGAACTGGATTCTGATTTCAGCCCGCTACAGGCGCGGCTAAGTCGAACGGGTCAAGAGCCCTGGTAGCTGGGGCAAGGTTGCACGACCTCGTGACCCGCATGCGGATGATTCGTGGAATATTTCGCAACTCGGACTGATCAAGCGACGAGCAATTTCTGAAAGCGCGTGTCACTCCGCAAAGTGTCCCATTGCGGTTCAATCCGCAGCGTGCCCGGCGCCGGTGGAGGAATTCGGCCACGGTGTCGGATGGGAGGGGTCGCAGCCTAAAGAGTAGCGCACGAAGTTAGGTCACTGCTGCAACTGATAACGCTGATGAATCGGCGCGGCGAGCGATTCGGCGAGGTCTGTGATTCGTCCTTTTCGGAAGTCCTTTTCCACTTGGCGAATCTTAACGGCCAGCGGTTCATCTCCAAATACATTCCGAATCCAGCGCGAGAAATCACCGCGTTGCGCGTGGCTTTCCAAGGCTGCAATCGGTAGCCGTGCCTGGAGTGCGACGAATTCCTTGAGCGTTCGCGCCGGCGGTCCGAAGCGGCGACCGTTGCAAGTGAAGACGAAGGCACGTTCCTCCGGCATCGGGATCTCGAGATATTTGGCGCGATGGCGCACATGTGACGTGCGGCGACTGGTGACGGTGAAGCGGCGCGGCAGGTTACTGCGTCCATTAAACCGAGAAAGCACTGCAGCCTCGTCTATGCCCAAGTTCCCCAGGATCTTTGCCCATTCGTCTTCAGCTTCTTCTGCACCGCATAATTTAACGAGCACCTGCAATTCCATTGGATTGGTCAGCGGAGTCACGATGATGGATTCGATCGCTTGCAAGAGTTCCGGGTGCAGTTGGGATGGCTGGTAAGTGGACATGACATAGGCCGCCAGCTCCAGGTCGATGCCATGTTCGTTAGGCTGGTGCAGAAAGTAATGCGCCTCATCGACCACAATCCAATGGGGAAGGCCTACCGTGCGTCGGAGAGATGTGAGCATCGGCAGCAGTTCGTTTACGTAGGTCAGTTTCTCTGGGTGAGATATCGCAGAAAGATCGATCACCACACTGACATCCGGATGGCGGAGCGCGCGTGCGACGCTCCGGAGGCGTGGCGGAGTCTCGTCGCCGCCAAAGAGCACGACTCCGGGAAGCGATCTCAATGGAGTGTAATCGCCTTCCGGATCGATCACGCAAAGGCAGTAACCTTGCAGGATGAGTTCCTCACAGAAAAGTCCGGTGATCCACGACTTGCCCGACCGGGGATCGCCGGCGACCAGAATATTGCGGCCATGGATCGCAGCCTCGATGGTCTTCCCAGCGGCATCGTGCCCGAGGATGATGCGCCGGCCATGAGCGCGGTGCGGCGGCAGTTTAATGTGCGCAGTGACTTCGCGAATGTAAGCAGCGACCGCCGCCGGGCCATCCCCCTATAGGACTTCATCCGCGATGCCTTGCAGCGCCTTGCTCCCCCAACCGGCCGCGACACCAATTTCGCAGGCATCGAGCATGGCATAGTCATTCTCGCCGTCACCGATGCCGACGCAGTTATGCAGGGAGAGACGCAGGGTGTTGAGGCCTCCCGCAAGCCGCTGCCTTGTTTATTCCCTGCGGCAGGACCATCACCCGGCCATGATTGAACTGAAGAACTAGCGGCAGCTCGAGTTTCCGGATCGCTTCCAATGTCTTTGGCGCCGCGGCAGCATCGGCTTCGATGATGCACTCACCAAAACTGACGGCGACTTCGCGCGCGTATAGCTCATCCAGCAGCACCTGTGATGGCGGATGCGTGAGTCGCCGCATTGCGGTCTTCGGAAAGGCGAGCACCGCTCCGTTTTCCGCGACGATCGCATCGAATAATTCGTGCTCTGGCAGAACGCGCTGCAATTCTGCCAGAATGCGGCCAGTTACAAGTATGATGACGATCCCACGCCTTTGCGCCTCTCTCACGGCCTCCAGCACGAGCGGATCGGCGCGCCCCTCACGCGCGATGGTGCCGTCGTAGTCGACTGCCACAACGCATAATTTCATGACGCAGGCCTAACGAGCAAAGTCGCCCGACGCTTCCGGCTGATAGTGGACGCCGGTCACTTTCATGCGCCGCACCCCGTCCGGCACCCGCCATTCAAACTCATCGCCGACGCGGTAACCGAGCATTCCCGCGCCGATCGGGGCGAGCACGGAAATCTTGTCTTCCTCGAGCCACGCATCGTGGGGAAATACCAGGGTGAAGGTCACGGTTTCATCGCTCTCCAAATCGATCAGCTCCGCGCGTGAGTTCATGGTAATCACGTCATCCGGCACTTCGTTAGGCCGAACGATGACTGCCCGATGCAATTCTTCTGCGAGCGCCTTCCAATCGCCCTGTTCCCGAGGGCCGGATGCAGCCGTCTCCGCGAGCAACTTTTGCAGACGTTGTTGGTCTTGAGTGGTGATGTAAATGGACTTGTTCATGGTCGTGCGTTCCGTTCTAAATTATAAAGCAATAAGGTATGAAAACATCGGGCGAAATTCTGGCGCCGGCGAATACTCCTATTCAAAGCGTTCGATAGGATTTCGCTATCTGTTGGGGACGGCGATGAAAACAGCGAAGGTCGCCGAAGGGCTCTGTACTTGGAGGGCCCTAAAAAGCTCGTCATCCCGAGCGAAGTCGAGCGAGCCCGCGTGCCGGGCGTGAACCGGCTCGAAGCGCAGATCACCGCGCGGGTCGACGGCTAACAGCGACTTCGGCACGACCGCAAACCCCAAGTTTGGCCTTGCCTGGCGACCCGTGCCCGACTGGCGGCTGCTGTGCGCGTCTTATAGCACTGGATTGACGGAGCGGCCTGGCGCTCCGCGCGGGGTTCTCGACATCTTTGATCATGCGCCGCCCTTTGCCAACAACACCGCCCGTTATCCGGTCGGCTTGGGAGATCCGCGCCAGCGCTTCGTCTTCTTCGGGATCGAGAAGAAGTTTTAGGAGCCGGAAGATAGGCTTCCAGCCTGTCTCGGCAGGCGGCCGAGGCAGGCAAAGATGCCTGTCTTTCGCTAGGACATCGCGACCCCGACTTCTGCGAGTTGCGGCGAAGTCTCCACCGAACTCCGCGTCCGCGGCCGGAGCAGGCGCAGACCGTTCAGCACCACCACGACCGTGCTCCCTTCGTGACCGACCACGCCTAACGAGAGGCTGATCTTCTGCGCCAGCGCGAGGACGATGAGAAATGCAACCACGCCTAATGAAATCACAAGATTCTGCCGAATGACCCGCCGCGCGGCGCGGCTCAACTCCAAAGCCGCCGGCACATTCTCGATCCGGTCGTGCATCAGGATCACGTCGGCCTGCTCGAGGGCGGCATCGGAGCCGCGCGCTCCCATTCCGAGGCCTACGTCAGCGGCAATCAGGCTCGGGGCGTCGTTGATTCCGTCGCCCACCATGGCGACGGTTTTGCCCGCGGCGCGCCAGCGATGAATCCATCCAAGCTTTTCGTTAGGCGTGAGATCGGCATGCACTTCCTCGATCCCGGCTTCGCGCGCAATCGCGTGGGCTGCAGGAGCGCGATCGCCCGAAATGAGGACGACGGAATGGCCCTTCCTCTTCAGCTCCGCAATCACCGCCGGCGTCGCCGCGCGCATCCGATCGCGCAGACGAATCAGGCCAAGTAATCGCGCGCGCGCGACCCAGACTTCGGCTTCCGCGCTTTCGGCCGCGAACCCCGCCGTGGTGAAGCCGTGTTGCTCCATTAATTTGCGGCTCCCCACGAAGACGCGATCCGCGCCTATCTTCGCCTCCATGCCGAAGCCGGGAAGGTTGGTCACATTCCGCGCGTCGGAATTTATGAGCCCCAACCGCTCCGCTTCACGCGCGATGGCGCGCGAAAGCGGATGAGTGGAATATTGCCCGAGCGCGCTCGCCACTTCGAGCAGCTCGGTGGCCGAGGCATCGCCCGCCGGTTCGATCCGCGCGACCTGCAGCTCGCCGGTCGTGAGCGTGCCGGTTTTATCAAAAGCGAAATGATTCACCCCGGCGAGCGCTTCGACTGCCACTCCGCCGCGGAAGAGAATCCCCTGCCGCGCTCCAGCGGCGATCGCGACCAGGATCGCGGACGGAATCGAGAGCACGAGCGCGCAGGGCGACGAGACGACGAGCAGCGTCATCATCCGATAGATGGCTTGCGCGAGAGGCTCGCGCAGCCCGAAGAAGAGCCAGGCAAAAAAGAGGACGCTGCCGGCGAGCACGGTGACCGTGTAATAGCG
>JBDTIQ010000131.1:0-7227 GCA_039936335.1 Chthoniobacterales bacterium
TTTGGATCGGAATTGAGCCGCTGGCGCCAGTAAGCGTCGGTCAGGATGGCCACGCCATGGTTCTCAACTGGAGTGATCGTTTCCGATTCCTTGAAAGTGCGACCGATGACCGGACCGACGCCCAAAGCCGTGAAAAAATCTGGCGAGACGCGCATGACTTCTTGCTGCTGAGTCGAACCGGCATCGCCCACGACCTCGGTGCCGTCGCGATAAATGGAAAGGCTCGAGAAAGCCGCGATGTGGCCGCGCCGCTCGTAGTAATTGGTCAGCGACGAGCCGTCGTTTTCGACGTCCGCTTTCGGATAGGCGTTGTAAATCGAGACGAGCCGGTCGGAGTGCCGGAAGGGCAACGGCTGCAACAACACGGAGTCGATCACTGCGAAAATTGCCAAGTTCGCGCCGAGACAGATCGCGATCGTCGCCAGCGCCGTGACGGCAAAGCCCGGTGATTTGCGGAGCTGGCGCAGAGCAAAGCGAAAGTCGTTCATGGTAATATCATAGACTCGTTAGGCTGAAGAATTTCCGGGTAGCGCAAGCGTCCCGCGTGCTGGCGACGGCGTCCCGCCATCGCGAACTTTCGCCGCGGCCGACAGGATTTCTGGTGTCGCGAAAGTTCGTCGCCGCGAGGACGCGTCGACCAGCACGCGGGACGCATGCGCTACCCAGGCATTTGCGAAACCACCTCGGTTTTTCATTCGGCGGAGGAGAAGTAAATGGAGAATTGCAGAGGCGCTGCGTCGCATTACTGCGCGGTCTCCTTGGCTGCCGAGACGATCTCGATCGCGCCGCCGCCGCTGCGGAGGGTGAGCTTCTTCCCTCCGCCATTGATGTTGCCCTTCAGCGAGTCGTCGTCCGAGCGCATGTTCGTGATCGGCAACTCGCTGTGCACGCCGCCGGAGCTGGTCTCTGCGTCGATCGTTAGGCCGGCATTCGGCGGCGTCATGACCGTGATCGCGCCGGCGGAGGTCTCGAGGTGGACATCGTCGGTGACGGTCGCCGGAAGGATCGCGGAAATCGCGCCACCGGAAGTTTCCGCATGCAGTTTTCCGCTGACGTTGGCGAGGCGAAGTTTGCCGCCGCTGCTCTCGACCTTCGCGTTGCCCGCGAGGTTCATGACCGTGATGTTTCCGCCGGAAGTGTCGGCATCGAGATTGCCGCGACCGTCAGTTACTTCGATGTGGCCGCCGCTCGTGTCGAGGTCGGTCCGGCCGTCGCAAGCCGAGACTTTGATGTTGCCGCCGCTCGTGTCGGCTTTGATCTCGCCGTGGATTTTCTGAAACGTCAGGTCGCCGCCACTGGTGTCGACCTTAACCGAACCGGTCAGGCCGCTCGCGCTGATGTCGCCGCCCGAAGTGTCGAGGTCGGCGTTGAAGTTAGCCGGGACGCGAATCGTGTATTGCGCCTCGGTCGAGTGGCGGGCGAACATACTCCAGAGCTGACTACCTAACGAGTCGTGTTTGCGAGTTGCGCGGACGATCACCTTGTCGCCCTCGGTCGTGATCCGAATCGGCTCGGCCTTGAGGTATTGTTCTTCCTTTTCTTTCGAGAAAGCCTCGACCTTGCGATGAGCCTGGATCAGAACTTTATCGGCGTCGCCCGGAGCGAGATCGATCGAGCCGAAATCGACGTCGACGACGACGGTGCCGCCCTGTTTTGCGGCGCGGGTTTCGTTGATGTTTTCGTCCGTCGCGGCAGCGGCGGTGAGGGCGGTAAGACTAACGAGTGTAAGTGTAGTGAGCAGTGTTTTCATAGGGTCTTTCATTTTACAATCCAGCCGTCGCGCAGCTGGATGACTTTGTTGCCGTAGGCGGCGTTGGTTTCCGAGTGCGTCACCTGGATGATGGTGATGCCTTCGTCGTTGAGCTTTTTGAAAAGCCGCATGATGTCCTCGGCCTGGCCGGAATGGAGGTTGCCGGTCGGCTCGTCGGCGAGGATCAATTTCGGCTTCGCGATGATGGCGCGCGCGATGCTGACGAGCTGCTGCTGGCCGCCGGAGAGTTGGCGCGGGTAGAGATCTTTTTTCCCGACGATCGAGAAGCGATCGAGCGTATCGGCGACGAGCGCGGTCCGCTCCGATTTGCTGTAGTGCCGGTAGGAAAGGGGAATGTCGAGGTTCTCGTAAATCGTCAGGTCATCGAGCAGGTTGTAGTTTTGAAAAACGAAACCGATCTGCTCGTTCCGCAGGATGGCTCTCTCTTTCGGTTTCAGGCGATGGACCGCGGTTTCGTCGAGCGTGTATTCACCGCTCCATCCGAAATCATGCATGCCTAACAAGTGTAGAAGCGTCGACTTTCCCGCCCCGGATGGGCCCATCACGGAAACGAAGTCGCCTTCTTCGACATCGAGGTTGATGTCGCGCAGGACGTAGGTGAACTGCTGTTTGCCTAACGGATAAAAGCGTTCGACGTGCTGGAGTTTGATGAGTGGATTGGTCATGAAGCAATTTTGCGAGAAGCGAATTTATGAAGACAGATGCGGGGCGGTAACGCCTGGGTAGAGCGCGCGTCTCGCGTGCTGGTTGCGGCGTCCTCGCCGCAACGAACTTTCGAAGCCAGCCCGCGAGAAGGAAAAGTTCGCGATGGCGGGAACGCCGCAACCAGCACGCGAGACGCGCGCGCTACCGGCAGCTTGGTTCGACGCGTTCTCATGCTCTGTGTCCTAGCGCGATCATGGGATCCGCGCGCATGGCGCGGCGCGCCGGGATGTAGCTGGCGACAAAGGCGACGAGCGCGAGGATGAGGGTGACGAAAAGGAACGTGGAAAGATCGAGCGCGCTGACGTTGTAGAGCACGGAACTCAACGCCGAGGTGCTGAGAAGCGCGACGATGAGCCCGAGGATCGTCCCGGCGCCGATCAGGCTGGCGGCCTGCGCGATCACGAGCCGCAGAACGTCCGAGCGTTGCGCGCCCAGCGCCATCCGTACCCCGATCTCGTGCGTCCGTTGCGCGACAAGGAACGACATCACGCCGTAGATGCCGACCGCCGCGAGGACCAACGCGAGGACGCCGAAAGCGGCGAGAAGGACGACCGACAATTTCCGCGGCGCGACGGAATCAGCGATGACCTGATCGAGCGTGCGAACATGCGCGATGGGCAGGCTCGGGTCGATCGCCTGCACGGTCTGGCGGATCGTGTTCGTTAGGCTGCGTGGATCCTGCGTGCTCCGGACGGCGAGGATCATCGAGGAACGGGGAAGCTGCGCGAGCGGCAGGTAATATTCCGGCGCGACCGGCTGATCGAGACCCTTGTGATGCAGATCGCCGACGATCCCGACGATCGTCGCCCAGGCCTTGCCGGTCCCGGTGTAAATCTGGATGCGCCTGCCGATTGGCTGTTCGTTAGGCCAATAACGCTGTTCAAGCGCGTGATTGATCAGGACGACAAAAGGCGCGTCCTGCTTATCCGCCGCGGTGAAAAAGCGGCCATGGAGGAGCGGGATTTGCAGTGCCTTGAAATAACCGGGCGAGACGATCCGGATTTCTTCATCGGGCATGGGATGCGTGTCATCCTTCGGCCGGCCTTCGACGCCGAAGGAGGAATCGCTGTTCACCCCGCTCATCGGCAGGATAGTCGTTAGGCCAAACTCGCTGACCCCAGGCAGGTTGCCGACCCGCCGGTCCAACTCGGTGAAAAAGTTTGCCTGCGTTTTTGCATCCGGATAACGCAGAGCCGGAAGGGAAACCTCGGCCGTGAGGACGTTCTGCGGGTTAAATCCGGGACTGACGTTTTGCAGCCGAACGAAGCTCTTGAGGAGCAATCCCGAGCCGGTAAGCAGGACGAGGGCGAGCGCGACTTCGCCGATGACCAGCGCGTTGCGGAGCCGATTATGGCGCAGGCTCGAGGTCGAGCCCCGACCGCCTTCCTTGAGCGCTTCCGTTAGATCGGGTTTGCCGCTGGCCAGTCCCGGGACGAGCCCGAAGAGCAAACCGGTGCCGACTGCGATTGCGAGGGTTACGAGCAGCACGCTGCCATCGATCCGCACTTCGCCGAGCCGCGGAATGGTCTGAGTGCCGAGTTGCCTAACGAGATCGATCGCCCAGAGCGCGAGAAAAGTTCCGGCGATCCCGCCGAAGATGGCGAGGACAAGACTCTCCACCAAACCCTGACGGAGAAGCCGCGCGCGACTTGCGCCGACCGCGATCCGGATTGCCATCTCGCGCTCACGCGCGGAGGCGCGGGCGAGGAGCATGGTCGCGAGATTGGCGCAGGCGATGAGGAGGACGAGCGCGACCGCCCCCGACAGGATAAGGAGGAGCGGCTTCATTCCGCCGATCACCTGTTCCTTGAGCGGGAAAAGGGTGGCGCCGAAACTGTCAGTCTGCGGGTAATTTCCGGGGAAGCGCTCGCGCATTTGCCTAACGACGGTGTCGATCTCGGCCTGCGCCTGCTGCGCGGAAACGTGCGGCGCGAGCCGGCCGATCACGCCGTAGCTGCGCGAACCGCGCTGTTTCATTTCCTTGTCGCTGAAGGCGAGAGGCTGCCAGATGTCGGCCTGCTCGCCGAACTGCGCGCCGGTGATGTTAAAAAGCGGGAGCGGGAACTCAAAGCTCGCCGGCATGATCCCGACGATGGTGAAGGCGCGGCCGTCGGCGATGATCTTGCTCCCGAGCACGCGCGGGTCGCGATCGAACTTGCGACGCCAGAGGCGTTCGCTGATCACGATCACGTCGTCGCGCCCGGTCGCGCATTCCTCCGGGCGAAAAGTGCGACCGCGAATCGGCTGCACGCCTAATAATGGGAATAGATCGGCGGAAACCGTCGCGCCGAAGATGCGCTCGGGTGTTTCGCCTTCCGCGAGGTTGTAGGTTGCGGTGTTGAAGGCGGCGAGCTTATCGAAGCTCTTCAGTTGCGCTTTGTATTCGAGAAACTCCGGAGGTGAGACCGGGATGGCGTCGAGGTGCTGCGCCTTAAAATGTTCGAAGAGGAGAACGAGACGCGAAGGATCGTGGTAGGGCAGTGGCTTGATTAGGAGCGCATTGACGAGCGTGAAGACGGCGGTCGAGGCGCCGATCCCGAGCGCGAGGGTGAGAATGCCAACGAGCGCGAAGAGCGGATTCTTGACCAGTTGGCGCAGAGCGAGGCGAATTTCCTGGAGCATGGTTAGGCGAGGGTTGTATTTCCGGATAGCGCGCGCGTCTCGCGTGCTGGCAACGGCGTCCTCGCCGGTGCGAACTTTTCCGTGAGATAGTCGCCGGGAGGAAAGTTCGTTTTGGCGAGACGCCAGAAACCAGCACGCGAGACGCGCGCGCTACCCAGAGTTCCGCGCGAGGCGCTTTGGTTATTCATAACGCAACGCTTCCATGGGGTCCAAACGGGTGGCAGATCGCGCCGGCAGATAGCAGGCGAGCAGCCCGACGATGAGCAGGAGCAAGGGCAATACGACGAACGTGAGCGGATCGTGCGCGGAGATTTGCTCAAGGCTGCCGCGCAGGAGTTGCATCACGAAATACGCGCCCACCAAACCTATGAGCAGCCCGAGCCCGATGAGCCGCAAACCTTGGAACGTGACTAAGGACAAGATATCACGCGCTTGCGCGCCGAGCGTCATGCGCACACCGATTTCCTGCGTGCGTTGCCGGACGGAATACGACATCACGCCGTAGAGACCGATCGAAGCGAGGAAGAGCGCGAGGACGGCGAAGGCACTCAAAAGCGTGCCGAAAAAGACGCTGTCCCAGTAGGACTCTTTCACGACTTGAGTCATGAGCTTGACGTCGTAGATCGGGATTTCCTTGTTCACGGAAAAGGCTGCCTGACGCGCGAGAGACGAAAAGCTGGTCGCGGCGCTCTTCGTCCGGAGGGCTGCGAACATGGAGGGCGCGGGCGCTTGTTTGTTAGGATAATAAAAGGTGGGAGCCGGCCGTTCATCCGTGAGACGGCCGTAGGCCACATTGCCGGTGACCCCGACGATCTCAATGAGTTGCTCCGGTTCGCCGCCGGCTGCCAGCCGGGTGAAATGCTCGCCGATCGCGTCCCTCCCCGGGAATAGCATTTCGGCCGCGCGCTGATCGATCAAGGCAACCGCCGGTTTGCCGGCCGTGTCATCCGCCGTGATATCCCGGCCGCGGAGGAGCGGGATGCGAAAGGTTTGCAGATAACCCGGCGTGATCGTCTCCCGGTTCGCGATGCGCGCGTCGGACTGCGTCTTCGGCCGCGGTTCGCCCTCCAGGAAAAACGAGTCGGTCCCCGCGCTCGTCGTCGGCAGACTGCTGCTCGCGCCCGCGGAAACTACCCCGGGGATGGCATTGAGCGCCGGGATGAGATGCTCGAAAAATCGCGCCGACATCTTCGCGTCCGGAGACTGCGCTGGCGGAAAGCTGACGTGAAAGGTGAGAACATTTTTCGCGTCAATGCCGATGTCGGCCTCCTGAAGTTTGCGAACACTGCGGATCATGAGCCCGGCGCCAATCAACAGGATTAAGGCGACCGCGACTTCCGCCACGACAAGGTAATCGCGCATCCTCCGCCCGCGCACGCCACCGGCAGAACTCCGGCCACCTTCTTTCAAAACTTCGGTCAGATTTGTGCGCGAGACTTTCAAGGCCGGGAGGAGGCCGAAAACGACGACCGAGACAATCCCGGTCGCGAGCGCGAAAAGAACGACGCGATAGTCGAGATCGAACCGCACCCAGGAAGCCAGCCGCACTGGAATCAGCCAGATGAGAAGGTTGATCCCCCAGGCCGCGAAAAGCAGACCGCCCGCGCTGCCGGCGAGACCCAGGAGCGCGCTCTCGACGAGCAACTGCCTAACGACGCGGCCGCGGCTCGCGCCGAGCGCCGCGCGGATGCCGAATTCTTTCGTGCGCGCGGCGCCGCGGGCGAGCAAGAGATTTGCGACATTCGCGCAGACGATCAGGTGGACGAAGAGGACCGCACCGAGAAGCAGAAACGCGATCGTGCGCGCGCCTCGGGAAAAAAAGTCGCGCAGCGGCATCGCATGAAACGACATTCCTTGGAAAATATCGGGATGCTGGCGGGCGAGATTTTGGCTAAAGAGAGCGAGCTCGGCGTTGGCTTGCGCGAGTGCAGCGCCCTGTCTGAGGCGCCCCACGGCGGTGAAATTAAACGCGCCGCGCTCCGTGCCTTTTGCGTCCTGATGTAACGGCATCCAGAGCTGAGCTTCCTGCGGGTAAGCCCAGCCTTTCGGCATCACTCCGACGACGGTCGCGATCACACCGTTGACCTGGATGGTCTTCCCAATGACGCCGGGATCGTTGGCGTAGCGAC
>JBDTIQ010000132.1:0-29018 GCA_039936335.1 Chthoniobacterales bacterium
ATCTCGTCTTCATGGGCGACAAGCTGCCGACTACCTGGCTGATCACACTCGACGCGATCGTGAGCGTGAGCTTCCTCGCGATCGTCGCGCTCTTTTATCGCTGGTATGGGAAGCATTGGCGCGAACCAGACGAAGTGACCAAGCTCATCATCGGCTCCGGATTCTCGATTGCCGGCATGATGTGCCTCGTCATCGCCGCGGCCACGCAGGCGCCCGGCCATAAGATCGGGCTCTTGTGGCCGGTCTGCTTCCACGTCATCAACAGCATCGGCTTCGCGCACCTGCTGCCGGTGAGCCTCGCGCTCTTCGCGAAATACGCGCCGCAGGCGATCAACGCCACCATCATTGGGGTCTATTATCTTGCGTTCTTTCTCGGGAACAGTCTCGTCGGCTGGGTCGGCGGCTTCTACCAGACGATGCCGACGACGACCTTCTGGCTACTGCACGCCGGTTTCGCGGCGGGCGCGGGACTCTGCTTCGTGTTCTTTAAGCTAGTCGTCAGCCGATACCTGGAAGTGGAGGCGTAAATTTCGACTCGTCGTCAGGCATAAACCAAGAGGTCGATATCTTCCGGCAATTGATCGCCGACTTCGCGAATCACTTTGCCGCGCAGGAGGTGGACGAAAGCGTTTCGTCGCGGCGCGCCGAGAATCAGCCGCGTCGCTCCGAGCGTGGCCGCGATATCGACGATCGTCGAAGCGACCGATTCGCTGACGGCGTAACAGAAGAGGGGCGGCGCAGTGGCTTGAGTTTGCCTGGCCGCGTGGAAAATCTCGCGCGCTTCGTCGTCGTCGCGCCATTTGCGTTGGCGATCTTGCTCGGTCACGAAACGTTGTTCGCGCACGCATAATAGATAGAGGCGGCGCCCGCTTTCGGCCGCTTCGCGCAAAGCGAAATCGAGGGTGCGACCTTTCGAGCGCACCGCACAGATCATGGGATGTCCGCTGGCGGGTTTTGCGGTCGCCGGCGCGAAGGCGGCGCCCGGAATCGACTCCACCGGGGGCGGCAGCGTCGTCGCGCTGTCGACGACGCCGTTCCTGCACAAGTCCGCGTAGAACCAACCCGACTGCGAGAATGGTAAACGCGAAATAGCGGGCTCGGGGTTTCTCGATCAGCAGCGAAACTTCGATCGCCGCCATCACGGCAAAGGTGAAGAACATCAGTGCGCGTTCCCAGCGTTTCAGATTCGTTGAGCGGTCCGTGCAGGTGGACCTAGATTCGTCGCGATCGCGCCGACCACGCCGACCGCGTAAAGATCGGCAAGACCCGCCATGTCTCTGACCGCGAGCGTGAGCGCGATCGGCACGCTCGTCGCCAGCAGGAGACCGGCGCTCGGCACGCCCCAGCGGTTTAGCTTTTGAAACACCGACGGCAACTCGCGATCGCGCGCCATCAGAAACTGGATCGTGACCAAGTCGACGATCGCGGTATTCGTCGCGGAGAGAAGGAGCAGCGCGAAGACAATGCTGACGACAACCCCAAAGACATGTCCAAAGGCCGGGGCAAGCGCCTGCCCGCCGAAGACTTGCGCCATGTAATGCAGCATGTAATCACGCACGCCGTGCGCACCGGGCGCGTTGACCTCGCCGTGCACTGCGTGTAAACCGCCGAGCGCATTCATGGCCAGACCGAGCAGTGCGGTGAAGAGGCACACCTCGATCATGACCCACAGAATCGCCGGCGTGGAAGTGCGCCGCACCGAGGGATTCGCGTCGGTGCGGCCGGGATCGAGCTTCATCACGCCGGTCGTATTAGCGACGGCTTCCACGCCAGAAAGAGCGAGCACGATGCCAACGAATCCGCCCCAGTTATGCCAGAGCCCGCCTTGCAGCGGCTGGAGATTTGCCACGGCCACGCCAAGGTGCGGCAAGCTCAGGAGACCCAGCGTCACGACGACGATCACGGTCGGCACCGAGATGAGAAAGGCGAGACCGCCGGTGTGCTTCGGGCCGAGCAAATTCAGCAGCCCGATGACGAGGATCGCGCCCGCCGCCCATTGTTCGGGATGCGCGACACCGAGGTATTGGAAACCGGAGAGCGCGCTGATCGCCGCCGTCACGAGGTAATCGGCGATCAACAAAAACGCGCCCACGATCGAGATGATCTCCGAGCGATGCCGCACGCTCGCGTAAACGCCGCCGCCATCTGGATAGAGGCGACAGATGATGATGTAATTCAGTCCGACCAGCGCCGTCAGGCCGCACATCAGCGCGATTAGCCAGAAGGAAGCGTAGCCGCCGACCGCGAAGGCGAGGCCGATGACATACGCTTTGCTCGTGCCCCAGTCGCCGTAGAGAATCGCCGCCGCGCGCGGCGCGTCGACGTTGCGCGGACGCCGCAGGCCGGTCGCGATCATCGGGCGAGCGCCGCAGTTTTTCTTTTCGTTAGGCCAGCGCTCACCCGAGGTGGTGGAGGTGGGTTCTCGATGAACCACGTCCATTGCGGCGGCGTCCAATTTTCGCGTGCCAGTTCGCAGCGCTCAGGGAGCGCGGGCGGCGCTTCGCTCCGGATCAAGACAACGACGATCGGTTTCATGCCCTAACGTCTTCCAACGTCGCGGGCGACCGTTAATTAAGATGTGCCCGGAAGGCGTTAAAAAAGCGTTAACGCGACGCGGCCTGCCTCAGAGGTCTTCGGTCGAAAGCCGGTAGCCGATTCCGACTTCCGTCTTGATCAGGCTCAGCGCGTCGGACGCGGCCTCGAGCTTCTTGCGCAGATGCGTCACGTAAACGCGGAGGTATTGCGCCTGCGACTCGGCCTTTTCGCCCCAGACGGTGCGCAGAAGCTGCCGGTGCGTTACCACTTTCCCCGCGTGCTGCACGAGCACGCGCAGGAGCGAATACTCAGTCGGAGTCAGCTTGATCTCGGCGCCGTGGAGCCGCACCTGGCGCGCCGCGAAGTCGACGCTCAACGCGCCCGAGTTGAACACCGGATCGCCCGCTTCCGCGAGCGTGCGCCGCTGCACCACGCGCAAGCGCGCCAGCAACTCTGCCGTGCTGAATTGCTTCGTCACATAGTCATCCGCGCCGGCGTCGAGCGCTGCGACCTTCTCCTCCGCGTCGTCGCGCACCGAGAGGATCAGGACAGGAACGCGCGACCATTCGCGCAGACGCCGCAGGACTTTCACGCCTTCCATGTCGGGCAGCCCGAGATCGAGCAGCACGACGTCGGGCCGGCGTTGCACGATTTCCAGCAGGCCGGCCGCGCCGGTTTCCGCTTCGTAAACCTGATACGTCGCGCCTTCGAGCGCGAGGCGGAGGAGCCGGCGAATCTGCTTCTCGTCGTCGATGATTATCGCGCTGCCGGCCGGTTTCATGTGGAATCTACCGATGCCGGATCGGTCATGCGCGCCGGGATTGCGATCGTGAAACAGGCGCCGCCACCGGCGCGATTCGCGGCTGTGACCTTGCCGCCGTGCGCTTCGATGAACCCGCGCGCGATCGAGAGTCCGAGCCCGAGGCCGCCGGTCTTCGTGGTATCGCCGCGCTGGAATTTTCCGAAGAGCCGCTCCGCGTCACCCGGCGCGAAACCCAGGCCGCGATCGCTTACGGTGATAGTGAGCACGCCGTCTGCGCATCGCCCCGCCACCTCGATCGGAGCATCCGCTTCCGCGTAGCTGCCGGCGTTTGCGACCAGCTTTCCAACGGCTTGCTCAACGAGCACGTAGTCGAGCAGCACGAGCGGAAGATTCACCGGCGTGTCCAACTCGACTGCGCGGCCATCGAGCGCGTCGCGCTCCGTCGCGAGCACGGATTGCAACAGGTCGCGCACATCGCACCACTCCAACGTCGGATCGACCACGCGGCTCTCGAGCCGATTCATATCGAGCAGATTGTTCACCACTCGATTCAACCGCCGCGAGCCGTCCTGGATCTCCATCGTAAGTTGCCGCGCGAGCTCACCGTTCGTGCCCGCGAGTGAGTCAGCCAGCGCCTCACTCGCGGCCCCGATCGCAGCCACCGGCGTTTTTAGTTCATGCGAAACACAATCGAGCAACGTCTTGCGCAGTCGCTCCGATTCCTCCGCCAGTTGGAGCTGCGCGGCGAGATGCTCGCGTGCTCGCAAGCGAGTCGTTAGGCTGCCGACCGCGAGCGCGACCACGAAATAAGTCACGAACATCAGCCCGTCGCCGAACTTCTCGATGTGCAAGGTGAAGCGCGGCGGGATGAAAATGAAATTCCACGTCAGCGCGCTCAACGCCGCCGCGAGCAAGACCGGCTTCTGCTCCAGCACCATCCCGCCGAGCAGAACGCCGAGCAGATAGATGAGCGCGATCGCCCCGTAGCCTGTGAATGACGCGAGGAACCAGCACGCCACCGTCAGCGCCGCCACTCCGGCGAGCGCGGTGACATACTCGTTCTGCCGGCTGCGCGGACTCGCCGCGACGCGTTGCAGGTTCACGCCGCTGACCTTCATCCGCCGAGCGCCGCAAGTCGAGAATTCTGGCTGCGCGCGTGCGGCGGTTGCGGCTCCGGATTATTGGATGAACCGGATCGTCATCGGGTAGCGATAGAACTTCCCTTCGCTCGCCTGGATGGCGGCGATGATGACGAAGACCGCGTTCAAGACCCAGAGGATCACGAGAAACGCAAACCCGATCAGGATCAGGCAGAAGACAAGCGAGATGGCTTCGTAGATGAGCATCGAGATCTGGAAGTTGAGCGCTTCCTTGCCGTGCGCATCGATCTCGGGCGAGTCGTTGCGTTTCACGAGCCAGACGACGAGCGGCCCGATGATGTGACCGGGAAAGTGAAAGAAAACGCCGAGCAAAGCGCTGGCGTGACAGAGCGCAGTCCAGGTGCGGACGTTAGTGAGCGGCGCCGGGCTGACCGGCGGTGGTGTTGGATAGGTAGTTTCCATGGTTCTACAGAATAGATGCCGCGAGGGGCGGATTTGGATTCAAGAAAAAGGTTGAATCCGAAACGGCCGGGTCACGCATCCCAACCTTGAAAGCCATGAATACGATAACAACCCGACCCTTACTAACCCTGAAGCTGGCGACCCTCGCCGCGCTCGTCCTACTCCTGCTGATTCAAAGCATCTGACGACGGGAGCAGTCGAATGCGACGGTCATTCACCTCAGCAAGACTGCAATCTTGGCCAGCGCCTCCTCGATGATCGCGGATGGCAACTTGCCCGCGAGCGAAGCCTGGCGACCCGGAGTTTTAGCGGGCGTCTAAAAAATCCGGTGATCCCGAGCGGAGCCGGAGGCGGAGTCGAGGAGATCCCGTCGCGAGAACTTAAAGCTCGCTCCACGGGATTCCTCGACTGCGCTGCGCTCCGCTCCGCTCGGAATGACTTGGATTTTAGACGCTTTGAGGAGAAAGCGGCCGGATGCTTCCTCATCCGGTCGCTCGAGTCGTGCTGGAGGCGCGTCTCACAGAGACGCGGCTACAATTTGGCTCATACGCCGACGGTGATGCTCGCCGGGCTGCTCCATTGGCCGACACGGCTGTCGCGGAGGCGGTAGATCGCCTGGTAGGTCCATTTCGCCGGCGCGGCCGGAAAGGGCTGCGTGTCGGTGTAGCCCGGTGTGGTGTCGATCGCGAGCATGACGAACCTTTGCCGTCGCCGCGGTCGACCTCGAGTTCGCATTGATCGAGGAACGCGCTGTAGCCCTGCCAACCCCAATCGATGCTCAACCCGCCCGCCGCTGATCTTGAGGTTCAGGATCGGCGCGAGCGTCGCGTAATCGGGGCCGACCTGTTCCGAGCCTTCGATGCCGAGGGCCTGCCCGATCGAATCGTTGTAGTCGACGTTCGATTTGATCTGCTTCACGAGGCTGCGGAAGCGGCCTTCGATCTCGGGCGCCAGGACCGGCACCGCAGCCGGGAAGGTGGGGACAACCGGCGTGCCGGTCGGCGGGACGCTGCCGCCCCGGCGCTCGAGATCTTTCCATGCGGTCCACTGTTTGGGCGCGTTCTACATGATCTCCTGACACTGGAGGATGTAGCCGAAATAATCGGCGTCGGCCGCCTGCGCGGTGACTTCTGCCGGCGTCACGCCGAGACCGGTGGCGTAGGCGCCGATCGCGTTCTCGAAGGTCTGGAGTTGATGCGCGAACCTATCATCGGTGGTGCTGAGGTAACTAGATTTTGCCATATGTATCTGCTTTCATTTCACTGCGGTTTACTGCGAAACAGGGGTGCGTCGGCCGGTATCCCTCGTGGGGCGACGCGCCGGGAAGAATTTTGCTCGCGCGGGGAAGTTCCCGACGTGCGGAGGAATGTTTCCGATCGCTCGGCGGCGGCTCGCGAGAGAACGTCGGCGAGAATTTGCGGTGCGCCGGGAAGTTCGCGACGAGCGCGTGGCAGTTCCGTGCGCGCGTCGGGAGTTTTCCTGCGGGCTAGGCCATCTTCCACGCGCCTGGAATAACCGTTCTGCGAACCGGTGGCGCTTTCTGGGAAGGGGGGCACTTCGATCATGAGTATTTGACTGGTTTACCCGGGAGTGACTGCGAGAGGCCGGCGGCGAGCCGGTTGCGCCAGACCCATGCGATGAAGCCGCCGCGGGTCTCGACGCCCACTTTTTGGAGGAGGCTTTTGACGTGCGTCTTCACCGTCTCCACGCCGAGGCCGAGGATGCTGGCGATTCCCGCGTCGCGTTTTCCTTCCGCGATCCATCCGCCGACGTGCTGCTCGCGGCGCGGTGAAGGAAGGGATGGCGTCGGCGGCTTCCGCGACGATGAGGGAAAGCCCCGGCGGAAACGGAATCGCCGCGAAAAGAGGAGCGGTCGCGGCCGGGTCTGTCGCGCCTGGCGCTGCGTCCCCTTTCCTCGATCCTTCTTTCACCGCCGGGAGTCTGGCGGCTCGCCGCAGAGACGGGTATCCCTCGACCGAGGGAGGCCAGGGAAGCGGGCTTAAGGGAAGGTGCGAGCCGGGAAGTCGTTAGGCAACGTTTCTTCCCGGGACTCAACCGAAGATGTCGCGACTGGTTTTCCGCTAGCGGTGATAGTCGTAGCGATCGCAGTACGGTTTGTGCGCCGCATAGATGGCGAGACGATCTGCCATCAGCGCCTTTTCCTCCGGCTTGTCGCCGAGTAAGCCGAGAGCCTGTTTCTCGTGGTTGACCGCTTCATCATACCTGGCCGTCTCAGCTTCCGCCGCCGCCAGTGTGTCGAGATCGTGGGCGTCTTTCCAATTGCTTCGCTCACACGCCTGCGTCGCCAGCTCGACGGCTTTCGGGCCATCGCGGTAGCCAGCGTCAGGGCAAGTAGCGAGAAACCATGCGAGCGACTTCGCAGGGTCGCGGGGGATGTTATTCGCCTGTTCGTAATCCGCTCGCGCCGCAGCATAGTCACCCGCTTGGGTATGAGTCCTCGCGCGCTCGGTGTAGGCATGAGGCGACTGTGTGAACCGGATCCATTCTGTGAAGTCACTAATGGCGCGGGGGAAATCCTTCAGTGTTCTGTAACTTAGTCCACGAGCCTGGAGAGCCCGTTCGTTGTGCGGATCGAGCGCCAGGATGCGCGAAAGGTCTTTGATCGCCGCGGGGAAGTTCTTTGCCCCCGCGAAAGCGACCGAGCGATCGTAGAGATAACTCTTATTATCCGGATCCAGCGCGAGCGCCTGGGTGAAATCAGTCACCGCGCGATCATAGTGTTTCCGCTTGAGCCAGTAGCCGGCCCGCGCGCCGTAGGGATAGGCATTCCTGGGATTGATGCCGATCGCAGCCTCATAGCCTGCGATCGCTCCGTCGCGGTCGCCGAGATGCTCCGAACAGTTAGCCGACCCTATGTAGGCATTCACGTAGTCCGGCTCGCATCGGATCGCTTCCCGGAAGCTCTTGCGGGCGGCAGCGTAGTCCCATAAACGCTGCTGATATAACCCAGAGTAATACCAGGCGGGCCCGGAGTTCGGATCCAATTGCAGGATCTTCTGGTAGTCCGCATAGGCGCGTTGGCTTTCCCCATTCTCTTCGTGCACATAGGCGCGCAGAAGTCGGGCGCGAACGTTGTCAGGTTTTTCTCTTAGCGCTTCGGTCAGGTCGGCCAGCGCTTTCTCGTATTCTTTGAGGCTGCGGTAAGCGACACCGCGTTCCATGAAAGAAGCGTTGCGTCCTTCGGGATCCCGAAAAGCACCGACGGCGGCAGTGAAGTAAGCAACCGCTTCCTGTTCTGCCGATGTTCGAGTGCCACCAAGCCGCGTCGATAGGCAATCTTCGCGAAGACTTCTTTCCCGACTTCGTAGGCGACAAAGAGACCAGCGGCGACGCAGACGCAGCCGAAGACTATGATTCCGAGCAGGATCTTCCGATTCACCTGCCGAAGTGAAGCACAAGACTAGGTGAAACAGCTAGCGCGAAGTAGTCGTGATGTCAGACGCGATTCCCCGTCACAGATCGCGCCGCCGCCTAGTTCCGGCGTCGCGTGCTCTCGAAGAGGAACCAGGTGCGCCGTTCGGTTTCGTCGACCCACACTTCGATCAGGCTCGCAGTCGCGATGTCGTCATGTTCGTCGCAGACTTCGTGCGCTTCGCGCAGGCTGACAGTGAGGCTTTGGTTGTCCTCAGCCAGCTCCGCCAGCATGTCGAGCGGCTCGACGTAGTCGGCGTCGTTGTCGTCGATGCGGGTGTTGCGCGCGATCTGGCCGATCGAGTGCAGGGTGAGTCCGCCGATCTTGCGCACGCGCTCCGCGATCGGGTCGGTCATGGCAAAGAGCTGATCGGCATGTTCGTCGAGCAGGAGGTGGTAATCGCGAAAGTGCGGGCCGCTCATGTGCCAGTGGAAGTTTTTCGTCTTCATATAGAGCGAGAAGACGTCGGCCAGGACTCCGTTCATCGCGGCGGCGATATCGGTGGTCGCGGCCGGGGCGAGGTCGGTCCGGGTGTGGAGCGGGGCCGCGCGGCGTTGCTTGAGTTCGACAATTTTCTTCGAGGTCGCTTTTTTCATGATTTTGTTCCTTTCGATTTTGCTTGGGTTTGTCTGTGTCGTGCGGCCGCGAATCGTGCGGCGGCTGCGAAGAAGATAGCTTCGCGCTCGGATTCGGGTGGTCAAATCCACCGCGCTGCCGCCCGCGCTACAAGCGCGTGGTTCGTCGCGCCTTTACACCCGACCGCGCATACGGGAGAGCAGGGCATGAAGACGATTGCACTCCTCACCATCTCGAATATTTTCATGAACCTGGCGTGGTATGGCCACCTAAAGTTCCGCAACTCGGCGCTCTGGATCGTGATTCTGGCGAGCTGGGGGCTGGCGTTCTTCGAGTATTGCTTCCAAGTGCCGGCGAACCGGATCGGCTCCTACGAATGGAGCGTGCCGCAGCTCAAGGTGCTACAGGAATGCATCACGCTCGTGGTGTTCACGATCGTGGCATTCGTACTCTTCCGCTCGCCGGTGAAGTGGAACATCATGGTCTCCTACGGTCTGATCGTGGGTGCGGTTTTCTTCGCCTTTAAGTTCTAGAATATGGCGCGCGCTTAGCTGGAAGTGATGATTCGACCCCACGTCTCGCTCAACCCGCGCGCTGCGATCTCGCGTTCGAGCAACTCTCGATCGATCTCCGTCAGGGCAACGATTCCCCGGATATCGCGGACGTGTTTCTCGCTACCGCCTTCGCGATAGAATTCGAGCTTGCCGATGATGACGAACTCGGGCGGCGCAATCCAGATGGTTGAATCTTGCAACTGAACCGGGCGCCGATTTCGGAAGCTCCAGGCGGTCCACTGATCGTCGCCCGCCAGGTAGATGTCCGCTTTAAATCCGGTTTCGTGGTGGATGAGATTAAAATGCCCGCGTCTTATGCGCGCGGTCTCCACCGCGATCACGTCCGAGGGCGGGCAATAAAATTCCTCGAGGGGAAACGCCGCCGTCAGCTTGCTGATGTGGGTTTTGGCGAGAGTCAGCATGATATCCACGTCGTTCGTGACTCGGTATTCGCCGTAAGTCATCGCGGCGATGGAACCGGTCGCCATCCACTCGACACCGATGGCGTTGAGGCGGTCAGCGATGAGTCGGGCGACGTTAGGCAGCGCCATGGGAAACGAAGTCGCGCAGAGCCTGGGCGACCTGGCGTTCCGTCCAGGCGGGATGTTGCGCGCGCAAGGCGGCGGCTTTGAGCTGGCGCATTTCTTCCATGAAATTTAGGCCGGTTTCGAGCCGTTGTGCCGGGGTCATCTTGCGCAGCGCCTTTATCTGTTCGGGATGGAGGCCTTCGCTCACTTTTTCTCCTCCGCGAGTTTGATTCCGAGATCGCGCAGCTGCTTCGGGTCGACGTCGCTGGGGGATTGGGACATGAGATCCTGGGCGCGGTTGGTTTTAGGGAAAGCCATCACGTCGCGGATCGATTGCTCGCCGCAGATGAGCATGACCAGTCGATCAAGCCCGAACGCGATTCCCCCGTGCGGAGGCGCGCCTAACCGAAAGGCGCGCAGGAGGTGGCCGAACTGCGACTGCTGTTGTTCCTTGTCGATGCCGAGCACGGCGAACATTTTCGCCTGCAAATCCGGCTCGTGAATTCGGATGCTGCCGCCGCCGATCTCGACGCCGTTGAGGACGACGTCGTAGGCTTCGGCCCGGATTTCCGCGTAGTGTTTCTCCTCGAGGAGCGTGACGTCGTCGGCGTGCGGACGCGTGAACGGATGGTGCACGGCGTTCCACTTCTCTTCCGCGGCGTCGAAGGCGAGGAGCGGGAAATCGGTTACCCAAAGGAAGTCGAGTTCCTCGGAATTTTTCGTTAGGCCCTGAATCTCCGCGACGCGCAAACGGAGCCGGCCGAGCACTTCGCAGGCGATGTCCCACTTGTCGGCGGCGAAGAAAATGAGATCGCCTTCCTCGATCGCGAGCTTCTCCTGCAGCGCGGCCTTTTCCGCGTCGCTGAAGAACTTCACGATTGGCGACTTCCATTCGCCGTTCTCGATCTTCACAGACGCGAGACCTTTCGCGCCGAAGTTTTTCGCGGTCGCAGTCATGTCGTCGAGCTGACCGGCCGTGATGCTGGCGAAACCTTTCGCGTTGATCGCTTTCACGACTCCGCCGTTGTCGATCGTGCTCCGAAAAACCTTGAAGCTGCTTTCTCGGAAGTCGTCGGTGAAATCGACTAACTGGATCGCGAAACGGCGATCAGGCTTGTCGCTCCCGAAAGTGTCGACGGCTTCCCGATAGGTCATCCGCGGGAACGGCGTCGCGATGTCGATGCCGCGCGCGTCCTTGAAAATCCGCGCCAGCATCCCCTCGGCCACCGCGTAGATATCCTCGGGCCTAACGAATGAGGCCTCGATGTCGATCTGGGTAAACTCCGGCTGGCGATCGGCGCGCAGATCTTCATCGCGGAAGCACTTTGCGATCTGAAAATATTTCTCGATCCCGCCGACCATGAGGAGCTGTTTGTATTGCTGCGGCGCCTGCGGAAGCGCGTAGAAACGGCCCGGAAAAATGCGGCTCGGGACGAGAAAATCGCGTGCCCCTTCCGGCGTGCTCTTCGATAAAATAGGTGTCTCGATTTCCACGAAACCCTGCTCGTCGAGATAATCGCGGGTCGCTTTCGTGACGCGATGACGCGTGCGCAGATTGCGCGTGAGCTGCGGCCGGCGCAGATCGAAGTAGCGATAAGCGAGGCGGAGGTCTTCGTTGACGTTCTCGCCATCGATCGGGAAGGGGAGGACGTCGGCACGGTTGAGGACGCGGAGCTCTTCGACCACGACCTCGATCTCGCCCGTCGGAAGATTCGGGTTGGCCTGGCCTTCAACCCGCGGCGCGACGCGGCCGGTGATTTGAATCACATCCTCCAAGCCTAACGAGTGTGCGCGCTGGGTAACTTCCGGATGTTCCTCCGGACGAAAGACAATCTGGGTCAGTCCTTCGCGATCGCGCAGGTCGGCGAAGATGACGCCGCCGAGATCGCGAGCGGAATGGACCCAGCCGGCGAGGGTGGTTTGCTCGCCGATGTTGGCGGCGCGGAGGGCGTTGCAGTGGTGCGTGCGATACACGGAAGAGACCGTTAATCTACGCCTCGGTCTCACGCCCTTGATATCGAATCCGAGCCATGTGCAACGACGAGAGGACGTCGATGACTCCCTTGTCGTCCTCCACGACGACGAGGGTTTTGCCGACGAAAATGTGGTCGGGATGTGGCACCGGAATCATTTCCCCACTGCTCAACTCGACTCCAAAAGGCTGGAACGGGGTTCTGTGAACCGCTTTGCGAATCTCGTCGAGCATTAGTCAGCTATACCAAATTCGGTTGGACGGTCAAAAGCAAGCTGCGCGAGGCGCCGCGCAGTTCGCCGGAGCGCGCTTGGAGGTAACTCGCGATCTTGTCGTGCGGCACGAGCGTTTCGGCCCGGGTTGCGAGGGTCTTCAATTTCAGCTGCGGCCATTCGTCGCCGTAGAGCAGGGTTGCCTTCGCGCCTAACGACTCGGCGGTTTGGAATTGCTTGCCGACCTTGGTCGCGGCGGCGGCGTAATCGACCCGCCAGCCGGCGTCGCGCAGTTGTTGTAGCTGGCGCATCGCTTCGCCGCGGCGCTCTTCCTTCGCGATCACGAGGTAGAGATCGAGCGCGCCTTGTTGCACTACGCGTTCGGCAAGTTTCTCGAAAGCCGCCGGCACGTTCTTGATCAGCTCGCCGAGCACGACGTCACCCATCGCGAAACCGACCGCGGGCAACGAGACGGCGTTGTCGCTCAGTTGCGCGACCAATTTGTCGTAACGACCGCCGCCCGCGATCGCGCGGAGTTCGCCTTGGCGGTCGAACGCTTCGAAAACCACGCCGGTGTAGTAGGCGAGTCCGCGCACGATCGAGAGATCGATCTTCACGAAATCGGCGAGCCCGCGCTGCTTTAGTTGCTCGACAAGTTGCTCAAGTTTCGCGCTGCGACCGCCGCCGTCGAGCACCTCGAAAACCGGGCCGGCGAGATCGCCGAGTCGCTCTGCGGTTTTCTCGCGCGGCTCGCGTTCGCTCTTGTCGATCGCCTGGAGCAGCTCGGTCCAGCGTTCGTTAGGCACATTTTGCCCGGCGAGGAGATCGGTCCAGAACGTGCGGTCGCTCAGTCGGATCACGAAATCATCCGCGGTGAAGCCAAAGCCGCGCAGCAGGTCGATCGCGAGCGCGACGATCTCGGCATCCGCGCCTAACGAGTCGTCGCCGAGCAGGTCGCAGTTGAGCTGGAAATGTTCGCGGAGCCGGCCGCGCTGCTGTTTCTCGTAGCGAAAACATTGCGGGATCGAGAACCACTTGAGCGGCTTGCGAAAGCCGCGCTCGTTCGCCGCCACAACGCGCGCGAGCGTCGGCGTGAGCTCAGGCCGCAGCGCGACTTCGCGGCCGCCTTTGTCGGTAAAGTTAAAAAGCTGGCTGACGATCTCGGGACCGCTTTTTTTCTGATAAAGCTCCGTGGGTTCGAGAAGGGGTCCATCCCATTCGAGGAAGCCGTAGCGCCGGCAGACGTCGCGCCAGGTGGAAAAAATCGCGTTCCGGAACGCGCAGTCATCCGGCAGAAAATCGCGGAAACCCGGGAGCGGCTTCATCGGGAAAAAGAAAGCTCCCTAACGGTGCGGCCGGAGAAAGCCCCGGTTTCGAATCCAAAACACAATTGAATAAACGACTGCCTGGACCGGTCGGACATACACACGACGGAATCATCCGTTAACCAAACCAAAGAACAAATATGAAACAGAACAGATTCACGAAACTGATGGCTGCCGGAGTGATCAGCGCTTTCGCGCTGGGAACCGCTCTCGCGCAGGAAACAAGCACGAGCACGACGACCACGGCCGGCGCCACCGGCACAGAGGCCACCACGACCACGAGCACGATGGACGGCACGGGCACGATCACCACCTTCACGCCCGGCTCGGACTTCATCTCCTTCCGCACGGAAACGAGCGCGGAGCCGGTGAGGTACTACTACACGAAGAGCACCACGGTGGTGGACCCGGAAGGTCATACCGTGCAATGGTCGATGCTCAAGCCGGACATGCCGGTGCATTACACCTACACCAAGGAAGGCGATCGCATGGTCATCACCAAAGTGACCCTCGAAAAGCCGATCACCTACTACGAGAAGAAGGAAACGACGACCACGACCACGACCGACCACTAAGGTTGCTCGTTAGTCGTTAGTTATTTTAACGCCCGCGGGCCGTGTGCCCGCGGGCGTTTTTCTTTTCCGGCAGACTTGCTGTTGCCTCTGAGGCAGCCATGAGCGATGCGTTCGACGATCCTGATTGCGAGGATAAATGTTAGGGAAGGGCCATCGCCGGACGAGCATAAAGAAAAACGAATTATGAAACATAGTTTCTCGAAATTGTTGGTAACGACTGGGATTGCTTGCGGGCTCTCGGTCGGCGCGGCGTTTGCCCAGAATGGCGGCGGCGCGGGCACGGGGACAGGTCAGGGCGGAGCCGGAACGAGCCATGGCGCTGGTGAGGAAGCTGGTCATGTTGGAACCGGATCAGTTCCGGGAGGGACCGGTAATGTGAACGTCGGAAGTGGCCCAGGGGCGACCAACAGCAGCGGCGGACCAAGCGGGACCGGACCAACCCACGATGGATCCAACGCGACGGGAGGCACGACGAACCCGGCCGGTGACAATACCTCCGGCAAATCAGGTACGGTTGCGACGACGCACGATGGATCGGGCACAGGTTCAAATAACGATGGCGGATCGGTGGAGCCGCGTGGTGACGAAAGCACCATGCCGAGAGCAGCGGAGAGCGTCGCAAGCGGCTCGCAACGCCCCATGCATGGATCCCTCGCAGGAACAATCACTGAACTCATCCCCGACATGAGTGCAATCATCGCGCGGATTAACGAAAATCGCACGATGCTTTATCACTACAACGCCAGCACCGCGGTCGTTGACCCCGACGGCAAAAAGATTCTGATTGATCAATTGCGAACGGATACACCTGCGACTTTCACGTATTCAGACGACGGCGGAGGACACCTCAATCTGAATAAGGTTGAGCTGCAAAGCCCCGCCGAAAACGACGCGACCGCAGCGCCCTGACGCGTTCGACGCAGAGGTGAGCTTTCGGAGCCGGCGCTTCGTCTAATCGCCGTAGCCTTCGGGAAATTTCCGGTGCCAGCGCCACGCGCTTGCCATGATGGCGCGGAGATCTTCAAAACGGGGCTGCCAGCCGAGTTCGCTTTTGATCTTATCTGAGGCGGCGACGAGTCTGGGCGGATCGCCGGGCCGCCGCGGCTTCTCCACAACCGGGATTTGCTTGCCGGTGACTTCGCGGCAAATGTCGATGACTTCGCGCACGCTCGATCCGCCGCCGGTGCCGAGATTGTAGAACGCGCTCTCTCTCGCGCCGAGGGCGAGGATGTGTGCTCGCGAGAGATCGAGAATATGAATGTAATCGCGGATGCAGGTGCCATCCGGCGTCTCGTAGTCGGTGCCGTAGATCTCGACGTGCGGCTTCTGGCCGAGCGCAACCTTGAGCACGTTCGGGATCAGATGCGTCTCGTGGCGGTGATCCTCGCCGAATTTCTCCGTGGCGCCGGCGACGTTGAAGTAACGGAGCGCGACGAATTTCAGCCCGTGAATTTCGTCATACCAACGGAGAATTTTCTCGAAAATGAGCTTCGATTCTCCGTAGGGATTGATCGGCCGTTGTGGCAGACTTTCATCGATCGGCACCCGCTCGGGCGGGCCGAAAGTTGCGCAAGTTGACGAGAAAACGAGCCGCCCAACGCCCGCGTCGCGCATCGCGTCGAGCAAGTTAATTCCCGCGCAGACATTGTTGCGGAAATACTTCGACGGGTTCTCCATCGACTCGCCGACCAGCGCGTTCGCGGCGAAATGCATGACCGCTTCTGGTTTCGTCTCAGTCAGCGCGCGGCTGATTTCCTCGCGCCGGGAGAGGTCGCCGCCGATGAATGCCGCGCGTTCGTCGATCGCGCGGCGATGGCCTTCCGTCAGGTTATCGAAGACGATGACTTCGTGGCCTTCATCGAGCAGCAACTCGACGCAAATACTGCCGATGTAACCCGCACCGCCAACGACGAAAATTTTCATTCCGCCGAAAGTGCGGCGGGTCGCGTCACTGTCAAAAGAAAGCGGGCGAAAGATGCGTGTTCTTGCCGCCGACAGCGTTCTTCGCGAGGCTTGAGATCATGGCATGCACCTTGGGATTGCGCGCGCGTGGCGCCAGGACCTGCATGCTTTTCTCAGGCGAGCCCCATGCGATCACGTCGATGTCGACCGCTCGCACGCCCCACTTGTTCATCTCGAGGCGGTTGGTTTTGTAGAGGTCGATCGTGCTCGTGCCGACGAGAGCGCCACCGTAGTCGTCGACCTGGAAGACTTCGTCCGTGCCGACGATGCGGAACTTCGTCCCGAGTGGCCAACGCGACCAATCGGCTGCGGCACTCTTCACGTTCGTGCCGCAAAGATGCGAACCGATCGCGTTTTTCCGGCCGCCCGCCTCAGTGTGGGTATAGGCGGTGGTGCGGACATGGGAAATGCGCTTGCCGAGCGTGCTCGACTGCGCGGTCGGGTGTGTCGCTTGGGAGGCGCAACCGATCCCGAGCAGTGCGACGAGGCTGAGCGCGAAGAATTTAGCAAAATTTCTCATGTCGGACGACGAACGCCTCCTTATGGGTTGAAGCCGGCGGTGGCAAGGAATAATTTCCGCCTCCGCTCCACCGAAAACCCGATGCCCATCACTGTCGCCAGCCAGGTTTCGATCGCGCCTAACGTTGTGCTCGACTGCCGTTTGGCGCTTTTTCATGAAACGGAGCGCTGGCTCGCGGTGGCGGATTTGCACTTCGGCTACGAGCTCAGCCAGCGCGCGGCCGGTCGGCTCGTGCCGCTCTGGGGCATGCAATCGATCGAGGAACGGCTCGGGGAATTGATCGAGGAATATCAGCCGCGTCAGCTCCTCCTCGTGGGGGATTTGGTGCATGATCGCGTGTCGGGCGCGGCCGCGGCGGCGCTTCTGGAAAGGCTGCGGGCGCGCTGCGAAGTCATCGCGCTGGCGGGAAACCACGATCGGCACGTGGCGCATGCGATCGCGTTCGAGCCGCGCTGGGAAACACCCGATTTCGTTTTTCAACATGGCCATTGCGAGGAGCACGAGTCGGACCGCATCCAGGTCATTGGGCATCATCACCCGGCCGCGAGTCTCGCGGACGGCGCCGGTCTGCGGCTGAAGCTGCCGGCGTTTGTGCAGGGCGAACGCTGCTGGATTCTGCCGGCGTTCTCGCCTTGGGCGGGCGGCGTCGTCTGGCCGGATGACGGCGATGAGCAGATCTGGGTCTGCTCGCCGCGGCGGATTTTGCGGTTGTAAAGCAAGAGCACGTCTATAGCTCGTCATCCCGAGCGAAGTCGAGGGATCCCGTGACGAAACCGTGAACCTCACTCCACGGGATTCCTCGGCTGCGCTTCGCTCCGCTCGGAATGACCGAGCCCTTTAGCGCGTAGCGCTCGCTTTCCCGATCATCCACGCCTTCAACTGCGGCACGAGTCGCTTCTTGAATTCCGCGCGGAATCCGATTTCATCGACCGCTTTTGCGACGGCTTCATTGGACGCTGTCGGCAGATTGGCTTTCGCGTAGATTTCCAGCGTCTCCGCGTCTTTGGGATCGCTGAAGAAGGTGAAAAGCCCGGGCGCAAAGCTGTTGATCCCGAGCGCGTCCTGCTTCGCGAGGAGCGCTTTCATGTGGGTCTTCGCAAAATCCCAGACCCGCGCTGGGTGTTCCCCGTAACGCGCCGAAAAGCCAAGGATCGAAGCGGCCCGGCTCGTCGGAAGTTCATCCGTGAGCGAGAGGGCGATGGTGCGCGAGATCAGGTCCGGATCGATCGCGTTCGCCAAGGCGTCGTAGTAGTAGCCCTTCTCCTCGATGCTGTCGGTTTTCATCCCGAGCCGATGCAGTTTTTCCCACGTTTGGTTATCGGCATAACGACCGACGACCGAGAAAACAGCCGGGCGCAAATCGGGCGGGATCGCGTTTGGATCCTTGAGGAACTTGTCGAAACGTGAACGACAGCTCGCGACGATATCGGAGTCGTTCAACTTCCCGAGCCCACTGATCAGCGACGAACGCAGGAGCGCGGTCGAAACCGTTTCGCCCTGCTTCGGTTCCCAGCCGACGCGATCGAAGGCGGGGCGCAAAATGCCGCGCGCGTACTGCTGGAATTGCGGCCGAATCGGATCGCCCGCGAGCAGGCGATTCATCATCACGAAGGTGTCGATGATCTGGTCGTAGGGCGCGAGTTGATCCTTGTCCGTGATCTTCTCGGCGAGCTCGAGGTAATGCGCGAGCGGCCTCTTCCCGGCTTCGACGAAAGCCCACGCATCGATCAGCAAGTTCACCTGATCGGCTTCGGAAAGACCGCCGGAGACGTTGAGCAGAAGCTTCCAGGATTGATCGTCGTAAGAAGTCCGATAGTAGCCGGCGTCGCCGATGTTCAGCTTCACCGCTCGATCTGGAGGCACTTCGGTCGGTAACGTGCCGGTCTTCTCGCGCAGAAGGAAACTGTTAGGCGTCGCGATGCCTTCAATCCCGTAAGTCAGCGGGATTTGCCATTGGAGCGCCGGCGGATTTTCGAAATGCACCGTGAAACGTTCCTGCGCGAGCTTCAGCGAGTTGCCGTCGCGCGAGAAGTTGACCACCGGAAAGCCCGGTTGCTCCGTCCAGGGCGGCGCGATTTCGCCAACCGGTTTGCCGGAGACATCCGTGAGCGCATCCCACAGATCAACCGTCGTTGTGTTCGAATACTTATGCGCGGCGATATACTTGCGAATGCCGTCGCGGAAGACGTCCGGGCCGAGGAAGCTCTCGAGCATGCGGATGATGGACTCGCCTTTTTGGTAAGTTATTTCGTCAAACGCGCTGCCGGCTTCCGCTTCGGTCTTCACCGATTGCTGGACCGGATGTGTCGTGGAGCGCGCGTCCGCCTGCATCGCGGTGTCCTTTGGAAAACCGACGCGCCGCGCCGGATTGCGCGAGGTGGAACGGCGCAGCCAGGCATTCCAATCCGGATTAAAATGCTCCGTGCATTTCGTGCCCATCCACGAGGCGAAGCCTTCGTTGAGCCAGAGATTATCCCACCACGCCATCGTCACTAGATCGCCGAACCATTGGTGCGCCATCTCGTGCGCAATGACCGCGAAGACGTTTTGCTTCGTCGTGATCGTGGAAGTCTGCGGATCGAAAAGCAGGACGCTTTCGTAATAGGTGATGCCGCCCCAGTTCTCCATCGCGCCGCCGAAACCGCCGGGCAGCGCGATCAGGTCGAGCTTCGGAAGGGGATAGGGAACGCCGAAATATTCGTTGTAGTAGTGGAGGATTTTCGCCTCACTCTCGAGCGCGTAGCGGCCGCTTTCGGCTTTCCCTTTTGTCGTGATGACGCGCAGTTTTACTCCGTCCTGCTCGCCTTCGATCGCATCGAACTCACCGGCGCAAAGCACGACGAGATAACTCGACATCGACGGCGTGAGACCGAAGCGCACCTCTTTGCCGCCGCCGGTCTTTTTCTCTTCCTCAATCGGCATGTTCGAGACGGCCATGAACTTCTGCGGCACGACCGCAGTGAGCTGAAAGCGCGCGCGAAAACTCGGCTCGTCCCAGCAGGGAAACATCCGGCGCGCGTCGGTCGCCTCGAACTGCGTGCCGAGCAGGATTTGCTTTTCGTCGCTCCCTTTTTCCTGGTAGCGCGCATAGAAAAGTCCCTGACCCTGCGCGTTGATTTTGCCGGTGAATTTAAGCGCGAGGTCGTGTTTCCCGGCGGCGAGCTCGTTAGGCAAGGTCAGCGTCAGGAGCTGCTCTTTCGCGTCGAGTGTGATCGCTTTTTTCAGGAGCACCTTTCCATCCACCGACGCGGAAGTGATCGCGAGATCGAGCGCGTTCAGGACCAGTTTCATGACAGGCTTTTGCACGTCGAGCTGCACGGTTTCCGAGCCGGAGAAGCTCAGTTTCTCGACGTCGGGCTGAATCCGAATCGCGTATTGCCGCGGCACGACTTCCTTCGGCAACTTTCCCGGCGTCGTCGCGAAATCGAATTTGTTTTCAGCGCGCATGGGAGAAAGAAGGAGCAAGGAAAAAACCGCCGTCAGAAGATAACGCATAAGGCATTTAACGCCGAGCTTCGCCGCCCGCAATCTGAGGTCCAATGCCCCTTTCCTTCATCCTGCTCCTGCTCTTAAGCCTGATCTAAACTGCAGCGACCCGGGAATCGGAGCGTGCTACTGCACGATCAGGAGCAGGAGCAACTGCCCGGCGCCGACCTGCGGCCCCTTGATCACGAGCGGGCTGCTTTTCTTGAGCGTCGCATCAGTTTCGAGAAGCACGTGCCGATCCTGAAAAAGCGTGAGCTTAAGCCGGTAGCCATCCTTCGTCGCGCCGCGCGCGTCGACGTGGAGCGAGAAATGTTTGCTCCTGGCGAGCCAGTTTTCCTCGCCGCTGTTCAGGGTTTTGCGCGACTGGCCGATGAGCGAAAACTGCTTGTAACCGAACGTCTGCCGCAAGGTTTCGGCGAAACGACGCATCTCCGGCGGAGGCGGCTCTGGCTTTGCGGTATTCGTCGCGATGACGAGACCGCTCCAGACATTCTCCGTCGCGCCTGCTCGCGCGCTGACGCCCAGCAGAAGCGCGAGCCCAAGAAGAGCGGAGAGAAGTCGCCGACGCATCGATTACTTCGCGGCGTATTCGCTCGGGAGCGACTTCAGCCCATCAACCCAGAGCACAGTGACGCGATCATCGTTCGTTTGGAAAATCGAAACGGTCGCATCCGGATTCACGCCGGGATCGACTCGCGCGTTGAGGATTTGTGTGAGGTATTGCGACTGATTCGGCGCCGGTTGCTGGCGCATGACGAAGAAGGTGCAGACCGCAAAAATCGCGAGCGAAGTCGCACCAAGCCAGGCGAGCCGGCGGATTGACCACCAGTTCTCGCGCCGCCCCGGAGTTTCGTCGGCGTCCGGCGTTCCGTTTTCCTGCTCGATCCGCTGACGGAGTTGGTGATGGAAAAACTCCTCGTTTCCCATCGGGTGCGGTTGCAGTTGTTGCTTGAGAAAGCTTCCGAGTTTCTGCGCGTCGGCTTTTTCGGCTTCGGCGGCAGCGCGGTCATCGAGTGTCGCTTCAAAGGCCACGCATTCGTTTTCGCTGAACTCGCCATCGAGCCAGGCGGTCCAATTTTCCTCAAACGTTTTCATAAACATCCCGCAACTGACTCTGCAGTTTTTTGCGCGCATAAAACAAGCGCGACATCACGGTGCCGATCGAGCAGCCTAACGACTCCGCGATTTCGTGATATTGCATCCCTTCGATTTCCTTCATCAAAATCACCGCGCGATGCTCCGGTGAAAGCCCGGCGATCGCGGCATCGATCCGGCCGCGGATTTCCTTGTGCTCCATCTGCTTGTGCGGGAGCGCGTCGGCATGCGGGACGGTGCGCGAGGCCGGATCGATTTCTTTCAACTGAATCGCGTCGTCGAATTCCGCGCCGCCGCCTTTCACCTGTTTCTTGCGCAGCGAATCGATCGTGACGTTCATCACGATCCGATAAATCCAAGTGTAAAACGACGACTGCCCACGGAAACGCCCGATCGATTTCCACGCTTTCACGAAGCTGTCCTGAGCGAGATCCCAGGCGTCCTGCTCGTTGTGCACCATATTGTAAATCATCGCAAAAATCCGGCCACGGTAGCGACTGACAAGCTGATCGAACGCTGCGGTGTCGCCCTTTTGCGCCTGCTCCACGAGCGCGGCATCTGGGACATCGACCTCCGCCGGAGTCGCTTCCGTATCCATGGTTTGACGGGGAAGTGCCCGATTCATTCAACCGGCTAGAGGCTGCCGTAGCGGCGCAGCCATTCGCCCCGAAATTCGCCCATCAGGAGGATAATTCCATCGCGCACCTGGAAAATGCGCTGCTGCAAGGTGCCGTGCTGGATTTTCGTGAGCTTCTTCTCCTGGAGCAGGTGCGCGGCCGCGTCCATCGCGACGGTGATCGCTTTGAGCGAGCGCTTCAGGTAGGCGATCGTCATGCCGAGTTCTTCCGTCTCGCCATCGCTCAGGGCGGCGGCCAATTTCGCGGCGGCGAGCGCCGTGTGGGTTGCGAGACGCACCGCAGTCGGGTCGTTCTGGAGCGCATTGTTCGCTTCGAACAGGCGATCGATCCAGATCGTCAGGTTAAAGGAAGTGCGGTAGAGAACATGTTGCTCGAAACTTTCACCGACATCGGCGAGCTGATCGGTGCCCGACCACGCGTCGTCCTCATCGACTTCGAATTCTTCGTCCTGCCATTCCTCTCCAGAGCTTTCGATCGCATGAGACCAACCCATTTCGTGCGCCACGATCTCGTCGCGGTTCGGGTCGTCGATATATTTCTCGAGCAGCTCCATGTATTTCTCCGTCTTCTGATCCTGCTGCTGGAGAAAGCGCTCCCACTCGTATTCATCCCAAGCGCGGTCGTCTGAATCGTGCTCGGCCATGGTTTTAGTATCGGCCGCATCCCAGAGCGCGCAAAAATTTTCCGGGGGTTTTGACCGCGCGGTTCAACCGCCATTAGGCTGCTCGCGCGATGAGCGAATTAAAAGACGACGAGCAATTTTATCGCGACACGGAGAGCGTGGCGTTTCGGAAAATCAGCGACCATCAACTGGCGCTGCTGGAGCCGTTAGGCGCGCGGCGGATGGCGCGGCGCGGCGACGTGATTTTTCGCGCGGGCCAGCGCGATGTCCCGCTCACCGTCATCCTGCGCGGCGAGGCGGAAGTGTTCGAGAACCGCGAAGGCGTCGAGCAAATCCTCGCCACGCCCGTTGAGCGCGACTTCATCGGCGACGTCGCGATGTTGCAGGGCACGTCGGCCTTGGCCAGCGCGCGGGTGAAATCCGACGAAGCCGAACTGCTCGAGGTCCCGGCCGAAAAACTCCGCCGCGCGCTCGCCGAACTCCCCGGCCTCGGCGAACCGATCGTGAACGCTTTCATCATGAGGCGCGAGCGGTTGCAGCGCGATCAACAGTTCGCCGGGCTCCGGATTCTCTCGCCGATCGAGAACCATGAAGGCCGGCACCTGCACGATTTCCTGACGAAGAATCACGTGCCGCATCGCTTCATCGGAGCGGAGAGCGAGGCGGGACACGAGCTGGCGGCGCGCTACAACCTCGCGACGCGCGATCTCCCGGCGCTCATCACGTCAAGCGGCGCGCGGCTGCGCAAACCTTCCCTGCGCGAGGTCGCGCAAGTCGCGGGCCTGCTCCGTCCGCTCGCGCAAGGTGACGAGACAGCAATCCAGAGCGACCTCACGATTGTCGGCGCCGGGCCGGCGGGTTTGGCGGCGGCGGTTTATGCGGCCTCGGAGGGTTTGAAAACCGTCGTGCTGGAAAGTTACGCGCCCGGTGGTCAGGCTGGGTCGTCTTCGTTGATCGAGAACTTCTTCGGCTTTCCGACCGGCATCAGCGGCGGCGATCTCACCTATCGCGCGCAACTTCAGGCCTACCGATTTGGCGCGAAATTTTCCACCCCGGCGCAGGCCCTCACGCTGGAACTTCGCGAAGGGGAGGAATATGCCAACTGCCTCCAAGTCGAAGGCTGCCCGGCTTCGCTCCATTCGCGCGCCGTTCTTATTTCTACTGGCGCAGACTATCGCCGGCTCGACGCGGAAGGTCGTGAGGAATTCGAAGGCACCGGCGTTTACTACGCGGCCACGGCTTTCGAAGGCCAGCTCTGTCGCGGCGCGACCGTGATCGTGGCGGGCGCGGGCAATTCCGCCGGGCAGGCTGCGATGTTCCTCTCCGAAGGCGCGGCCAGGGTGCTCCTCGTCGTGCGCGGCGACGACCTCGCCAAGAGCATGTCCGACTACCTGTCGCGCCGCGTGCTCGCGAAGGAGAACATCGAGGTCCTTTACGAAACCGAGATCCGCAAGATGCGAGGCAGCAAATTCCTCGAGACCGTCGAGCTGGAAAATCTCGCCGCGCAAATTACGCGCCCGATCGAGACTCCGGCGGTTTTTTCCATGATCGGCGCAAACCCGTGCACGAGCTGGCTCCCACCCGAGATCGCGCGTGATGGCAAAGGATTCATCAAAACCGGCGCGGCCGTAGCCAGCGAGCCGCTCTGGCAAAAATGCGGGCGCGCCCCGAGCCCGTTGGAAACGAGCGTGCCGGGAGTGTTTGCGGCGGGCGACGTGCGTGCCGGTTCGGTCAAACGCTGCGCGGCCGCGGTCGGCGAAGGCGGGATGGCGATCGCTGGCGTGCAAGAATCGCTGGCCGCTCGGGATCGGGATTAGATTCTCGCGCTCACTATTTGTCATCCTGAGCGAAGCGCAGCGGAGTCGAAGGACCTCTCACCTGCGTGTCGTATCGCTCGGAGTAACGTCCGTTAGCTGAGCTGCGTCTCGGCTCGCTTCGTTTGCAGCCGGAGCTGACCGCAAGCCGCGGCGATGTCGTGGCCTTTCTCCCGGCGCAAGGTCGCGACCGCGCCCTGCTCGCGCAGGATGCGGAGAAACGTTTCCTGCCGGTTCCGCGATGGGCGCGACCATTCGAGGCCTTCGACTGTGTTGTAGGGAATGAGATTCACCTTCGCAGAAAGCCGGAGCGCGTGGCGCGCGAGCTGGTGCGCCTGCTCGTCGCTGTCGTTCACGCCGGCGATGAGGATGTATTCGAACATCAGCCGTTTCTTCTGGGCGACGTAGGCGTCGCAGGCTTCGAGCAAGGTCGCGAGCGGATACTTGCGATTCACCGGCATGATCACGTCGCGCACCGCATCGGTCGCGCCATGGAGAGAAATCGCGAGCCGGAATTGCGTCGGCTCCTGCGCCAGTTTGCGGATCTGCGGCGCGAGGCCGCTGGTCGAGATGGTGATGTGACGCGCGCCGATTTCGAGTCCCCACGGTGCGTTGATAATGCGGATCGCGCTGAGCAAATTTTTGAGGTTGGCCAGTGGCTCGCCCATCCCCATGAAGACAATGTTGTCGATTCGTTCGCCGCTTTCCTGTTCGATCGCGAGGAGCTGATCGACGATCTCGCTCGAGTCGAGATTTCGCGTGAAACCGTCGAGGCCACTTGCGCAAAATTTGCAGCCGTAAGCGCAGCCCACCTGTGTCGAAACACACGCCGTGCGCCGATCCGAAGTCTCGCCGTAAAGTGCGGGCGACGCCGGGATCAGGACGGACTCGATCAGGTTCCCATCGGCGAGGCGGAAGAGGAATTTGCGGGTCGTATCTTTCGAGCCGAGGACGCGGACAGTTTCGGGCCTAACGAAGGAGAAGTCTTCGGCAAGTTGCTCGCGCATCGCCGCAGGGAGATCGGTCATCGCCGCGAAGGAATGGACACGCTTTTTATAAAGCCAGTCGGCCACCTGTTTCGCGCGGTAAGCAGGCTGGCCCCGCGTGGCGAGAAGTTGCGTCAGCTCGTCGAGGTCGAGCGAGCGGATGGATGGATTGGGCACGGACGGAAGTTAAGACGGGAAGGCTGGCGCGTCATCCGGTCACAGAACTTGTCATCCTGAGCGCGGCGAAGGACCTCGCAAGCCATCTACGACAAGCCACGCCCAAAAAGAGCTTGCGAGGTCCTTCGGCTCCGCTGCGCTCCGCTCAGGATGACAGAACGCTGCGCACGAGCTTGCCTAACGAGCGTAGCTGACCCGCCAGATCGTGCCGTGCGCGTCTTCGCTGAAGAGCAGGCTGCCGTCTTTCGCGACCGTCACGCCGACCGGCCGACCCCAGACGTCACCGTCGGGATTCACGAAACCGGTCACGAAATCTTCATACACGTCGGTCGCTTTTCCGTTCTCCAACGGCACGCGCACAATTTTGTATCCGGTGCGCTTGCTCCGATTCCACGAACCGTGAAACGCCGCGAAGATGTCGCCGCGATACGCCTCGGGAAATTGTTTGCCGGTGTAGAAGCAAAGATTGAGCGACGCCGAGTGCGCCTGCACCAGCACGTCCGGGACGATCACTTTCTTCGCGAGCTCCGGTTTCTCGCCTTTGTGCCGCGGATCCTGATGATCGCCGAGGTAATACCAGGGCCAGCCGTAGAAGCCGCCGGGCGTGACGTGGCTAATGTAATCCGGCACGAGATTATCGCCGAGCGCGTCACGTTCATTTGTGCTCATCCAGAGCTCGTTCGTGCCCGGGCGCATCGCGATGCCGACGGCGTTGCGAATTCCCCACGCGTAAACCTTTTGTCCGGGGCCGTTGGGGTTGAACTCGAAGATACGCGCGCGATCGGCTTCCGCGGCGTCGTCGTTGTCGTTCGAGTGCGAGCCGATCGAGACATACATCTTTTTGCCGTCCGGCGAGAAAACGAGGCAGCGCGTCCAATGCCCACCGCCGCGCAAGAGGCCGCCGGGAGAAAGATGCGCAGCTAGTTTCTCCGCCGGATCGCGCGCCTTCAGATCACCGTTGCGATAAGGAAAACGAATCACGCCGTCCGTGTTCGCGACGTAGAGATATTGCGGGTCGGGACCGGGCGGGTAGAAAGCGATGCCGAACGGTTTGTTCAGACCCTCCTCGGCAAAAACCTGGTTCGAATCCGGTTTTCCGTCGCCGTTCGTGTCGCGCAGGGCCTTGATCTGGTTGTGCCGGCTTTCGACGACAAACAGGTCGCCGTTCGGCGCGGTGAGGAGGAAGCGGGGATCACGAAAGCCGCTCGCGTATTCCTCGATTTTGAAACCAGCCGGAACGTGCAACTGCGCGCGGTCCGGGCGCGAAACGATCTTCGGCCCGTTATCCGCGGAGCGTGTGGCATTCGGCGGCGGGAGATCGGCGACCGTGATTTTGCGGCGGACGCCGGGTTTGTCGCCGGTCCAATCGCCCATCGCGTCCCGACCGGTGAGCAACTTGCCGTCAGGCGAGGCGGCAAGAATGGGTCCAGCGGCAAACAGCAGCGCGAGAGCGGAGCAGAAGAATCGGCGGGGAAATCGCATGCAAGAAGTAGAGCACGATCGCAAGCGAAGTGTAGCGGCGGGCGTGTCGCGCGCAGAGGAGTGCGCTGGCCAAATTGCGTTGACCGCAGCGCGCTATTTTGGCCGGGCGGGGGAGCGGGCGACACGCCCGCCGCTACACAAGCCTAACGAGTGAAGATCATGGAGCTCTTCTTCTGGGCGCTCGCCATCTCCCGATCCGATTTCCGCTCGTTGATCACGAATGTATTGTTGTCGCCGAGCTTCGCCCACGGGCCGGGCGGAACGTCTTTGAAATCGACAAATTTCCAATCGGTCACATCCGTGTCGCCGAGGCCGAGGTAATCGCGGACCGCCGGAGAAACATCGATGCCTGCGCCATGATTCAGGTTCGGTTTTGGTCGTTCGTTGCCGAAGACATATTCCCAATGATCGGTTCGGAAAGGCCCGGCATCTTCCCATTGCGCGTAAACGGTCCGGTTGCCTTTGCGGATGGCGATCCAGCGATCCTTACAAACCGAAACGCCCGGGCCTTTGTAGGCTTCCTTGAACCACGGGATCACCTTCGGCGCCTCGGGGCGATGGCCTTCGCGCATCTTGTCGTTGTAAGGCAGCGCGCAATAGAACGGGTTCTGCCGCGGGGTGAAGTTTACCGGGATATAGTTGTGCCGGGCCGTGCGATTCGGGTTGTCGTAGCCGCCATAACTTTTCGCCCATGAAGTGTCCCAACTGCTCGAATGATTAGGCACCGGATTGTTCGCGGTCGGGTTCTCGCCAATCCAGAAAACGGTCGTCACGATCTGCTTTTTCCAAGGGAAATGATCGGCACCTTTGTGCGACGGGATGATCTCGATGCTCGGCCGGTTGCTCTGCAGCGGCGTGTAACCGGTCGGGTCCACCTTCAGCAGGAGATCGTCGTTCAGACGATGTTGATTCTTGCTGTGCTTCATCTTTGCCGGCGGGGTTTGAGCCGGAGCAGACGGGGCGAAAACGGCAGAGATAGACAAGAGACAGACGGCGATGGTGTGAGTAAGTGTTCCTGGTTTCATCGAAAAGCGAAGCTCCAGCAGCGAGGCTGAAGACGAGGCGCACTAGGTTAAGAATCAGCCAGAAAGCCGATAATGCGCGTAATTTGAGTCCCAAACCATGCCACAGATGTGGCCTCGATCAACCCGCGATCAGCCGACAAACTTGCCGGGATTCAGGAGATCGTCCGGGTCGAGCGCACGCTTTAACCGCGCGTGCACATCGCGCGCGACGTCGCTCGTGGCCTCGGTCCACCAGCGTTTTTTCGCCAGCCCGATGCCGTGTTCGCCGGTGATGACTCCGTCCCAGGCGAGGACTTGCGCGAAAAGTTCGTCGAGCGCCTGCTGGACTTTTGCCCGTACGGCCGGGTTCTCGTAATCAGCCGCCATGATGTTGACGTGAATGTTCCCGTCCCCGGCGTGGCCGAAAGTCGCGACCGGAAAACCGTGGCGCGCCTGGAGTTCGACGGCGAAATCCACCAGGTCGACCAGCCGGCTGCGCGGGACCACGATGTCCTGGTTGAGCTTGGTGAGGCCGGTCGCGCGGAGGGAGTTGCTGAATTCCCGCCGGAGCGCCCAGAGTTTCTCCGAGCCTTCCTCCGTCGTCGCGGTCGTGAGCGAATTCGGTTTGCGGCTGGAAATAAGTTGCTCGAGCGCCGCCACCTCGCTCCGGACGGTTTCCTCTTGTCCATCGACGTCGACCAGCAGGTGCGCATTACCGTCCGGGATCACGCCGCGGCCGTGCTCGGCGCGGGCGGCTTCGAGAGTAAATTGGTCCGCGATCTCGAGCGCCGCCGGCAGAAACCCCTCAGCAAAAATCGCCTGCACCGTCGCCGCCGCCTCCGCCATGGTCGCAAACGAAGCCGACAAAGTAGCGCGCGCCGGCGGCAACGGCAGCAGGCGGACGGTTATTTCCGTGACGATGCCGAGCAACCCTTCCGATCCAACGAAGAGCCCGATGAGATCGAAGCCGGTCTTGTTCTTATGCACGCGGCCGCCGGTGCGGAGCACGTCGCCATTCGCGAGCACCACTTCGAGCCCGATGATGTAATGGCGCGTGACGCCATACTTCAGGCAACGCGGCCCACCGGCGTTCGTGGCGACGTTTCCACCTATGCTGCAGTTGTGCAGGCTCGCCGGATCGGGCGGGTAAAACAGCTTCTGCGCGCGAACCGCAGCTTGCAGCTCTCCCGTGATCACG
>JBDTIQ010000133.1:0-15102 GCA_039936335.1 Chthoniobacterales bacterium
CAGGAAGGTGCTCACGAGAGGAGTCGAACCTCCACGGGTTTCCCCATACGGTCCTGAGCCGTACGCGTCTGCCATTCCGCCACGTGAGCGTCCCGCCAAGCGGCCTCTAAATTGCGCGCGGCGCTCCCGACCGCAAGCGCCAATCAATGCCGCCGCCGCTTCCGCGCGCGCGCCTCGATCGCGGCCGCTTTGCGCGCTTTGCCTAATGACCGCAGGAGATCGGCATAGTTCGAGACGACGATCTCGTAATCCTCCGGCGGATTGCCCGGCAGATTCTCCCATGCGCCTAACGATTCGCGGTAAAGTTCCCCAGCTTCCTTGAAATCGCCGCGGGAATGAAAGACGACCGCGAGGTTGCAGTTCGATTGCGCGATGTCGGCGTGGCCGCGGGGATGCGCCCGCGTGCGGATGGCGAGCGCGCGGCGATGCATCTGTTCCGCCTCCGGAAACCGCCGCTCGTTGGTGTAAAAGACGCCGAGATTATTGAGCACAGCGGCGACATCCGGATGATCGGGACCAAGATGTTTCTCGTACAGTTCGAGCGCGCGCAGGTAATACGGTTCCGCGGCTTTTTCGCGGCCGTTTTTGCGATAAATCAGCGCGACGTTGTTGAGCAACGTTCCCAACTCCGTGTGGGAAAACGAATCGAGCTGGCCGCCCGAGCGGATCGCAGTTTCATAGGATTTGATCGCGGCCTCCTGTTCACCGAGCCGATCGCAAAGGTAAGCCAGCCGCCGCGCGCGCCGGTAGATGACTCGCTGCTCCGGCTTCGGCGCCTGCTCCGCGATGCACAGCGCTTTGGTGAGATACGGCCTGGCGAGCTCATGATTCCCCTGCTGCTCGTAGAGCTGCCCGAGCCGTTCGTAACTCATGCCTAACGATGGATCATTCTCCGGAAAAACCCGGCTCGCGAGCTCGAGCGCGGTCTCGCCGACGCGGATCGCTTCCGGGATGCGGTCGCAGGCCCGAAGCGTCTCGAGCTTGTCGTTCAGGATGCGCCAGAGCTGCGCCTCACGTTTCACCTACCAGCCCTCGCTTAGCTGGCTCACGAGACGGACCGCCAGCTCTTCGGCGGCGAGCGGGAGCGCCTGGCGTTCGTCCGACGTGATGTCGTTGCCCACGAAAAAGCTCGTCGTGCCGTAAATGATCTGAGGAGATGAGATCGCTTTCCCGTTGCGATCCATGAGCGTGTAGCGCAATCGCATCACGAGATTGAATTCGACGGTGGCGAGAACATTCCCGCGCACCGAGCGCGCCGGCCCGCGATCGATCCGCTCGATTTCCGCGACAAGGACTGCGTCGGCGTCATCTTTCCCGGTGATCCGGTAGGTGCCGTCCTGCTGGAATTGCTTGATGATGCTGTTGGTGACGAGCACCGAGAGGCGCGGGATATAGGTGTTGTTCTTGATCACCGGCACGGCGAGCGAATGGACCGAGCGCAGGTAATAGGGTTTCACCGGCCCGATATGGTAGCCAGCACAACTGCCTAACGACAACGCGACCAACAGCGCGCAGAAGACCTTCACCTACGGAGTGGCCGAAGCCTCAGGAGTCGGCGACGGCTCGGGGGTGGACGCGAAATCTGGCGCCGGAGCTGGATTCGAAGAATCAGGTGCAGCACTCGAGCCACCGGCGGCTGGCGGCGGCAGGGAGTCACTCGAGGGCGGCAAGGGCGCGAGATCGCTGGAATCGGCCCCGCGCAATTCCGGAGGGGCCGGCTCGCGCTCCTCGCGGACCGGCGCCGGCGTGGATGAAGCGGATGCGATTGGCTGCTTCGGATGTTTCTTCGCCTCGGCTTCGGCGGCGACCGCAGCGGACTCGAGCTTCTTGTCGCCGACCTTTTTGCGGAGCTCCGCGATGCGCTTTTTCGCGATCTCGCTCGCGTGGGAGCCCGGCTCCTGCCGGATCACTTCGTTATAATAAATGACCGCGGCACGATACTGCTTTTTTCTATCGTAAAACTGCGCCACCGAGAGCGAGCTGCCGACTTGGCTGTTCGTGAGGCGCTCGAGGTTTTCCTTGGCCTGCGGCGCCTTGTCGCTCTTCGGGAAACGAAAGAGGAAATCCTGGAAAGCGGTCCGGGCCTGTTCGGCAGAATTCGGATCGTAGCTGCCCCCGGTCGCGGCTTTTAACCAGATGTAGCCGATCTGGTATTGCGCAGCGGCGGCCAGCGGGTCGTCCGGGAATTTCTCCACAACCGACTGGTAAGCCGCGATCGCAAGATCGCCTGCACCCTGCTTCTCTCGCGCGCGCCCGATGTCGAACTGCGCCCGCGCGGTATAGCGGCCGTAGGGTGCGCTGCGCACGATCGCCGCGAAAATCTCCACCGCCCGATCCATCGAAGTGCCGATCGGCACACCGAAGAGCTTCACCTTCTTGCCGTTCACGTAGAGCTCGCCGATCCGAAACTGCGATTCGATCGCTTCCGTGAAATGCTCGGTGTCCGGGTAATACTGCATCAGGGCGCGATAGGCGAGCGCGGCCTTGATCAGGTCGCCCTGACTTTCGAAGACCTTCGCGTAGCGAAAAAGCGCGTCGGCCGCGTGGGTGGAACGCGGATGTTTCTTCACCAACGTCTTGTAGGCCTTGAGCGCGCGGCCGTTATCGCCGTTCCGTTCCGCCTGCAGCCCTTTTTGGTAAAGCTCATCGGCGTTTCCGCTGATCTCCTGCTCGCCCGGTGCATGATATTTCACATTGTCGCTCGGCTTGAAAACCACCGGCGCAGGACTTCGCTGCGGGAAAGCCACCGCCGCCGCGGCGAGCAAGAACAGGAAGCGAAATCGTAGGGTCATTGAAGCTCGCAGGTTAATGAACGTTGCTCGGAACGTCAAGCTGAGCGCCCGGGTGCGACTGCTGCGGAAGTGGCGTCGGAAAAGCGCGTTGCGCGGCTCGCATCCGATAGATTGGGAGAAGGCGCGAGCCGCGCGGCGGCGCCATGATTTTGAATCTCACCGACCAGCAGAAAATCCGCATCGGCACGTGCGCGTGGAGCTTCGATGAATGGAGCGGCCCCCTCTATCCGACAGAGGTGCCGTCAAATCGTTGGCTGGAGTTCTACGCGCGCTACTTTCCCGCGGTCGAGATCGACTCGACCTTCTACAGCGCGCCCTCCGAAACCGTCGCGCGACGCTGGGTCGAGATGACGCCGGCGAACTTCCGCTTCGCCTGCAAGCTCCCGCGCGAGCTCACCCACGAACGCCGGCTGCGCGATTGCCGCGCCGAGCTGGTCGCATTCCTGCGCGCGCTCGAACCGCTCGCGTCGAAATTACACGTCGTGCTCATCCAGCTTCCGCCCTCCTACCGACCGCGCGAAGAGAAGAGCGCGTTCCGCGACTTCATCGCGCAACTGCCGAGCGACTTTCGCTTCGCAGTCGAGTTCCGCGACGACGGCTGGCATCGCCCGAACATCATTCACTTGCTTGAAAAACATCGCGTCTGCTGGGTCTGGAACGACCTGAGCCCGCTGAACGAACGCAACTTTGCGCCGTTCGAGTTCCAGCCGCTCACGACCGATTTTATTTACCTGCGACTCCTCGGCCACAGCGTCACGAAGTACGATGCCGAGGGAAAACGGATTCATCGCTACGACAAATTGCTCTGGAAACGCGAGGCGGCGCTCGATAGCTGGGCGCTGCGCATCCAGCGGCATCTCGATGAAATCCGGAGCGTCTGGACGTTTGTGAACAACCACTACGAAGGCTTCGCGCCGGCCACCTGCCAGCGACTCGCGGAGCGGCTTGGTTTCGAGCTGCCGTTGCCCACGGAAGAAGTGGTTCCGCCTAACGAGCGCGGCCAGCTCGAACTTTTCGGGGAGCCACCGCCGAACTGACCACTTTTATCCTGCACTTACACTTACACCTACACTTCTTTCGGAAGTGTAAGTGCAGGTGTAAGATTAAAGGATTCAGCCGCGCCTAACGAACCTCGGGTGCGCCGAAATAACCCTGCAACTTCTCTGGGATTCGGACCGAGCCGTCGGCCTGCTGATACACTTCCACGAGCGCGGCGAAGAGCCGCGGCAACGCGGTGCCCGAGCCGTTCAGGGTGTGCGGAAAGCGGTTTTTCCCTTCCGCGTCCTTGAAGCGCAGATTCATCCGACGCGCCTGAAAATCCTCGAAATTCGAGCAGCTCGAAACCTCGAGATAGGCGTTCTGCCCCGGTGACCAGACTTCGAGATCATAGGTTTTTGCCGAACCAAACCCGACGTCGCCGGTGCACAACTCGATCACGCGATAATGCAAGCCTAACGATTGCAGGACGCGCTCCGCATCCGCCGTCAGCGCTTCGTGTTCCGCATAGGACGTTTCCGGCGTCGTGATTTTCACCAGCTCCACCTTATCGAACTGATGCACGCGGATAATCCCGCGCGTCTCGCGACCAGCCGAGCCCGCTTCACGGCGGAAACAGGGCGTATACGCGACGAATTTCTTCGGCAAGTCAGCGGCCGGCAAAATCTCTTCGCGGTGAAGGTTCGTGACCGGCACCTCGGCCGTCGGCGCGAGAAACATCGCGCCGTCTTCGAAGCCGTACATGTCTTCCTCAAACTTCGGCAACTGCGTCGTCCCGATCATGCAATCTCGCCGAACGAGAAAAGGGGGACTCACCTCGAGATAACCATGCGCGCGCGTGTGCAGGTCGAGCATGAATTGGATCAGCGCCCGCTCCAGCCGCGCACCCGGGCCGGTGAAACAGATGAAGCCGCTGCCACTTAATTTCGTCGCGCGCTCAGCGTCGAAGAGTTGCAGCTTCGCACCGAGCGCGACGTGATCGAGTACCGGAAAATCGAAAGCGGGCTTCTCGCCCCAGCTTCGGATGACCGGGTTGTCTTCCGCCGTTTTCCCGATCGGGGCGCCGGCGTGCGGCAGGTTCGGAATGTTCAGCAGCAGATCGCGCTGTCGCGTTTCGGCGCTGTCGGTTTGCCTGACAAGTTCCGCAATTTCATCGCCGATCTTCCGGACGCGCTCTTCCAATTCCGCCGAATCTTCCCCGCGGCCACGCGCGCCGCCGATCTCTTTGCTCAGCCGTTTCCGATCGGCGTTAAACTGTTGGAGCGCCGTCTCAAGCTTGCGCCGCTCGGCATCGACCGCGAGCACCTCGTCGACTTTAAGTTGCTCGTCGCCACCACGCGTCGCGAGCCGGCTTTTCATAAAGTCGGGCTGTTCGCGGATGAGCCGGATGTCGAGCATGGGGCAGAAAAAAGACAGGATTACCAGGATTCACAAGATTTTTAATCCTGAAAATCCCGTCAATCCTGCCCGCAAAAGAGCGCGTGACTTCCCTCGACGCTCCCGCATAATTTCCCCGTGGATCAGCTTAAGCTCCTCGGCGTTGCCCTTGGCCTCGCCTGCCTCGCGGGCGTGAACCTTTACCTCACGGTCTTCGCGACCGGGCTCGCGATTCACCTGCACTGGATCGTGCTCGGGCCGCAGTATGAATCGCTCGCGCTGCTCGGAAATCCGGTCTTCATCTGGGTCTCCGGCACCCTCTATGTGATCGAGTTTTTCGCCGATAAAATCCCGTGGGTCGATTCCGCGTGGGACACCGTCCATACGATCATCCGGCCAATCGGCGGCGCGCTCCTCGCGATCCGTGTGCTCGGTGAAACCACGCCGGCGTTCGATCTCGCAGTCGCGCTCGCGGCCGGTGGCGCGAGTCTCGTCACTCATTCCGCGAAAGCCTCGACGCGGCTCGTCGCGAACACCTCCCCCGAGCCGTTCTCGAATGTCGGCCTCAGCCTGGTCGAGGACGCGGCTGTCGTCGGAGGCCTCGCGCTGATTCATTTCAACCCGCTTTATGCGCTCGGCGTTTTCGTCCTCCTGCTCTCGATCATTCTCTATTTTGCGCCGAAGATTTTCCGGGCGGTCCGCGTGAAACTCTGGCTCATCTGGAAGAAGTTGAACGGCCCCGCCGGCGGCGAAGCGGCGAGCGATCTGCCGACCACGATCCCGTCGCGCTACGCCTCCGCGTTCAACCGCGAAAACCTCCTCAATGAAACCGTTGCGTGGGCCGCGCCGTGCATCTGCAAAAAAGCGCCGGGCGTCGCGGCGAACGCTTGCGGCGTGCTCGTCGCGACAAATGAAGACCCCAATAAGTTGTCTTTCATCGTGCGCAAGAGCTGGAGTGCTAAGGCGCGCGCGCTCAATCTGGAAGGCTGCGTCGCGCGGCGGGAACCGAAATTTCTCTCGGAAAATCTGCTCATCATGCCGGAGAACGGACGCGGCACGAACGCACTTTTCTTCTTCGAGCGCGGCCGCCGCGAACGAGTGCAGCAGATCGTTGACTTCATTAACAATCGAGCCGCGGCTACGATCGTGACGGCGTCTCCCGCCGAACCCACGGAGCCCGCGCCGGCGGTCTGAGGCGGAGGGTGGAGGTAAGGGGATTCGAACCCCTGGCCTCTTCATTGCGAACGAAGCGCTCTACCAACTGAGCTATACCCCCGATCCTTCGCCGGGGAGATTCCCCGAGCGGAAGGGCAGTAATTATGCGGTCATCCGCGAGCAGAGCAAGCGATTTGCCGAGGGCGGCCGGCCAAGGTTTGGTCGATGTTGAGGGATGAAACGGCGATTGCGAGCAGGCATGGTCGGAGGGGGGCGCGGCGCTTTCATCGGCGCGGTCCACCGGATGGCGATGCGGTTGGATGACGAGATCGAACTGGTCGCCGGCGCTTTCTCGAGCGATCCGGAAAAGTCGCGTCTCAGCGGGGAAGATTTGCTGCTCGATCCGCGCCGGATTTATGCGGACTTCGAAGCGATGGCGGCCGCCGAAGCGGCGCTGCCGCCGGAAGAACAGATCGATCTCGTCACGATCGTGACTCCGAATGCAACGCATGTGCCGATCGCCAAAGCGTTTTTGCAGGCGGGGTTCCATGTCGTCTGCGACAAACCGCTCGGAGTGAGTCTGGCAGAAGCTGTCGAGTTGCGCGAAATCGTTAGGGAGAGCGGCAGGATTTTCGCGCTGACGCACAACTACACCGGCTACGTGATGGTAAAGGAGGCGCGCGAACTCGTGCGCCACGGCAACTTGGGCGCGCTCCGCAAAGTAGTAGTCGAATACCCGCAGGGTTGGATGAGCAAACCTCTGCCTAACGAAGATGCGATCGACGGCTCGTGGCGGGCGATTCCGAAGTTGAACGGCCCGTCCGGTTGCCTCGCCGACACCGGCACGCACGCGGAACATCTTGCGCGTTACATCACCGGCTTGCGGATCGACGCGCTTTGCGCCGAGTTCACTTCTTTTGTCCCGGGCCGCGCGCTCGAAGACGATGCAAACCTGCTCATCCGTTACCACGGTGGCGCGAAAGGAATCCTCTCCGCCTCACAAGTTTCTCTCGGCGAGGAAAACGCGCTCGCGATCCGCATTTACGGAACGGAAGCCGCACTCGAGTGGCGCCAGGAACAGCCTAACGAACTCATCGTCAAACATCCCGATGCGCCGCGCGAAATCCTTCGGCCGGGGAACGATTACCTCAGTCCGGCAGCGCGCCGTTTTAGCCGGATTCCGGCCGGTCATCCGGAGGGTTTCATTGAAGCCTTCGGCAACATTTATCGCGAAATCGTGCGCGCGATCGATGCGCAACTCAATGGCGACCGCATTCCCGCTGACTGCGATTTTCCGACGATCGACGATGGCGTTGACGGGATGGCGTTTCTCGAATGCGCCCTGCAAAGCGCCCGCGCCGACGGCGTCTGGACGTCGCTGCCGCCGTTCAACTAAGTGCAGTCGTTAGGCGGCGACCGAAGCGCCGCGCGTCACGATCGCAACGGCGTTCTGGATTTCCTGAAAGTCGAACGGCTTTGACATCATCATGTCGACCGCAAGTTCTTCGTAAGCCTGGATGTCTTCGTCGGAAAGATGCGCGGAGAGCACGAGAATTTTGCCCTCGAACTTCCGGGTGCGCAGCCGCCGCACGAGATCGAGGCCGCCGACGCGCGGCATCCGGTGGTCGGTAATGACGAGATCGAACGGCCTCTCAGATACGCCGATTTTAATCAACGCCTCCCAGCCATCCACGGCGCGCGTGACTTTGGCGGCCGGGCCGCCGAGGACGAGCGCGAGGACCTGCGCGATCGCGTTTTCGTCTTCCACAGTGAGAATTTGGAGCGGAGCAATTGTCATAATGAAGCTGTGAAATAGCAGGAGACGGGCCGCGACGGCCGCGCGTGGAAAAAGTTAATCCGGATTTTTCCAGGAAGTCTCTGGACCGAGCATGAGACCTGCTTTTTAGGGAGTCATGCAAGCGATTCTCCCACACCGCCAAGACCGCAGGATTTCCTCTGCGAAACGGACGGCGCGCCCCGCGACGCCGGCCGATAACCACGCCGTCGTGGAGGAAATTTTTTCCTTCATCGCTGTGCGCGATCTGCTCCTCGCCGAGGCGGAGGAATTAACGACCGAAACCAGTCTGCACCGCGTCTGGATGGCGAATGAATTTGCCGAACGCTGCCTCGAACCGAGTCGGCCGCCCTATCAGGCGCAATCGCTGTCGGAAGCCGAAGCGGCTTTCGAACGTCATCGCTGTAAGACCGTGAAGCTGCGCCTCGCGGAGTTGCGCTCCCGCGCGCGGCGTCACGCCGTCTGATTCGGTTCGTTAGGAGGATTCGTTAGGGCACGCGCCGGGTCGAGTTGCCGGCGCGCCTCGCGCAACGCTTCCGGATCGCCCACGAGCACGAGCGTATCGTGCATTTGCAGGACGGTGTTGCCGTGCGGCACGAGGACGCGCTCGCCACGGTGCACCCCGACGACCAGCGCGCCGCCCGCGATTTTCAACCGGCGCAATGGCCGGTCCGAGAATTCCGCATTCCGCAGCGGCACATCGACCATCGAGACATTATCTCCCTGATTCATCATCATCCCGAAGGCCGACGGAAAATGGAGCGCGCCTTCGAGCGCGAGCGCGACCGCCATCGCCGGCTGCACGACTTTCACATTGAGCGCCATGAGCTGCGCGATCGTCGTTGGGTCGTCGGCGCGCGCGATGATCGCCGGGACATTGAACTCTTCCCGCGCGATCCGACAGACCGAAAGGATTAATTGGTCGGCGCCCGTCACCGCGATCAAGCCGCGCGCCTCGGCGATGTTGGTCTTGCGCAAAACCTCCGGATCGCTCGCGTCGCCCAGCACGCTCCGCATTCCGATCGTCGAGAGATGCCGCAGTTGCTCCTGATCGCGCCCGAGAAAAACCACCTCCTCGCCAGCTCGCTTGAGGCGCTGCCCGAGCAGCATCGCCAGTTGATCGGTGCCCAGAATTAGCACACCGCCGCGAGTCGCGCCGCCGCCCTGTGCAGGCAGGAGCTTGTTGAACAAAATCGGCGAGAACATGCAGGTCACGATCGCGAGGAGGATGACGGCGGAATTCGTCGCCGGGCTCACGAGCTGGAGGTCGAGTGCGATCGCGGACGCCGCGATGATGAGGGAGAGCCGCGAGGAAAGGAGCGCGCCCGCCGCGAAACTCTTCCGCCACCCGGTCGTCGGCAGAAAGACGAGCGCGGGAATGAGCTTCACGAGATAAGCCGCGACGATCAGCACCGGCACGAGGAGCAACGCCGCATGCGATGAGAGCAGCGCGTTCAGGTCGAAATTCGCGCCGACACTGATAAAAAATATCGGCACGAAAAATCCGTAGCCGATCGCGTCGAGCTTCTCGCGCAACGGGCTTTTATCATCGCCGCCGAGCAGGCTCGTGATCGCGCCGGCCAGAAACGCACCGAGGATGAGCTCGACGCCGAGCGCCTGCGCGAGCGCCACCAAGATGACCATAAGCGCGAAGGCGCCGCGGACCCGCAGCTGCGCGGTGGCGTGGGAGAGTTCGTCGATCATCCGCATCAGGCCGGGGATGCTTTTTGCCCATTGCCCGACCCGCGCCGCGATCAGGAAAGCCGCGAAGAGAAAGAGGAAAAAGAGGATCTCGATGCTGAAGCCGTGACTGATGATGCCGATCGTTAGGCTAAGAAGCAGGAGCGTCGCAAAGTCGCTGAATAGCGCCGAGACGAGCAGCAGCTGGCCGAACGGCGTCTCGGTCAGGCCGCGTTCTTTCAGGATCGGGACGACGATGCCTAACGACGTCGTGCTCAGGATCAGACCCATCAGGATCGCGCTGTGCGCCATGCCGAGACGTTGCAGGCCAAAGCCGATCCCGGTCGCGAGGAGGAGCGTGAACGCGAAATTCAGGAACGCGAGCGGGATCGGTCCGCCAGCGCGGAGGCGCTTTTTGCCATCGCGCATCGAGTGCGAGAGCGAGGCGAAGCTCACCTCGAGCCCGGAGAGAAACATCAGAAAGACGAACCCAAACTCCGCGAGGAAATCGAGCGTCGGTGTTTTCTGGACGAGATTGAAACCGCTCTGGCCAATGACGATGCCGGCGAGGATCTCACCGACTACGATTGGGAAACGCAGCCCCCGCACCCGACTCGCGAGCACCGGCACCACGACCGCGAGGATCGTGATGAGGAGGAGCGAGAAAAAAGCGGAGTTCGCGGCGTGCATGAAGGAGTGAAGTCGTGCTTAGCAGAGACGATGGAGCGCCACCCTGCCAGTCATCCCGAGCGGAGCAAAGCGGAGCCGAGGGATCCCGTCGATCTTCCTGGAAGGAGGAATGCGAGAAGATGTGCGCAGCGGGGCCTCACGATCGCTCGGCGGATTCCTCGACTCCGTTCCGCTGCGCTCCACTCCGGTCGGGATGACGGGGCGTTACCCGCTTTGCTCGGAAGCGAGCTCCGGCGTAGCTGGTGTGCGCATCGGCACGAGCCGAATGGCGCTGCCGTGTTCCGGCTCCGCCGCGTCGCCGCTCTCGTGGTATTCCGCATCGCCGTTCACCCGCCAGAGATCGTAAAGCTTCTCCTCGGCCAGGATGTTTTCGACGCAAAGCATCGCGGTCATCATGGCGTGATCCTGGTTGTTGTATTTGTGCATCCCGTTGCGGCCCACAAGGTGCAGGTTCGGATAACGCTCCTCCAGCTCCGCGCGAATCGTCGCGACATGCCGCGCGTAGTCGTCGTCGTAAACCGGATACGCCTTTTTTTGCCTAACGACGCAGCCATCCACCACGTCGCCCACTTTCGCGAGACCGATCTGGACCAGCTCGCGCTTCGCCAGGTCGATCAGTTCTTCATCGGTTGAATCCCAGAGGCCGTCGTGTTCGAAACAAAAATACTCGAGGCCGTAGCAGGCTTTATCCGGCTCCGGCACCATCTCCGGCGACCAGGAACGGAAGTTCTGGATGCGGCCCACCTTCACGCTCGGGTCGTGGATGTAGATCCAGTTGTCGGTAAAAGCATCCTCTGCCCTAACGACGAGCATGACGGTAAGAAAATCACGGTACTTGAGGCTGTCGGCCGCTTCCCGCACGCGTGGCGCGACCGGCGGCGTGAGGCCGCGGACCAGCTCGCGCATCGGCGCGGAGGAAATCACATGCTCGGCTTCGAGTGATTGCTTGCACCCTTCCGCGTCGACGTATTGGACGTTCCAAGCCTGCGTGAGCTCGTCGAATTCACAGCCGGTTACCCTGCAACCCATCGACAACTGGCCGCCGAGCGCCTGCATTTTGTCGGCGCAGACTTCCCACATCATTCCCGGGCCTTTGCGCGGGTAGCGGAAGGAATTGATCAGCGTCTTGATGACTTTCGATTTGTCGCGCGCCTGGCGCTGCGGGAAGAGCGCGTTCCGAATCGCGCTGCCTAACGAAAGGCCTTTGATCCGTTGCGCCGCCCAATCGGCCGAGATCTCGCGGCAGCTCATCCCCCAGACCTTCTCGGTGTAGCTCTTGAAGAAGGTGTTGAAAAGCCGCCGTCCGAATTGGTTCGTGACCCAGTCCTGGAAATTGCGCGGGTTCACGACCGGGAAAAGCCGCGCGCGCAGCCAGGAAAAGACGCAGAGAATCGAGCGGACGATGCCGAGCTTCGTCAGCGCCTCGAACGGTTTCAGCGGGTAGGCGAAAAATTTTCCGCCATAGAAAATGCGCGACGAACGCGGCCGCTGGAGCATGTCGTCCGGCAAAATTTCGTTCCAGAAATCCTCGACTGCTTTCGATTTCGAGAAGAACCGATGCCCGCCGATATCAAAGTGAAAACCTTTGTAGCGCGCGGTGCGCGAGATGCCGCCGACATAGACCGGATCGAGCTCGAGCACGGAAACATCGACGTCGTTCTTCGCGAGCAGATAGCCCGCAGTCAGTCCGGCCGGACCGGCTCCGATAATGGCGACGTCGGTTTTCATTGGTCGATCAAGCGACCCAATTCCCCAGTGAAAAGTTCCAGACATAGTAACCCTGCAAAGCGAACCCGCCGGCGCAGGCTACCGCTACGGCAGCCATCGCGAACGCGCGGACAAAGACCGGGGTCACGCGGATTTGCCGCAAAAAGTGAAGCAATCCTAGGACAAAAAGCGCGTGCACGCAAAGATCGTAGCGGAGCATGCTCTCCAATTGGACCGACACGACGCCCGCGACCGACAGGTAATAGATGACTGCGGCGCAGAAGTAGAAGCCGATCCGGCGACCCCAGCCGCTCTCGCCGCGCAGCGCGACGATCAATTCCGCGGCGGCGATCGCGATAAATAACATCCCGGCCAGCGCGCTGGTGAACTGGCTCACCCGTGTCGGTTCAAAGTATTCCGGAAGCGAGAAGACGTAGCTACTTGGTCGAAAGACCGCTAGGTAATCCGGCCGGATCCCCCAGCCGGCGTTCTGCGTGAGCATATAGATATCCCACCGCCCCCAGCTCGCCTGGCAGTAGGCAAAAAATGCGAGGCCCCCGAGCATCGAAAATCCGCTGATCAGCACCGGCACACGCTGTCGCCAAAGCCACGTGCGCAAGTTCTCCGAGCGACTCCAGCCTTTCACAAAAACCGAGCGCACGATCGGAAACAGCGCGCACGGTAGCCCCACGATCCGTGTCGCCGAGAGCACAATACCGTGTCCGACCGCGAGCACGTTCGCCGCACGACCTTCCCGCGTGCTCCAGTAAATGAAACCCACGAGCGCCGCGAGAAAGAGCGATTCCGAATAACCGGCCACCAAATAAAACGCCGCCGGATGCGCCATGATCGCAAGCGCGCCGAGCACCTGCGAGGGCGGAGAAAGTTCCCAGCGTTGCGCGAAGAGAAAGAAATAACTCCAGAAAACCCACGTCGCGAGCTGCGCCGTCACGAGCAACGCCGCGTAGGTATCCAGTCGCGCAAGCCGTGCGAGCGCCTCGGTGACGAGCGGGTAGGCAGGAAAAAATGCGACGTTCGATACCTCCATCTCCTTGTGATTAATCGGCGGCAGCGTCGTGCCGTAGCCGCGGTCGATGATGTTCGCGAACCAGTAGCTGTCGTGCTGCACGAGTGTGCGGTAACGATCCGTCCAAGAACCCGCATTCGGGTTAGTAAAACTCAGCGCGAGAAACACCTGCGCGATCGTCACGAGCAGCCCGAGCGCGACACACTTCAGGGGCGAAAGGGAACGCAGCATAACGGATCGGAAACGCGCAGGAGATCGGAAAGCATGGAGTTTGGCAAGACGACCGTTCGGATGAGACGCTGTAGCCGGGCCTTTATTCGCCCCGGCTGCGCTCGGCTAAAGAACTTTCTTGGCCGCCACCGCGCCGAGGATGAAGAACACGAGGCAGAGCAGGAGGAAAAGACCGAAGATAAACTTCGCGATCCCGGCCGCTGCCACCGCGATCCCGGTAAAACCAAACACCGCCGCCACCAGGGCGATGACGAGAAAGATGAGAGCCCATTTAATCATGCTCCTACTTCGAGACTCCCCCCCGCCGGTGGTCGTCCCCACTTTCGCCCGCCACTAACCTGGAGGGCTGAGCTCCAAAATCTCGCGCAACAATCCCGGCCCGCGATAGATGTAGCCGGTATAGAGCTGCAAGAGCTGCGCGCCAGCGTCGATCTTTTCGCGCGCCGACTCCGCGTCCAAAATCCCGCCCACGCCAATGATTGGAAGTCGCGTATGAGCGCGGAGAAATTTCACGATTTCCGTCGCGCGCACTCGAAGCGGAGCGCCGCTGAGCCCACCCTTCTCATCAGGCGTGATCGCGGAATGATCGAGCGTCGTGTTTGTAGCGATGATCCCGGCGAGGCCAAATTCCTCACACGCGTTGATGATTTCTTGGATCCCCGGCTCCGAGAGATCCGGAGCGATTTTCAGCAGGATCGATTTCGCTTGAGGCAACTTGCCATTCTCCGTCGTGATCGTGCGGAGCAATTCGACGAGCGCCGCGTGTTCCTGGAGCGAGCGGAGACCAGGTGTGTTCGGCGAGCTCACATTCAGCGCGATGTAATCGGCCAGCGGCTGGAACAGTCGGAACGAAAACAGGTAATCCGCAGCCGCTTCTGCAATCGGCGTGACGCGTGATTTGCCAATGTTCACGCCGATCGGAATCGAGGGTGCGCGCGCGCTGCCGCGCAACTTGCGCAACCGTTCGGCCACGACTTCCGCGCCGTCGTTGTTGAATCCGAGCCGATTGATCAGCGCCTGCTGTTTCGGATAACGAAAAATGCGCGGCGTCGGATTTCCCGGCTGCGGTTTTGCCGTCACCGTCCCGATTTCCACGAAACCAAATCCGAGCGCTTCCCAGGCGGGAATCGCGACGCCGTTCTTATCGAAACCGGCAGCGAGCCCGAGGAAATTGCGAAACTTCAGGTCGAACAACGTGAGCGGCTGCGGCTCCGGCGCGAAGCGGCGCAGTGCGGCGAGCGCGCCAGGAAGTTGCAGCGCGCGCAATGCGAAGTGGTGCGCGGTTTCCGGCTCCAGCGCGAAGAGCAACGGCCGCACGAACTGCTCATACGATCCATTCGTTAGGCGATTCATTTCCCGATGCAGAACGTCGCGAAAAGCGCGTCGAGAATATCTTCCATATCGGCGTGACCGATCACCTCGCCGACCGCGAGAAGCGCGCCGCGCAGATCGACCGCGACGAATTCCGGCGGGAGGTTTTCCGCCAGCGCCACGCTCGCGCGATCGCAACTCTCGAGCGCCCGGCGCAGGCAATCGCGATGCCGCGCGTTGATCGCGACCGCGCTTCCGCCTTCCCATTTCTGCTCGCCAACTTTCTCCAGAATCGCCTCCTCCAAACCAGCCAGCCCGTTCTCCGTCGTGCAGGAAATCCG
>JBDTIQ010000134.1:0-5029 GCA_039936335.1 Chthoniobacterales bacterium
GGTTCGCGCCAATGCTTCCCATACCAGCGATAAAAGAGCGCGACGATCGCGAGGAAGCTCACGCTCACGATCGCGTCGAGTGTGATCAGCCAGGTAGTCGGCAGCTTGTCGCCCATGAAGACGAGATCGAACTGCTTGTCGGCCCAGACGAGGTAGGCGTTGAAGATTTCATTGTTAGGCACGATCGCGACCGCGAGCACCGGGATGAGGAGCAGCAGCGCGATCACGGCGCGCCAATCGTGCGCGGTCAGTTTCGCGCGCGGCGCGGTCGCGACGGCGCGAGACCTGTCTTCGCCGCCACGCAGGTATTTCTGACCCGACAGATAAATACCGATAGCGAGCAACATCCCGACGCCCGCCGCGGTGAATCCGTAGTGCCAGCCGTAAATTTCGCCGAGCGTCCCGACGATGAGCGGCGACAGGATCACACCGGCATTAATGCCGAGGTAGTAAATCTGAAACGCGTCCGCACGCCGGAGATCGTTAGGCTTGTAAAGCGATCCCACCTGGCTCGCGATGTTCCCTTTGGACATCCCGCAACCGATCACTAGGCAAAGCAGCGCGAACAGAAACGCGCCTTCAAAAGCCATCAGGAAATGTCCGGCTGCCATCGTGAGCGCGCCGAGCAATACGGTGCGACGCCGTCCCAGCACCCGGTCCGCGAGGAACCCGCCAAAGATCGGCGTGAGATAAACGCTCGCGCTGTAAGTGCCGAAAATGGCCGACGCGAGCGCCTGCCCACTCAACCCGCCATAGACCTGCCGGAAACTGGCGAACCCGATCACGTGCTCGATCCGGCCGGGAAGCAGGAGATATTTCACCATGTAAAGCACGAGCAGCGCCTGCATGCCGTAGTAGGAAAAGCGCTCCCACGCCTCGGTGAAGGCGAGATACCAAAGCCCCCGCGGATGCCCGAGAAAATCGGGCACGTGTTCTTCGCCGGTAAGCGGCGTGGCGTCTTCAGGTTCGGCGACGGCGGTCATGCGCGGAAGGCTAAGGTGAATCAGCTAACGATGTAAATAGCGGACGGGTTTCGGCGCGTGAGCGGGAAGCTCTACACTCGTTAGGGCGAGGTTGAGCGTACAGATTGTCATCCTGAGCGGAGTGCAGAGAGCGCAGCGAACGAAACGCAGTCGAAGGACCCCGCAAGCGTTGCTCGACCTCAGTTACAGGCGAGCGCCGAGAGACGCTTGTGAGGTCCTTCGACTCCGCTTCGCTCCGCTCAGGATGACACCGCTTTCGAAGCGTCTCGCGCGGGTTCAGCGCATCGCGCCCGCCATCACATCGGTCGGCGCTAGCGGCACCGCGAACGGCTCGAGCGGCATCGATTCATCGTGCTCCAGAAATTCGCGGCAGTGCATGAAGAAATCAGCGCGCGTCGTGGTGCGGCGAATCTTGTGCAGAAACGCACCCGTCGGCTCCACGCCGAGCCCGATGAAATTGAGATATTTCTTCATGTGATGGACCTGCGCGAGTTCGGCCACCCCAGGCGCGCTGACCGCTTCCCAGAGCGCGTGAATGTACGCGAGCACGTCGCGACCAGTCGGGCGAAAAACCGGCGCTCCGCGACGTTGCTCGCGGATCTGGCGGAAGAGCCACGGGTTACGAATCACGCCGCGGCCGATCATGAGCCCGCGCGCGCTCGTTAGGCCGAGAACTTCCTCGGCTTTATCGGCAGAGTAGATATTGCCATTCGCCAGCACCGGGCACGGCAACTCCGCGACCGCGCGCGTGATAAATTCGTAACGCGGCACGCTCCGATACATCTCCTTCACTGTCCGTGCGTGGAGCGTGAACAGGTCGAGCGAGTGCCGCGCGAAAATCGGCAACAGCTGGTCAAAAACCGCCGCATCATCGAAACCGATTCGCGTTTTCACGGTGAACGGAATCGCGATCGCTTCGCGCAGCGCGCCGAGAATCTGATCGACCCGCTCCGGCTCGCGGAGCAATCCGCCGCCGGCGCACTTGCGATACACCACCGGCACGGGGCAGCCGAGATTCAGATCGATCGCGGCGACGGGATATTGCTCGAGTTCGCGCGCCGTCCGCACCAGCGCGGCGATGTCGTTGCCGATCAACTGCGCGATCACGGGTCGACCGGTCGGGTTTTCGGTGATCGAGGCGAGAATGTTGCGGTCAAGCCGCGAGTCGGGCAGGACACGGAAGTATTCCGTGAAGTAAACGTCCGCGTTCCCGTAGCCGCTGATCAGGCGCATGAACGGCAGGTCCGTCACGTCCTGCATCGGCGCGAGCGCAAGGATCGGCTCGGTTTGTGCGAGCAGGGTTCGGAGGTAGTCAGGCGTGTTCACGGGCGAAATTAACTGTCTCGCCAATGGCGCAGGACGCGATGCTCCGGCACGGCAGTGGCGTGGTCGCTCACGCTCGCGATCAACTCGCGCCTCCGCAAAAGTTCGAGCGCAGTTTGCACGGCGCTCTTGGATAGACCGGTCGCCTCCGCGATCGCGCGCAAGCTCGCCGCGACCGCCTTCCAACGTCGGCGCGCAGCGAGCCCGTAGAGGTGGAGATAAACCAGATAGGCTGCCGGCTGGCGATCGTGCCCGATGATGTCGCGCATCAGGACATCGAGGACGTAGTCATCCACCGGAATCGTTTCGCGGAAGCGAGGCACGCGCGGAAACTAGCTGCTATACCACTGAACGGACAGCGCTTTCGCCCGCCTAACGAGCCTCATAACTGGACGCCGGCGCGCGAACGAAACTACGTTCGGCGCACCATGATTAAACAAATCAAATTCATCAGCATCCCGGTGGCCGACCAGAACCGGGCGCTCGATTTTTACACCGACAAACTCGGATTCACGATCATCACCGATCAGCCGTTCGACGAGAAACAGCGCTGGCTCGAGCTGCGCATCCCGAAGGCCGAGACGCGGGTCGTGCTTTTCACGCCGCCAGGCCAGGAGGAACGCGTCGGCTCCTTCATGAATCTGTCGTTTGCCTGCGCTGACATCGATAAGACTTATGAGGAATTAAAAGGTCGCGGCGTCGAGTTCGAAGGTCCGCCCGAAAAGCAGCCTTGGGGCACTTACGCGAAATTCAAGGACAGCGAGGGCAACCTTTTCGTGCTCTCAGAAGAACGCTGAACGCGTTCACTGCGGGCCGGCCTCCTCGATATCCTGCAGGCGCGGGCCGAAGCGCGCGCCGATCTTTTTCGCGGAAGAAAAGAGCAGTGCGTAAAACACAATCACGGAGGAAATAGTGATGCCGATCGTAACCCAATGGTAGGAACGCCGGCGTTCCCATTTCGGCAGAAACGCGATCCAGCCGAAGACGCCGAGGAGCACCATGACGGCATCGAAACTCCCGCGCTGCCAGTAGCCGCCGCCGAGGTGAAACCACATGCCGAACTCATCGAAGGTCAGCGCCATCGCGAAGCCGTAAAGGTAGGCGCAGAGCTTGCGCAACTGATTCGAGGGCTGTGTGACAAACACGAGGATGGCGCCAACCGCGGAGAGGATGAAGATCCCGTAATTCAAGTGGTGCACATGCGTCCCATGCGCGTGCAGGAAGAGATCGGGAAGCCGGCGCGTCATGATGAGAATCACGAGCGCCCGCGCGACGATGAAGGTGAGGAGAAACGCGAGGAAAACCCGGCGCGCGAGCCGACGCACGGGAGTTGGTTCGCCGCTCGCGAGATCGGGCTCTTCCGGCATTTTAGGAAATGTCCGCCGCCGGAGTGGTCGGCGGACGATTCGTCCGGAAGAGGACCGCGACGCCGAAGGTGACGATCGTCCCGAAGCAGATCCACCAGGGGAATTCCATGATCGGGAGCCACTTTGGCGGGACGTAAAACTGCGTGCCGAAGATGCGCGCGACGTCGTTAGGCAAGTTGCTGATCAGAGCGACGAAGAGAAAGCCGCAGATCATGGCGATCGGGTTCACCAGATCGCGCCCGCGGGTTTTCGTGAGCATGCCGCAGAAGAAAATGCCTAACAATGACCCGTAGGTGTAACCAAAGATACCGAGCGCGATCGGGATGATGCGGACATTAGGCAATACAATCACGCACTAGGAGGTGGCCGACGCCACCACGATCATGAGCACCGCGAAACCAACCGTGGCCCAACGCACCGCGCGGAGGCTCTCCTCTTCGCCCGCGCCCGGATTGATGTAGGGCTGATACCAATCGCGCGTGAAGCTGGTCGCAAGCGCGTTCAAGGCCGTGCTGAGCGAACCCATCGTGGTCGCGAAAATTCCCGCGATGAGGAGACCGCGCAGACCGACCGGCATCTGGTAGAGGATGTAATGACAGAAGGTCTCGTTAGGCGTCTTCGAGAGCGTCGGATCGGGATGCGCCTGGTAATAAACCCAGAGGAGCAAACCGATCGTAAGAAAGGTGAAAGCGATCGGGATGTCGGCCAACCCCGAGAGGATGAGCGAGCGCCGGCTCCGCCGCACGTCGGGGGCGGTGAGCATGCGTTGCACCATGTCCTGGTCAGTGCCGTGCGTGCCCATGGTGATGAAGGTGCTTCCGAAAAGCCCGGCGAAGATGGTGTATTCTACTCCGAACATCCCGGCGATTTTCGCCCAGCCGTGCTTCGTCGGATCCAGTCCGGTGGTGAAGAAATCGTGGAGATGAAATCCACCCGTCCGCGCGACGATTTCATCCCAACCGCCGGGGATGGAGAAATAGAGCAGGCCGACCGCGACGAGCGCGCTCCCAAACATGATCGAGGCCTGGATGAAATCGGTCCAAATGACCGCCTTGATTCCGCCTAACGTCGTGTAGACCGCCGTCAGAACAACGATCGCGACCGTAGAAAGGACGTAGATCCAAAGCGTCTGCGTCGGGTTGGGGCGCACGCCGCTGATCATCTCGTAGGCGAGCGCGAGCGCGATCGCGCCGACATAGAGCCGCGCGCCGGAAGCGAGCAACCGCGTGATCATGAAGACGGCGGAAGCCGCGTTCTTCGTGCGCGTGCCGAAGCGCACGGTCAGGTACTCGTAAATCGAGAAGACTTTGTAGTCGTAGTAAGGCTTGATGAAGATGTAGCTGACGAGAATGCGCG
>JBDTIQ010000135.1:0-12156 GCA_039936335.1 Chthoniobacterales bacterium
CTGATCTTCGAGATAATTCTCGATCCATTCCCGGAGCCGTTCTACCTCGGGCGTGGGAGAGCTTGAATCGCTTGTTCGATCTCTTGGAGATCGTTGCTCATGATTGGCGACTATTGCGAGACAAGACGCACATTCAACGCGGCAAAAATAAAAAGGGATTCCTGATGAAACCTAAACTCAGCTTCGTCGTGCACCTGGTCGACGGAACCTACGAGCTTTTCCGTCATTTCTACGGTCTGCGTCGGTTTACCAAAGGCGTGGACCGCCCTTACGGCGCGGTCGTCGGCGTTCTGCAGACCGTTCTCCAGATGATCGAGAACGAGAATGGCGACACCTACCTCGGTGTCGCGACCGACCACGTGATCGAGTCGTTTCGCAATCGGCTTTGGGTAGACTACAAGACCGGCGCCGGCGTCGAACCTGCGCTGCGCGCGCAATTCCATCCGCTCGAGGAGGCGCTGGCGGCGATGGGCGTAGTCGTCTGGCCGATGATCGAGCTCGAAGCCGATGATGCGCTCGCTTCGGCCGCGCATCTCGCTTCGAAGGACAAAAAGGTCGCGAAAGTAGCCATCTGGACACCCGATAAGGATTTGGCGCAATGCGTGCGAGGCACGCGCGTGGTGCAGTGCGACGCCCGGCGCAAAACGATTCGCGATGCAGCTGGGATACGCGAAAAGTTCGGCGTCGATCCGCCGCTCATCCCGGACCTACTCGCGCTCGTGGGCGATGCGGCCGACGGCTACCCCGGCATTGCCGGGATCGGCCCCAAGACCGCCGCCCAGCATCTGAACCGCTACGGTCCGATCGAAAAATTTCCGCCAACCGTTCTTGGCCAACAGCGCGATCTCGCGCTCCTCTTCAAGAAGCTCGCGACCCTGCGCACCGATGCGCCGCTCTTTAAGAAGGTGGAGACGCTGCGGTGGCGCGGTGCAACACCGAGCTTCGCGGGCTGGGCGGATCGGATGGAAGCGCCGGGGCTGCTGGAGCGTTGCGAAAAGGCGGCGGGCCGATGACGCCGGAGCCTCACCGACCGCGGAAATCACTGCGAATGGGTTCTTCTTGCTCACAGCTAACCCGTCACTTGTTCCTCAATTTGGTCGGGTAGGTCGTGAGGGTGGCGGCGTTGGCAGGATTGTCGGCGTCGTGGGAATAGATCTCAATGAAGTGCGCGCCGAGAGCAATGCCGGCGTCGAGCGCTTGCGCGAGCGTCCCGCCGAGATCGTGATGGTCGAAGCCCTTCGTGGAAGTGAGGAATTGTGACCGACCGGATTGGTGTCGTGAAAGTCCCTGCTTCGGACATAAGGACGCTTCGCAATGAACGAATTCCTGCAGCGCTTGAAGTAACGCAAGCTGGTGCAATGGGCGGTGGCCTACGTCGCGGCTGCCTTCGCTTTATTGCAAGGGATCGACATCATCGCGCAACAATTCGTTGGCCGGATGGGTTGCGGCGCGGCATCACGCTGACCATGGTCGTCGGCTTCTTCTGTCGCGCTCGTCCTGGCCTGGTATCACGGCGAATGCGGCGCCCGAAAAGTTACCGGCATGGAGCTCGTGATTCTCATTGTTCTACTTCAACTGCGAACATTGGAACGTATCTGCCGTTGCCAAGGTCACCACACGGACGGGACGGCGCCCATCCCTCCAGTCATCGCCGGTCTTCTCTCCAAGAGCGCTTCCATGCGCCGGGCGGTCCGCCCAGACTTTATTGCACCGGCGAAAGGAGGCGCGCGGCGCGCGTGCCGAACCGAAACCAAAAGCCGCGTTTGCGGATTTCCTCATTGGTGACCTGGTGGGCCCGCGCGAAATCATTCTCTAACATTTGCGCGACTTGCCCGGCGAAGTCCCTATCGGCTACGGCCATCGTGATCTCAAAGTTTAGCCGGAAAGAGCGGTTATCGAAATTCGCTGTGCCGACGGTCGCGTAGTCGCCGTCGACCAGCACCACCTTCTGATGCGTGAACCCCGGGTAGCGATAGACCTTTACACCTACATTCATAAGACTGGCGGTGCAGCACCAGTTCGATAACCCGACGAGCGGTCCGTCGGATTTGCCCGGGATAAGAAGGCGCACGTCCACCCCGCGCAAGGCCGCCAGTTGCAGCGCGCTGATGAATTGCTCATCCGGGATGAAATAAGGAGTCGCAATCCAGAGCCGCTGCTCGGCGCGGTTCACCACGTGGAGGAAAAAGAGCGTGCAGGTCTCTAGTGGATCGGACGGCGCCGAAGGTAAAGCCAGGACCGTGCGCCCCGCGCCGGATTTCGCCGGCTCCGCCTCCCAGCGCAGTTCGAGGAATTCCTGCGTCGCCCAGTGCCAGTCCTCATAAAAGGCAAATTGCGCACCAAGCACGGCCGGCCCGGTCACCTTCATATGCGTATCGCGCCACGGGTGCAGCTTCTTCCCGAGCCCAAGGTATTCGTCGCCCACGTTCAGTCCCCCGACCCACGCCGCCTCGCCATCAACGACCACGATCTTGCGATGATTACGAAAGTTCACCTGCCAGCGATTCGACGGACCGTGCCGGGTGTTGAAGGGATGAACCTCTACACCGCCGGCGCGCAACTCCTCCTGATAACTGGCCGGTAAATGCTTGCTCCCGATTTCATCGAAGAGCACCGCGACGCGCACGCCCGCTCTGGCTTTTGCGATCAGTGCCTGCTGGAAGCGCCGGCCGAGGTCGTCGTCGCGCAGGATGTAGAACTCAACCAGCAGATAATTCCGCGCCGCCGCGATGCCCTCGAAGATTGATCGAAAGGTTGCGTCGCCATCGATCAAGAGTTCGACGTCATTGCCGGTAGTAAAAGGCAGCTTGGCCAGTCGATCAATGAGGAGCGCATGTTCGCGCCCCGGTTCCGCGAGCAGATCGCGCTCGATCAGCTCGGCTTGGAGCCGTTGCGCGACCTGATTGGTCTTGAGCAGCTCATCGCGCCGTTTCGAGATGTAACCGTGGAATTTCGTGCGCCCAAAGATCCAATAAGCCGGCACGCTCAGGTAGGGAAAGAGGAGCAGAATGATCGCCCACGCGATTGCGCCCTGGGCGGTGCGAGTGTCCATGATCGCGCGCACCGCGGTCAGCGCACCGAGCGAGTGCGCAAGAATTACGAAGATCGCCCAGAACATACCGGAAGAGCTTTACGCAGACGAGATGACCAGGCCAAGACTTATTAGGTTATCTCGGCTCTTACGCACCGCTGCGCAGAAGACCAGATTGAACCGGGGCAACCCGCCTCAGGTGGGTCGCCCTACAATTCACCGCGGCCTGACCTGATCGATAACCGACCCCTATCGCTAGCTCCCGAACTGATCTTCCTTTTCCTTAAAGAGGATGTTGAAGGTGGTGAGTGAGCCGTAGCAGCGGGTGATGTATTGCTGGAGATCGAACTTATCGGCGTCGCTCAGTTTGTCGCTCGCGTTCACCTTTTGCTCCAGGACCCGAAGGTTGTTGCGGACCATGACGATCTTGTGAAAGAAAGTCTCGAGCGGGACTTCCTTTGCTTGCAGGGAAGAGTCGGCAGGTTGCAACGCGAGCGTGCCGCTTTGCCAGCGGTTGGCCAGACCTTCCACAAGCTGCTCGGGCGGCTCGAGACCGAGGGCATCGACCGTCGCCTGCGCGGTCTGGCGAATGAGGGTGCCGAGAGGGATCTGCAGCTCTGTCAGGTTCGCGGTCGGCTCGGCCAAGGTGAGGTCGCTGAGCGCGGGATCAACTGTGCGCGGGGCGTCATCAAAGGTGATGTCGGCGGTGTGTTCGGTGAGGGCTTTGACCGTGCCGACGCCGTAGCGCGGGTGGCGCACCTGCAAGCCGATGCGGAGATCTTCGATAGGAATGCTCATGGGAAGAAACTAGAAGGTGGAAAGGGGAAAGTAGAAAACGGAAAGTGACAGCGGCGCCGCAAATTGTCGCAGTTTCCCGGCGCTCGAAATCGGCTCGCCCGGTTTTTCTAGGCAAGCGCAAGCACGTTACGCATTCTCGCCCGTCGCATGGCAGAAATTTTGGTTAAACATCCGCCCGGATTTCGCCCCCGGCGCGGATTGAACTGGGTCTTCATCGGGCTGCTTTACACGTCGTTCTACCTTTGCCGCTATAACTTCTCGATCGCGAACGGCGCGATCAGCAAAGAGTTCGGGTTCAACAAGGCGGACATCGGCGCGATCATCACGACGGCGCTGCTCGCCTACGCCTTCGGGCAAATCCTCAACGGCCTGCTCGCCGACCGACTCGGCGGGAAACGCGCGATGCTGATCGGCGCGGCCGGCACCGTGATCATGAACACGCTCTTCGGGTTCGCGTCGTTCTGGGGGTTGCTTTGGTTGTTCGTCACGATTCGCGGGATCGACGGCTACTTCCAGGCGTTTGGCGCGCCCGGTATGGTGAAGATCAATGCCGCCTGGTTCGGTCCGCGGGAACGGGGACGCTTCGCCGGCATCTTCGGGTTCATGATTAATCTCGGCCGCTTCGGGATCACGACCTTCGGCCCGGCGTTGCTCGCGGGCTTTGTCTTTCTCGGGCTCTGGACGATTCCGCCGCTCCATTGGCGCTGGCTCTTCTGGGTGCCGTCGGGAATCGCGACGGTCACGGCGGGTTGCGTCGCGATCTTTGTGAAGGACACGCCGGAGCAGGCGGGCTATCCGAGCCCGAATCCGGAGGAGCACGCCGGCGGCGACGTTCACACAAAGATCTCGGTCGTCCTGCACACGATCCTCTCCAATCCGGTCATCTGGATTGTCGCCAGCGCCTATGCCTGCACCGGCGCGGTCCGGCAGAGCATCGACCAATGGTTCCCGCGCTTCATGCAGGATGTGCATCACGTCAGCTTGGACTCCGCGCAATTTAAGTGGCTCGGATTTCTCATTCCGCTCGTCGCATCGTTCGGCTCGCTCATCTCCGGTTATGTATCGGACACGATGTTCCAAGGGCGGCGCGCGCCGGTCGCGGCCGGGCTTTATTTCATCGAGACGCTCGTGATTCTCGCGGCCGCGCAATTCCATACCGCAAACACGGCGGTGCTCTTTCTCGTGCTGATTTCTTTCACGGCGAATTCGACCCACTCCATCCTTGGCACGGCGGCGGCGATGGATATCGGCGGCGCGAAAATGGCAGGGTTTGCTTCGGGCGTGATCGATTCGTTCCAATACTTTGGCGGCAGCCTGGCGGGTTATTTTCTCGGCATCCTGCTCGATAAAAGCTGGAACTATTATTTCTACTTCATGGCGCCCTTTGGCGTGATCGGCGGGCTGCTCATGCTCACGATTTTCGGCCGGGTGAACATGGCGAAAGCGCCGAAGAAGCCGCTGAATACCGAGACGGTTTAGCCTAACGACGAAGCCGAGAGGTGTCGCGAGGACTCCGGTGGCGCGCGCGTCTCGCGTGCTGGTCGACGCGTCTCGCGGCGACGGACTTTGATCGGCACGATCCGAGATCGGCGCCACGGCCGAAATGCAAACGAAAGTCCGCGAAGGCGAGGACGCCTTCGCCAGCACGCGGGACGCGCGCGCTACCCGGGCGAAGAGAAATCATCTGGCGCGGGCGCTTCGGCTAGAAGAGCGACAACTGCTCGTTAGGTCGGCGGAAATTCGCGGTCGACAACTGCACCCGCCCGCTGAAGCCGACGCGTTTGCAGCCCGCCTCGAAAAGCGCCGCGATCTGCTCCGCGAAGATGCCTTCCCCGCGCATCCGCGATTTGAAGCGCGGATCGTTCAACCGCTCCCCGCCGCGCAGGTGCCGGATCCGACCGAGCACCTTCTCTTTCCGATCGGGAAAATGCTCCTCGAGCCAGCGCTCGAAGAGCGGCGCAACCGCGAGCGGGAGCCTCACGACCGTGAAACCAGCCCATTGCGCACCGGCATCGGCGCAGGCCTGCAGGATTGCGGGCACCTCGTGATCGGTCAGCCCCGGAATGATCGGTGCGACCATCACGCCGACCGGAATTCCGGCCGCGTGCAGCTGCGCGATCGCGTCGAGCCGCGCGCGTGGCGCGGAGGTTCGAGGTTCAAGGATGCGCTGCAACTTCGGGTCGAGTGAAGTAACGGAAACGTTAACCGCCGCGGCATCATGCGCGGCGAGCTCGCCTAACAAGTCGATGTCGCGTGTGACGAGCGCGTTTTTGGTGATAATCGCGACCGGATTGCGAAAACGCGCCAGCACTCCGAGGCAGCGCCGCGTGATCTGGAGCCGGCGCTCAACCGGCTGATACGGGTCGGTCACGCCGCTCATCGCGAGCACCTGCGGTTTCCATTTCGGCTTCGCCAACTCGGCCGCGAGCAGCTCAGGCGCATCCTCTTTCACCATGATCCGGCTCTCGAAATCGAGCCCAGCCGAGAACCCCAGATACTCATGCGTCGGTCGCGCGTAGCAATAGATGCAGCCGTGCTCGCAGCCGCGATACGGGTTCACGCTCGAATCGAAGCCGACGTCCGGGCTGTCGTTATGCGCGATGATCGTGCGCGAGAAATCCCGGAAATATTTTGTCGTTAGGCGCGGCCGTTCCTCATCCTCCGGCAGCTCCGAGAGATCGGGCTCGAGTGCGAGCGCTTCGAAGCGATTCGCCGGGTTCGCGGAGGCGCCGCGACCATGAATGGGTTGCGGGGGCGGCGGTGCCATCACGGGATCGCAGCTTTCATCTGGCGAAACGGGTTGCCTCCGAGTCATGGCATACGTTCAGATGAACGGCTTATTTGTCCAGCACGTAGACGCTCCGCGGGGCTCTTCCCCATCCCGTTGTGCTACGACTTAGGGCCAGTGAACCTCGTCCGAATACGCGCTCTCTTCCCCGTCCGTGTTGAAAGCGGTGACCACGATGTAGACGGTGAAGCGGGTCGGGACCGAGATCGTGGCGGTCGGTTCGTAGACGGTTGTCGAGCGTTTGTAAACGCCGGTTTGCAATCCGTAGTAGACGACATAGCCCGCGATGTCGGGCTCTGAGTTGGGACTCCATTGCAGCGTCAGACTGGTCATCGGTGGAGACCAATCCGGGTCCACGTCGGGGTCTTGCGCTCTGAGCGACGGCAGAGCGATCAGGGAAGTAATGAGTAAAGCGAAGGTGCAAAAAAATTTCATAAAACTGCGGGTTGGCGAACGCGTGCCGCCCCGCCCCAGAAAGCGCGGCTCCGGGGCGTTCAAACGAATCCTAATGATCCTGACCGCACCGTAAGTTACTGTCACGTCCGACGCAAAAAATTGCCGCTTTCTTAGTCAAAAATCGGTATTTTCCCTACGCCACTCGGCGAAACTCGAGCCGCTTGGCGGGAGTGAAGCTGCTCGAGAGGCGGCGAAGCTCTTGCTCGAAGCGGGGGCGATGGCAAAATAACTGCCACAACGCCGAACCGGAGGGGTGGTCGAGTGGTTGATGGCTCCAGTCTTGAAAACTGGCAGGGCGCAAGCCCTCGTGGGTTCGAATCCCACCCCCTCCGCCAACTTCGCGCCTAACGAGTGTCCGAACTCGAGAAGGCCAAAAGCGCGATCACGGAAAGTGCCGCGACCGCGCCGTTAAAGGTGAGCGCGTTGAAGGCAGTCGTGAGGTAATGCGGCGCCGTCACCGCCACGCCGAGCGTCGCGCCAAGCATCGCCAGAGCCGAAAGCAAAAGCGGCCAGCGTGTCCGCCAAAGGCAAAAAATCAGGAGCCCGAAAAGAACCTCGAGCGCGCCGACCGCCAGCAGCACCGGGATTTGATGCGCCGGCGAAATTCCGCCGGCGGCAAGCAGGGCGATTTCGTCGAGATCGCGCAGGAGAATCTTCGTCACCAAGCCGTGATAGATCCAGACGAACGCCACGGTCCCGCGCGCGATGCGATAGATAAGTGGCGCGCCGCTCATCAACTCGTTAGGCGCGCCGGCAGCAACCAGCGTGCGCAAAGCCACGCGCAGAACAGCCCGAGGATCGCCGCGACCACGACGTCGGATAAATAATGCGCCGCGACATACATGCGCGAGGCCGCGATCAGGAGCGGGATCGGCAGCAGGCAAAGCCCGAGGCGCGGCCTAACGAAAAGCAAAACCCCGAAAAAGCCTATCGTGGCGGCGGTGTGACCGCTCGGGAACGAGTTGTAGCGCGAGCTGAGCCGCGGGCCGTGCCAGCCGGTCATCTCGTATTTCACCGACGGCCGAGCGCGGCCGGTCGCGATCTTCACTCCGCGCGCCACCACTCCGGCGAGCGCGAGGGCAACGAGCATCGTTAGGCCAATCCGCACCCAGCGTTTGCTCCCGCGCCACCAGGCAATTCCAATGATGAGCAAGCCGAGAAGCAGATGCTCTGGCCAGTCGCCGAAGTGGCTGACGTTGCGCATGAAATCTTTCGCACCGCGGCTCGGGTGCGCCGTGACCCAGGCGCGCACCGCGCCGTCGAAATGAAACGCGGCCGCGATCGCGAGCGCCGCGAGCACAAGCAGGAAAAGCCACTTCCAGAGCGGCGCGATTCGTTTCATCAGAAAAATGCCGATTGTTTTTCGACCGCGGCCATCTTTGAATCGCTCTCTTGCAACCTGCAACCCGCAATTACGTCCTGCTCTTTTTCGGCGCGTTTCTTTTCCACCTCGCCGGCACCTGGCTGCTCCCGCTGGTCGATCGTGATGAGCCGCGTTTCGCGGAAGCTTCGCGCGAGATGATCGAGCGGAGCGATTACGTCGTTCCGTATTTCAACAATCGTTACCGCTTCGATAAACCGCCGCTGACCTACTGGGCGCAGGTCGCGAGCTACCGGGTCTTTGGCGAGAATCCTTTCGCGGCGCGTTTCCCGACGGCGCTCGCGGCGGCGCTCGTCGCGGTCGTGATTTTCGCCTGGGGACGGCGGGTGGATCTGGCGCGCGCAGGCTGGTGGGCGGCCATTATTTTCACCCTCTGCCTGCAGAGTTTCATGCATGGAAAAGCGGCCGTCGCCGACATGTGGCTCGTGCTCTTTGTCTCGCTCGCGCATTGGGCGGGCTACGAAATGGTGCGTGACCGCTACGGCGGCACGTGGCGCTGCGCGGCGCTCCGGCCTAACAACACTCGCGGCTGGTGGTGGCTCTTTTACCTCGCGCTCGCGCTCGGCTTTCTCGCGAAGGGCCCGATCGCGTGGGTGCCGCTCGGCACGGTCGCGCTCTTTCGCGCGGTGCGCCCGGTCCCGCATTTTGCGCGGCGGTTTCTGTTCGTTAGGGGAATTCTCCTTGTCCTCTTCCTGGTTGGCCTCTGGGGCGTCCCCGCGCTCATTCGCACGCACGGGGAATTTTTTGCGATCGGCATCGGCCGGCATGTGGTCGGCCGTTCCTTCGGCGACATGCAGGGACATGGCAGTAAGTCGCTCCTCATCGCCCTCGGGTCGCTTCCGTTTTATTTTCTCACGGTCTTTCTCAGTTTTGCACCCTGGTCGGTGAAGCTGCCCTGGCTGGTCCGCCGCCTCTGGCAGAAACACGACTCATTCGATCTCTATCTCATCCTCGGGACCGGCCTCGTATTCGTCATTTTCTCGCTCGTTCGCACGAAGCTGCCGCATTACACGCTGCCGGTTTTCCCGCTTCTTTCCTTGCTCCTCGCGCGGCATTGGCTGGCCGCCGGCGCCACGACCCAGCGCCTGCGCCGTTGGACGATCGCGACCGCATCGGTCTGGCTGGCGGTGGCTTTGATCGCCTTCCCTTTGATCGCGCCTTACTCGCTCGCCGCCGCTTTATTCAAAAAGTCAGAGCCCTACTTGCAGCCGGAGATGGATTTCGGTTCCTACGATTTCCAGGAACCAAGCATCACCTGGGTCTTCCGCAGCCGGGTGCACGGCTGGTCGTTTCGGAACCAGCATAACGGCCATGAAACCGGAACGCTTCAGCCCTACCAGGTGCACGACTTCCTTGCGGGAAAAGGGCCGCATTTTGTGATCCTGCCAAGCAAGGTGGCGGATCGGCTTTACCCGACGCTGCCGAGCGGTTATCGGAAGTTCACCATCCACGGTTTTGATTTTGCCGCCGGCCAGTGGATCGATCTCACGCTGATTTTGAAAAACACATGATCACATTTTTAAATGGACGCCTAACGAGCGCGCTACCGACGCAGGCGGTGATCGATGTCGGCGGAGTCGGCTACGAGGTTTTCATCCCGCTCTCGAGCTACGACAAGTTGCCGGAGCCGGGCCAGCCGGTGCAGATCCTAACGCACCTCCACGTGCGGGAAGACGCGCAGATTCTCTACGGCTTTATGACCGCGGCGGAGCGCGATCTCTTTCGTCTCCTCGTGAATCATGTGAGCGGAATCGGGCCAAAGCTCGCGCTCGCCGTCCTGAGCGGAATGAGCGTGAGCTATTTCAAAAGCGCCGTTGTGAACTCCGATGTCGCCTCGCTTTCGAAAATCAGCGGTCTCGGGAAGAAGACCGCCGAGCGCATCGTGCTCGAGTTGAAAGACAAGCTCGGCGTCGCTGCGGCCTGGGAAGTGGCGAGCGGAGCACACGCGCCCACGCCAGAACAGGAGCAAGCGAACGAAGCGGTCCTGGCCCTGATCTCGTTAGGCTACAAACAGGTCGAAGCGCACAAGGCGGTGCGCGACGTGCAGGCGGCAAACAAGGAAGCGATCAGTGCGGAAGACCTCGTTAGGCTAACGCTCCAGCGGCTCGTCTCGGGCAAATGAAAGCCAGCTACGACATCGTCATTCTCGGCGCGGGCCACAACGGACTCGTCGCGGCCAGTTACCTCGCGCGCGCCGGCTTGAGCGTGCTTCTCCTCGAGAAAAATAACTACATCGGCGGCGCGACGACTTCGACGAAAGTCTTCCCCGATTACGACGCGGTCCTCTCACGCTATTCCTATCTCGTGAGTCTCTTTCCGGAGAAAATCATTCGCGATCTTGGGCTCGATCTCGAGCTGCGCCGGCGCACGACCGGCTCCTTCACTCCCTACGAGAAAAACGGGCAACACGACGGACTGCTCCTGAGCAACGTGTCGGAAGAAGTGAGCCGCGCCTCGGTCGTGCAACTGACCGGGAGCGAGCACGAGTTTGAGCAGATGAAGAAGTTCTATGGGCTCGCGCGCACCTTCGCCGAGAAAACCTGGGACGGCCTCCTCGAGCCGCTGGTGGCGAAGGAGGAAATGCGGCGGCGTTTCCAAGACGATGACACGAGCCGGGAAGCCTGGCGCAGCCTCGCGGAAGAGCCGCTCGGTCTCTCGCTCGAGCGTTATCTACATGATGATTTGCTGCGCGGCCTCGTCTTTACCGACGGCAAGATCGGGGTGAGCAGTTATCCGCACGATCCGACACTGTTACAGAATCGTTGTTTCCTTTATCACCTCATCGGGAACAAAACCGGCGAATGGAGAGTGCCGGTCGGCGGGATGGGCGCGGTCGCGCAAAAGCTCGAAGAAGTCGCGCGCCAAAGCGGCGCCGAAATCATGACTTCGGTCCACCTGCGCAAGCTCGACCTGAGCGGAAAAGAGCGCGTCGTCGAGTTCGAGCGCGATGGAAAGAGCGAAGCCGTCAGCTCGCGGTTTCTCCTCGTGAATTTTGGCCTGAATGTCCTCTCACAACTGACTGGAGAAACCTACGAGCGCGGGCGGAACGACGAGGGCTCCGTCTTCAAAATCAACCTGCTCTTCACGCGACTGCCGAAGCTGAAAGCGACGCGTTATCCGGCGACGGAAGCGTTCTGCGGCACCTTCCATATCGACGAAGGCTACCGCGAAATGAATCTCAGCTATGAGCAGTCCCGCGCCGGCAAGTTGCCCGAGAAGCTGCCGTCCGAGATCTACTGTCACACGCTGACCGACGACAGCATTCTCTCGCCGGAATTGCGCGCACAGGGCTTTCACACGCTGACGCTCTTCGGCATCGACACGCCGTGGTCATTATTCGCTGGCGACAACGAAACGATGCGGAAAAAAGCGGAGCGCAGGTTTCTCGATGGGATCAATCACTGGCTGGCCGAACCGCTGGAAGATTGTCTCGCGGTCGCGCGCGACGGAAGTCTCTGTCTCGAAAGCAAAAGTCCGGTCGACATCGAGGATTCGTTAGGGCTTTTTCGCGGCAACATCTTTCAATCCGCGCCAACTTTTCCCTTCGCGGAGACTGCAGCCCAGGTCGGGACCTGGGGCGTGGAGACGGAATGGAAAAACGTGTTCCTCTGCGGGTCGAGCGCGCACCGCGGCGGCGCGGTCAGCGGAATCCCCGGCCACAACGCAGCGCGGAAAGTTTTGGAGAATCTTTAGCGCCACCCT
>JBDTIQ010000136.1:0-8020 GCA_039936335.1 Chthoniobacterales bacterium
ACGATCGCGCATTGGGAGGAAGGCAAGACGATGTTCTTCGACGACACCTACAATCACGAAGTCTGGAACGACACCGACGGAGTGCGCGTGGTCCTTTTCCTGGATGTGCTCCGACCCTTGAGCTTCCCGATGTCGGCGATCAACCGCACTGTTATCAAAGCCATCGCGGCCTCGCCGCTCATTACCGACGCGAAGAAAAATCACGAGGCCTGGGAGCAGCGGATGGAAACGTTATGGCGTTGAGTCGCCCATGACGGCACCGTCGGAGACGCGAGCGCCCGCTCTCGAATCGACTTACAAAGCGCGGGCGGTCGAAAGTCTTCTCGACGTCTATTTTTATCGCAAAGTCGGCTACCAGTTGGCGCTCTTTTTTGCGCGACTGAAGATGACGCCGGCACAAGTGACTCTCGCCGGCGGAGCGCTCGGGATCGCAGCCGGCCATCTCTATTACTACCGCGACCTGCGCTTGAACCTGCTCGGAATGGGCCTGCACGTGCTCTCGAACGCGTTCGACAACGCCGACGGGCAATTGGCGCGCCTAACGAATCGAGGCAGCCGCACGGGACGCGCGCTTGATGGCCTGGTCGATAACCTTGTTTTCGCCAGCGTTTACGTGCACCTCTGTCTGCGCTACATCGCCAGCGGCGGATCGCAGCTCGTCTGGCTCCTCGCGATCGCGGCGGGAGCGAGTCATTCGTTGCAGAGCTCCGCGGCGGATTATTACCGGAACGCCTGGCTGCATTTCGCGGAGGAAAAGAAGGGCGCGGAGCTGGATTCCTCGTCAGGATTGGAGAGCGAATACGATCAGCTTAGTTGGCGGGAAGAGCCCATGAAGAAATTCCTTTCCCGCCTCTATCTCAACTACACGCGACAACAGGAATGGCTCGCGCCGCGCCTGCACGAGCTGCGGCACAAGGCCGTTCCGCCTGACGACGAGCGAATCGCACAAGCCTACCGCGAAGCGAGTCGGCGATTCCTTCCCTGGCTGAATCTGCTCGCGACCAATCCGCGCATGATTCTGCTCTTCGTATTGCTCTTCGCCGGCCAGTCGATCTGGTATTTTGTTCTGGAACTCACTCTCTTTAATCTGCTCCTCGTCGTCCTCCTGCGAGAGGAGAACGCCGTCTGCCGCCGACTCCTATGAACACAATCAAGGTCACTGAGGTCCGTTCCGCAGCGGAGCGAGACGCGTTCATCAAGTTTCCCTGGGAAATTTACCGCGACGATCCCGCCTGGGTGCCGCCACTCCTGCTCGAGCGAAAAGAGTTTCTCGATCGCAAAAAGCATCCGTTTTACCAGCATGGCGACGCGCAACTTTTCCTCGCGTGGCGTGACAGAAAAATCGTCGGCCGCATCATGGCGAGCGACGATCCCAACTACAACGCGGAGCACGATTCGAATGTCGGCTGCTTCGGACTCTTCGAATCGATCGAAGATCAGCAGGTTGCTTCGGCATTGTTAGGCGCGGCGGCCGATTGGTTGCGCGGGCGTGGCCGCGACGAGGTTATGGGCCCGATCGATTACTCGACGAATTACGTCTGCGCGCTTCTGATCGACGGCTTCCAGCATCCGCCCACGCTCCTCACTCCGCACAACCCGCCCTACTACGCCGCGCTGATCGAGGGCAGCGGGTTTCACAAGGCCATGGATTGGTATGCGTGGTGGTTCGACAAACCAGAGAATGCGCATGCTCGGCTCCGTCGCATCGCGGCGCGCTTCGCGAACAGCCTCGATGTTACGATTCGTCCGGTGAACATGAAAGACATCGCCGGAGAAAGCGGACGGCTGCGCGAAATCTACAATCGCGCGTGGGAAAAAAACTGGGGCTTCGTCCCGTTCACGACGGCAGAGTTCGATCACCTGATCAAAGAGCTGAAGCCGCTGGCCGAGCCGGAATATACCTTGATCGCAGAGGTGAACGGCAAGCCCGCAGGGTTCCTGCTCTACCTCCCGGATATCAACGTTGCTCTGCGTCATTTGCGCAACGGGCGCCTCTTCACGTGGGGGTTGCCGATCGGACTCGCGAAACTCCTGTATTACAAAAGCCGCCTCAAAACCGGACGGCTCGTCGCACTCGGCGTTGTCCCCGAGTTCCGGCGCCACGGTGTCGCCGAGAAACTTGTGCTGCGCATCATCGAGGAAGCGATGCTCAAAAACGGCGTGACCGGCGAATGCAGCCTGACTCTGGAGAACAACCGGCTGATCAACCGTTTCCTCGCAGCGATCGGCGCGGATCGTTATAAGACCTACCGCATCTATCACCGTGGCCTAACGAATTAAGGATGGTGCGCCGGGTTGTCATTCTGGCCGACGACTCCGCGAGCTGGAAAATCGCCGGCCTGCGCCAGTTGGAGCGCATCGCCTTGGCGGCCAAAGAAGAGGCCGCGTTCCGCGCGGAAGGCGTGCAGTTCTTCATCTCGTGGTCGCCAGGTGCGTCCCAATTCCTCCCGCAGCATCCGCGGCTTTCTCCGCTCGATTTCACGAAGGGGAAGCCCGAGGAGGCCGACCTCGTCCTGAGCACCCACACGTTTTTGGCGCGCCATCGCACACCCATCGGACTTCAAGAGGATTCCGAAGAGCTCGCTAATCCAGCGCAAATCGCCGGCTGCGAAAAGCGTTTCCTGCAACGAAGCGGAAAGCCGCAGGACGGATTTGTTTCGCGGTTCGTCAATCGGCCGATCTCGCGTGCGCTCAGCCGCCTCCTCCTGCGCACGTCGATCACGCCGAGTGGATGGACGTTGGCGATTTTTGTTCTGCCGGTGATTGGCTCGGGATTCCTCCTTCGGGGCGACTACGTCGACGTCATCGTCGGGCTGCTTTTTTTTCAGCTCTACAGCGTGCTCGATGGCTGCGACGGCGAGATCGCGCGCGCGAAATACCTCGATTCGGAGCGCGGCCAGAAGCTCGACACTTGGTGCGACGTCGTGGGTAGTCTGCTCCTCGCGCTCAGCCTCGGCTTCGGTCTTTCGCGCCTCGCCGAAGGCATCGTCGTGGCCACGTTGATTGCGACTAACGAATTGCTCCTGGCTCTCCCCTCCAGGACGACGCCGGCGCCGCCCACGCAGGACGAGAGCGCGCTTTACCCGAGACATCGGCGGATCCTGAGTGGAACCGGGTTCCGCATTCCGAGCTGGATGCTGCAGCTCACGAAACGCGACGTTGGGCTCGTCCTCTTCCTGCTGCTCGCCATCGTTGGTCGGCCCGCGTGGATCTTGCACCTGTCCGGCGCGGTCGCGGCGATCAGCGGGCTGCTCGCGTCGCGTTCACTTCGCCGTCGTTAGGCGCGCTTCCGCGTGGCGCCACATGCCGCCGTCGTCCACGTCCTGCCACCAGGCATCCCCGATATCGATCACCCGCGCCTTGTCATCCTGCGCCATCGCGCGAACACCGTCGGCGAGGCTGCAATCATCGTTCACCCGCGCGCGTTCGAGATAAGCAAAAATCTCGGGCGGACAGACGAAAATGCCGGTGTCGATCGCATCGTAATCGGCTAGCGTTTTCCCGATCGCGACGATCCGATCGTCGCTCGTCCGCACTTTCATCGCGTCAGCGAGATCGAAGATGGATTCGATCTTCCGGTCGATCGCGAGGTTGAGCATCCCGGGATGCACTTGCCTAACGAACTCTTCGAGGAGCCGCGTCTCGAAAAGATGATCGCCCATGAGGAGCAGGAACGGGCCGGCGAGATGCGGCGCCGCGTCGAGGAGCGAAATGCCGTTCTGCTTTTGCCATTCCGGATTTGGAATCGAATGCAGGCGGATGGCTGCGGGAATCAACGGCGTCAACCCATCGAGCAGCCGTTCACTTTCCCAGCCGACGACGACATGCAGCGTCGTGATCCCAACCCGCAGAAGCGCATCGAGCGTATGTGAAATCAGCGGACGTCCGCCGATCGGGACGAGCGGTTTCGGGAGCATGCCGCCCGAGGCGCGCAAGCGCGAACCCGTTCCAGCCATGAGGATGACAGCGTCTCTGATCACTTAAATTCCGTAATACATCTTCAATCCCCAAACCCGCACGCGCTGCGGCAAGAAGCGAAAAATCAGCGGCGCGATCCTAGATTGGAAGAGATCGCCGACCGTGCTCCGGGGTGGTGGATTATTACTTTCAACTATCTCAAGGACGCGGCGCGCGACTAATTCCGGTGGAGGCGCTTTGCGGAAATTCCGATCCACTGCGCACCAGGCTTTGGCGATTCGAGTGTCCGCAGATGGCGGCGGCGCGATCCCGTCGTTGAAGCTGGTGCAGATATCCCCTGGTTGCAGGTCCACGACTCTGCTCCCGCGATCGGGCAGCTCGAGTTGCAATGAAAAAGTGTAGGAAGCCATCGCGGCCTTGGCCGCATTGTAGGCGGCCATGAAAGGCACCGGCATCCGCGAGGCGAGAGAAGTCACATTGATCACCAACCCGGATGGCCGCTCCTGCATCGCGAGAAGCGCGAGCCGGCAGAGCTCGATCTGGGTAAAAACGAGCGAGCCAAAGAGCGCCTCGATTTTTTCATGAGGCAGAGTTTCCGCGGCATCGAAATGTCCTGAGCCCGCATTGTTGATCACCACATCGAGCCCACCGGATTCCGTCCAGGCCTGCGCGAACGCGGCCCGCACCGAGTCCAGATCGGACAGGTCCATCCGCAGCGGGTGGAGCTTGCCTAACGACGCCAACCGGGCCGGGTCGCGCGACGTTCCCCACACCTCGTGGCCTTGCTTAACGAGCAGCTCGGCAGTGGCTCGTCCGATTCCCGAACTGGCGCCGGTGATAAATATTCGCTTCTTCATCGGTTCTTAACTTAACCGCGCGCGACGAGATTGCGGAACGAGGTAAAATCGATTCCAATCTGGACTCCGATGCGAGCAAGAACGAACTCCACCGCGCCGCTTCGCATCGCGCTCGACGCCCGCTACGTGCGCGAGAAACCAAGCGGCATCGGCGCCTACTTGGAGGCGCTGGTCCAACGATTGCCGGGTTTGAGTCGCGAAGATCACTTTTTATTCTGGGCGCATCGGCTCGCGCCACGCCCGCTCTCTACGGCTCGAAACGTCTCCGAGGTGACGGTGCGCCCGGGACCGGCCTCGCCCTGGGTGCTCTTCTGGCCGCAGCGCTACGCTTCCTTCGACGGCATCGATGTTTTTCATAGCCCGGCCAATATCATGCCCCGAGGCGTGCCGTGCGCGAGCGTCGTCACGGTGCACGACGTGATGTCGATCGAGCGCCCGGCCTTGCATCTCCAAGGACTGGAACGGTTGGTGAAGAGCAAGTATTACCAGCAAGCCGTCTGGCGATCGCTCCGCGAAGCGACGCGCCTGATTACGGTTTCGCAGGCGACGGCGGACCGGATTTGCCTGCTTGAGCCAGCGGCGGCGAAACGGATCACGGTGATCCGGCAAGGACCCGACGCCTGCTTCACTCCGCCGGAAAACCCCGCCGCGGCCCGGGAGCGCGCCGCGTGCCTGACCGGCGGCGACTCGCCCTACCTCCTGCTCGTGGGGGCGAACGCGCCTACCAAACGCCACGCCCTCGCGCTGGCCGCTTTTGCCGCGGCGGTGCCGGCGCCCTGGCGACTGGTGCTTTTGCAACGGCAGAGAGCGCGCGATGGCCTCGTTAGGCTGGCGGAAAACCTCCACATCCGCGAGCGGGTGGTCTGGCTCTCGGAGGTCGCGCGTCCCGATGTGGTCGCCTTGATCCAGGCCGCGGAAGCTTTGTTGCAGCCGTCGATTTACGAAGGTTTCGGCCTGCCCATGCTCGAGGCGATGGCTTGCGGTTGCCCGGTAGTGGCGAGCGATATTCCGCCGTTTCGCGAGGTTACTGGCGGCGCGGCGCTGCTTTTTCCGGCGGAGGATGTGGCGAAATTCAGCGAGGCCCTGCGCGAGCTGGTGCGCTCGCCGACGCTCCGGGACTCGCTACGCCAGCAGTCGTTAGGCAGGGCCCGGGATTTTTCGTGGGATCGTTGCGCGCGGGAAACGCTGGAAGTTTATCACGACGCGGCCGCGGCGCGGACGTGAAGGGTATGTCTCGCGCACCCGCGACTCCCGAGGCCTCGGCGCACGGCGCGGTCCTAGCGCGGGGGGCGTTCTTTAGCACGCTCGCCTTCCTCGCTTCGAATCTGCGGGCTATCTTCATGCTGCTGGTCGCGCGGCTTCTCGGAAGTGCGGTCCTCGGGACTTTCGGGCTCGCCTGGGCGTCGATGGATCTACTGAGCAAATTCGCCACTCTCGGCTTGGATTACAGCGCGATCGCTTTCGTCGCCAAAGCCGAGGCGGCCAACGACCGTGTCGGGAGCCGGCGAATCTTCCGCGCCTCGCTCTTTATCTCCGTCGGGAGCGGCCTCGTGCTCGCCTTCGTCGCTTCGGTTCTGACCTGGTGGTTCGGCCCGCGCTTCGGGCTGCGCCCGGAACTGGCACGCGCCGCTTCGATTATGATGCTGGCGATTCCCGGGCTCGCGCTCTACCGGGTCAGCAACGCTCTCTCGCGCGGCATGGCGGTGATGCACCACGACATCTATTCGCGTGGCCTCACCGAAAGTCTGGGAACGGCTGCGGCGCTGCTCGGAGCGCTCGCCTTGGGAGTACGAGAGATCGCGCCGGAGATCGCGGCGATTGTGGGGACGCTCGCTTCCGGGTTAGTGGCGTTTTTTCTCGCACACCGTCTCTACACGAGCCAGCCGCCAGCCCGCGGGCGGGAGGAGGACGGTATGCTCCTGCAAAGGCTTGTCCGCGCCTCCACGCCGATTGCGCTTTACGACTTCCTCAATCTGGGAGTGATGCACATCGACGTGATCATGCTCGGCTGGTTCGTCGGTCGTGCGCCCGGGGTCACGCTAAAGACCCTCGGGATCTACGCGGCCGCGGTGCAACTCGTGGGCGGTCTGCGCAAAGTGGGAGGAGTCTTCGTGCCTATTTTCACTCCTGTGGTGGCGCGCCAGATTTCGTCCGGAGAGCTGCGGGCCGCGGAAGAGACCTACGGTTACCTCGCGCGTTGGATGCTGGCCATTCTCCTGCCGGCGCTCGTCATCCTCACGCTCTCCGGTGGAGCTCTCATGACGATCTTCGGCGCCGCCTTTTATCGGGGCGGTGTTTGGGCCGCGATTATCGGCACCGCCTGCGCGATCAACGCTTTCGTCGGCTTGGGCGAGACGATTCTCATGATCGAACGGCCGGGGATGAATCTGATCAACTCCACCGTCGCTTTTCTCGCCGCGATCGGGTTGAACCTGATCTTGATTCCCGCCCTCGGCCCGCTCGGCGCCGCCATCGGAATGCTCGTCCCCTATTCGCTCCAAGGGATTCTGCGGGGAGCGGAAATCTCCTGGCTGCTGAAGTGGCGCTGGCCCTGGCGCGCTCTGCTCAAGCCATGGCTCGCGGCCTTGCTCCCGTTGCCGGTGGCGCTGCTCGCGCGCCTCTTTGCTCGCGGCATCATTTGGGAATTCGCGGCTGCCGCTACTTACCTCGTGGGCTATCTCCTCGCCTGGTGGATCATTGGTTTGGAGCGAAGAGACCGCGATGCGCTCGAACACCTCTTCAAGCGCGCTCAGCCCAACCAGCCCCAATGCGAAAAAGTAAACATGCAGTAAGCGGCGATCGCGCTGGAGATGACCAGATAGGCTCGGTGAAAGTATTCATTCCGGCCGAGCAGAGCGAGCGCGATCATGACCGGAAAAATGACCAGCCCATATCGCGGAATCGAGGTCAGATAGCCCCACGAGGTGATAAAGATGACGGTCGTGACCGCATAGACCGCGTAACTCAAGCGCAACCGCAAGGCAACGAAGACTGTTAATCCGATCAGCAGCAGCGTGAAGAGGAGGTCGAGATAAGAGTCGTGGGTGCCTTTGCCAGAGTGAGGACGCTGAAAAAAAGTTGCGAACGTGACCCAGGGCGGAGTGAGCTTGCGCGACCAGCTTTTAACGGCTTCCACCTTGAAGAGGACGAACCAACTGCCGAATCGCCATTTGAAGTAGGCCAGGTGAGCGGCCGTGGCCAGCGGCGCAAGAAGCAGGCTTAGGCAATCTGCCTTGACCTCTCGC
>JBDTIQ010000137.1:0-5092 GCA_039936335.1 Chthoniobacterales bacterium
CCGAGGAGCTGACTCATCGAGCGCTCGAATTGCGGATCGGAGATGCCGTAACGTTGCGCGATCCGGTGCCGGATCTTGATCTCGCCGCTGATGAAGTTGCGGGCAAAAATCGTGGCGGCCGCGCTCACCGTCGCGGTGATCCCGATCGTGAGAAGCTGAGAGTGCGATTTTTTCATGGAGCTGCGGTCGGAAGGAAGTCGGCTATTAGTCGCGGAAACTGGAAGAGTTATTCGCCTTGAGCAGGTGCGGTGCCCGGATGGGGCGGCTGCACAAGTTCATTCCCGGAATGCGCAAAGTGCCGGCGACGGATGCGAGCGGGTTGAACGCCTTTGCCGTCGCGACCGAAAGCTGCAGAAGTCGATCGACTGGTATGATGAACAAGCGCGGGAGATGCGACTTCGTGGCGGCGACGCTTCCGTCTTCACCAAGCAAAGCGAAGAGCTTCTGCGCCAGAAATGGGACGTGCAGTAGGAAGTCGAGAGGCTGGATGAAAAAGAGGGCGGCCATTCGCTCAAGACCTCGATGAAATGGGAAGGAGTAGTCAGCTTTTGAAGTTGAGGAGCCTTCGTTTTGCCGCGGCGAGATTGGTCGAGATGGTTATTGAGGCTTCCGGCTCGGCTCAATAACTCGCGCCGATCCAGAGGACGACCGCGTTGGCGAAGCCGGTGGCGGCGTTGCGCGGATTGAAGCCGGCGGAAGCGGCGGGCAGGAAGGCGGCCAGCGTTGAGACCACGCACATGGTGCCGGCGATCCAGAGGAAGCGCGGCATCCGGGTGGCCAGCCAGAGCCCGATGAAATGCAGGCCGACGATGATACCGATCGAGGTGAGCAGGTAGCTGGCGAGGCCGTAACGCAGGAGGAGGTTACCGGCCACGTTCAGGGCGATGAGCTCGAGCGCTACCGCCGCGATGTAATAGCGGCTGCGGAACAGGGCCGGGCTCGCGTCGGGTCGCAGCGGCGCGCGCCACAGACGAAAGATCAGGACGACGGTTAGGGCGATGCCGGCGGCGGCGACCGGCAGGTGCCAGCCCGGGCTCAGTGCTCGGGCCCCGAGCACCGACCAGACGCCTCCGAAGAAGAGGCCGATGGCGCTGCCCATGATCCGGGCGCGCCCGTCGCTGGCGTTTCCCATGTCGCAAGGTCGCCCTGAAAGCTGAAACTGAAAGCTGCGACATTATCGCCGGCATCGTAGGGGCACTCATCGGCGGGTCGCGGAGCCCGCGCGGAATGATGATGGGCTTGGAATTCTTCAGCCCTCCTCATGCCGACGTTTGGCGCGATGCGCTGCGGCGACCTTGAGGTATTTTTCTGCCCAGCTTCGGATTTCCGCCTGTTCGTCCGGGGCGAGGGTGCGCGCGATTTTGCCTGGGACCCCGAGGACGAGCGAGCCGGGCGGCACGATCATTCCCGGCGTGACGAGCGCCTGCGCGCCGATGATCGAGTTTTTGCCAATGACTGCTCCGTCCAGCACGGTGGCGCGCATGCCGATGAGGCATTCGTCTTCGATCGTGCAGGCGTGCAGCATGGCGGCGTGGCCGACCGTAGCGAACTTCCCGATGCGCGCAGGGTAGTCGTCGGACAGGTGAATGATCGTGCCATCCTGCACGTTCGTGGATTCGCCGATCTCGATGAAATTGATGTCGCCGCGCAGGACGCAGCCCGGCCAGACACTGGCGCGCGGGCCGACGCGGACGTCGCCGATTAACGTCGCGCCGGGGGCGATGTAGGCGGTGGGGTCGATCGTGGGATCTTTGGCGAGGAAGGTGGCGAACTGTTCGTCCAGCGTCATGCTCACATCATGGCGCGGGATGGCGTGGCGGCGAATCCTTTGACACGCCTTAGGACGCCACGGTTCTTCGTTTGCAGCAAGAGACGGCTCGTCGCCGCGCCACCCTGTTCCCCGCCTCCGAATCCCAACCCGCTCAGGTCGGCTCGGGCTCGGGATAGGGAAGGACCGCGGTCTGGGGAGGGGCTTCGGTCGCTGAAGAGGTGATGCAGTTGAGCATGCGATACCGGCACTGGGCCGGATATTTCTCCAACACCGGAAGCATCTCGTGGAAAATGTGGCTCGCGGCCGCCTGCAGATTCGGCGTGCCCTGCAGGTATTCATCCGGCACCGGCGCTCCGAAGTGGATCACGAAACTCCACATGCCTTTTATCTCGACGTTCAAACAGGGCACAAGCAGCGCGCCGGCGGAAGCCGCCATCCGGACCGCACCGGTGGCCATCCAGAATGTCTGATTATCGAAAGGCACCGGCACGAGCTTGCCCCGGCCCACGTCCACGAGAATCAGCAGCCGCCGATCGCCGGTGAGCGACCGTCGGATCTCGCGCATTTCGTTTACCCACATGAGAACCGGAACATCAGCCGGCGCACTGTGCCGATCGATCCAGGCACTTTGCGGGGAGACGGGTCTGCCGACCAGCGTCGTCACGGGAATGCCATGCGCGCGCAGCCAGTAGGGTAACGTGCGGAAGGAGCCGAAGTGCAACGAGACAAAGATGATCGGCCGATCGGCCCGGAGGAGCTTTTGCAGATCGTAGTTTGCCTCCAACCGGCAGCGCTCGAGCCAGCGCGGTTGCGTCAGGCGATCCGGCCAAAGATAAGTCAGACGGGCGTGGGCGAACCCGATCGTCTGGCGAAAGATGTAGATGAAACGCCTCGGTCGCCACTGCGGCGGGAAACGCGACCAGGCGGTCAACGCCTTGCGGTCCTTCCCAAACTCGAGCGCGGCCCAAACCGCCGCGGCCGGCCAGACGATCAGGCTAAAAACCGGCGGCGGCAGCAGGCTTTCGAGCAGGCGGATGAAACGGACAGACTTCCGGAGGACAAAGCGAGTGGGGTTCCGGGTAAAGTTTTTGAATGTTGAAGCGAACGCCATAAGTGAAGTGACCGTTACGAAAGGAAATGGTTACGAAGAGGTAATGTAGCAACCTCTATTCCATCGAAACCGCGAGCGGGCGGGAGGGGTCAGGCGTTTCCGCTGGTAGATTCGTCCGAAGCGTCTCCGGATTCAATCGCGAGCGTGAAGAATCTTTTTCACCGCGGCTTTTTTGGAGCTGCGTCTGCCAAAATCAGGTTTGGCATTGGGCAATCAGCCCGTGTCGCCATCGCGATCAGGAGGAAAAACATCGGCGTGGCCATGCCGATCACGGCGTTTCTTCCGGGGTAATCTCGCCGGCTACTTCACCACTGCCGGCTTTTGCACGTTCGCGTAGTCGACGAGGACGGTGATGCTCTGCTGGTCGTCGGGATGCTTCACCACTTCCTTCAGGACGAGGCCTCGACTTTTCGAAACCCAGAGCTCGGCATCGGCTTTCACTTCGTCGCTTTCCTGATGGGTTTTGTAAACGGCCGCGGGTTCGCCGTTGACCGTTTCGTCGCGCTCATACTGGCAGGTGAAAACTTTGGTGTTGCGAATGTTCTCCTGCCGCTGCGCGGTGGAATCTTTTGGGCTGAGAGGACTGGTATGCCATTCGTTGTCGATTTTGATGTAGCTGGTATTGCCTACCTGGATGCTTTCGCCCTCCTCTGTCTCCTGGCCTTTTTGGCCGATCGTGATGCGCTGATGATTGTCCGTGTGCTCCATCTTCGCGGTCGCATCGAGGACCGCCTTACAGGAAGGATCGTCGGGCGAGGCGGCGCGAAGGGTCATAGCGGTCAGGGCAACGCTACCGCAGACGAAGAGATGGAGGATCGGAAGCCGACGGCTCGGGGAAGGAATGACGCAGCCGCTTGACGATTTCATTCCCTCTTCTTTCATGAGGTGACCTCACTTCATCCGGTCAAACGTCTTCTGCAAAATCTGCACGTCGCTGTCCTGCCCGAGTTTTTCGCGCGCGCGATCGATCCACTTTTTCTCGAGCGCGTTCTTGGTCGGGCGATCGCTCTCGTAAAAGACGCCGAAGACGCCCGGGAAAGGACGCTGCGCCAGCTTGTACGCTGCCAGCTCATCGGTGACGTCGTGGCGGTTCTCGTCTTCCGGCGTGTTATCCCATTTCTTTTCCTCGATCACTTCGAAAGCGCCGCCTTTACGCGGATTCGCCTCGTCGAAGGCGCCCGGGTAAAACTCGACGCATTCGCTCAGGCATTCGATCACGCTAAAGCCCCGGTGATCCATCGCGCGCTCGATCATCTCGATCATGTGTTTCACCTGCGAGGCATGCGTCCGCGCGACGAAGGTGGCGCCGCCCGCGACGAGTTTTTTCATGGCGTTGACCGGCTGATCGACCGCGCCCTGCGGGTCGGTTTTGCTCTTGAAACCGATCGGCGAAGTCGGCGAGGTTTGCTTCTTCGTTAGGCCGTAAACGAAGTTATCCATGATCACATAGGTGATATCGATGTTCTTGCGTGCGCCGTGATCGAGGTGGTTCCCGCCGATCGAGAAGCCGTCGCCGTCGCCGCCGAAGAGGAACACTTTCACGTCGGGTCGCGCGATGCTCACGCCGCTCGCGAGCGGCACGCCGCGGCCGTGGATGAAGTGGACGCCGTGGCCATTCACGAAATAGGGAAAGCGCGAAGAGCAGCCGATCCCGGCGAGGGTCACGATCTTCTCGTGCTCGACCTGGCGTTTCTCGAGGACTTTGTAATAGCAGGCGAGGACGGCGAAGTCGCCGCAGCCGGGGCACCACGTCGGGTGATCGGCCGTGATCGCTTTCTTGGTAAGTTTCTCGCGCTCCGGAGCCGGACTGGCGTTCGGCGCGGCGGGTTCGGCGGTTAGTGTGTCGCTCATGTTAGTGATCTAATTTTACAGTCAGGAAACGAGGAAAAGGATGAATCTTGAATCGTTAGGCATGGGCCATGGCGGGTGCGGGCGGTTGCAAACCTTCGTCCGCCGCGACATCTAGCGCGCCTTCGAGAGCCAGCTGAATTTCGCGGGCCGCTTCTTCGCGGGTCTCTCCATGGGCCATGATACCCGCCCACTCGACGACTTGCGCGACGAAACAGTCGTCGCCCTCTGCCGCGGAATACCAAATGCGGATCTCGTAGTCTCGGGGATTTTGCTGCACGGGCCTCGACGTCATGGTTTCAGTCTCTGATTTTTCAACTCTTCCCGCAATTGGCGAACCTGGTAGCTTTTCGCCTTGCCTC
>JBDTIQ010000138.1:0-3267 GCA_039936335.1 Chthoniobacterales bacterium
CGCATGTCCTGGTTCGGCTTCGTCACCTTGATCACGACCGCGTTTCTCTTGCCTAACGAGCCGCCCCGCCTGATCGCTTCGTTCGTGCCCTCAAACGCTTCGACCGCCAGGACCGTGCCGTTTTTCACCACCACGGTCTGGCCGACATCGAGGGCGCTCAGTTGCTACGCGATTTCAAAGCCAAAAGCGATGTCGGTTTCCTCGCGCTCTTTTAATTTCGGACCCGCGATGTGACCGATCGGCGCGAGGAGATGTCCGAGGAAAGTGGTGGCCGGGAGCAGCTCGATCTCGCTGTTGCCGAGCTGATCGGCGATTGCCCCGAAGATCGATGCTGCGTTGCGCTGCCGCAGGCGCGCGAGCAGCATCATCGCTTTTAAATCCGGCCGCAGGTTGAACAGGTTGCCTGGCGCGATCTGACCGGCCATGATCGCGTGCTTCACCTCAGCGCCGCGGAAGAAATTCAGCAGCTTGCCGAGCTGCCCGACGCGCAGCCACTCGATCTTATCGGCGCGATTCGTGATATCGCTCGATGTCTCATCGGTGAACGCCGCGACCACGATTCGCTTCACGCCCGCGACGCGCGCAGCGTCCGCGAGGAGGAGCGGATAAACGCCGCTCCCAGCGATAATCCCGAGCGTTTCCGGCGTTTCCATCCCAGGGATGTGTAACGCAGGACCCGTTTTAGCGAAAGGCCGTAGCGACAAACCTCAATGATGGCCGAAGAACCTGATCCATGACGTTCATGCAGAAACCTGAGGAAACGGCTTCCAGCAACGACGTGAACTCCAGTCGCGACCGCTCCGAGGATACGGAGCAAGCGGGCCTGGCCTTGGCCTCGCAATGCGATCCCCCCGGAGGGTGCATCCGTTCCGGCTCATTCGACGTTCCCGAGTTTAGATCAATGGATGAGCACGCCGTCCGCTCCAACACGCATCCAGGCAAAAAGGCCTGATGCTCGGGATGAACGCGGGCGTGCCCAACACCGCCGCGGGGCTCCGCGAATCCGGAGCATCGCTCGAGCGCCTGATTCGTTCGAAGCGGTCTCCCCACGGCGTCGCAGGAGCTCCGCTCTCCACGTTTGTGAGACTTATTCGCCGCCCTCCCAGGCAGGCGCTACTCTGGGTGCAGGATGTGCTTGATGCCACGCACTGGGATGACCACCCATTCCGGCCGATGATTCAACTCGTAGCCTACTTCGTAAACCGCCTTATCCAGAAGGTAGGCTTCGAGCAGGACCTGGAGGTCGCTTTCCTTCCGCGGTAAAAACCCCGCACCGGCAGTCGTCTTCAGATAGCTCTCGAGAAAGATAGCGCTCATCTGCCGATACCAAAGATCTGCCCAACGCTCGAGAAACATCCGATCCTCCTCGCGGGTCGCCGATTGCCAGAGCGCGCTATAAGCCGCGTATTGGAAAGAACGCATCATGCCGGTAACGTCGCGCAGCGCGGAGCGCTTCAGTTTCCTTTCACTTAGTGGGCGGGCCGGTTCGCCTTCGAAATCGAGAATGGTAAAGTCCTTCCCGGTGTAGAGGACCTGGCCGAGATGGTAGTCACCGTGGATCCGAATCTTCGCTGCATCGGCGTGGTGTTGCAGGATGCGTTGTTCCTGCGCCAGAATCCGCGACTCAGCCGCCAGCACTTCGGCCGCTTCCGCGCGGAAAGCTTCCGGCAGGTCAGGCATCTTCTTTTGCAGGAGCGCAAAGGCACGGCGCAAAGAAGCGCGCATCGATTGGTAAACGGAACGTTGGGCCATCGCGTTAAAAGGCTCGGGCGCAAAGACCGCGTCTTCCGACTCACTCGCGAGCGCGAGATGCATTTCGCCGGTGCGCGCGCCGATCAGTTGCGCCTTTTCGGGGTAAACTCCGCCGACCAGCTCATCAAGTAAGTCACCGGGCGCGGCGATCGCGCGTTGCAGGTCACCCTTGCGCGCGAGCACGCGTTCGAAATAGCGACCGACGGCATCGAGGGTGAGGGCCCAAGCGTCGCCTTCGTTAGGCACAGCCGTTTGGAGCAGCGCGACGACCGTGGGTTCGGCTCGCGGCCGGTGGTATTCGATCGAACCGACGAAAGCTGGAACATGAGCGAAACGTGCACGCTCTGTTAGGAAACGCGTGACTTCCACATCCGGATTCACACCGTCCTCGAGTTTGCGGTAGAGCTTGAGAAAGTAGCGATTCTCGAAAAGCATCGACGAGTTACTTTGCTCGGCGTTCAAGACTTGGGACTTCGGAATCTCCTCGTTAAGTTCCTGGCCCAGTAATCCGCCCTTGACTCCGACCAGCTCGCCATTCTTGCCGCGGAGTCGCGCGCCCTGCCGCATGAGACGGAAAAGTGCTTCGCGGAACCCGGAATCCCAAATCGCGTCGTAGAGAATCACGTCCTTGCTGCCGAGATACGCAATCACTGCCTGCGGCGCGCTCCGGGTGAGGGCGTGCGCGTTATTGCCAGTCGCGACTTGCACGGGAAGCGCATAGATGTCCGGCGCGCCGTCCGTGTAATCCACCTGAAGGAGCCAGAGTTGAGCGGCCGAAGCGTCGTCGCTGATGGCAACTTGCTCAACGATCCGCATCTCACGAACGGCACGCGCCTTGGCCCCGAACCAGCGACAACCAAGCAGATACTCCGGTAAAACGTCGCGCTCGATCCGCGCGCGCTGCCCGTCCGCGAGTAAGTTAGGCAGGGTTGACTCGGTCTTTAACGTGACGACGGTTCGCTTCTTTTCTCTCCTTCTCTCGTTCGCGGCTTGCAAGACAAACCAGAAATGCCCGTGCGGCCCGATCGTGAGTGGATAAGGCGTTTTTCTAACGGCCGGAAAGACGTTACGGCTAAAGATTTCCATCGGCGCGCAGCCTTGGAAGCGCGCGAGATCGAGCTCGACGGCTTGCGAGAAGCGGGAAAGGTTGGCTACGACGAGGATGGTTTCGTCTTCGTGACGGCGCAGGAACGCGAGGACTTTAGAGTTATCGGGATAAAGGAACTCGATCGAGCCGCGCGAGAAAGCACGGTAGTTCTTCCGCATCCCGATGACACGCCGCGTCCACCAGAGAAGCGACGAGAGGTTCTTCTGCTGATTCTCGACGTTGATCGCTTCGTAGTGATACTCCGGGTCGATCGTGATCGGCAGGTAGAGTTGCTGTGGACTCGATTTGGAGAAGCCGGCGTTTCGATCGCTGCTCCACTGCATCGGCGTCCGGCAGCCATTGCGGTCGCCGAGATAGAAATTATCACCCATTCCTATTTCATCGCCGTAGTAAAGAACCGGCGTGCC
>JBDTIQ010000139.1:0-9064 GCA_039936335.1 Chthoniobacterales bacterium
ACATCGACGCTTCAGCCGTCGGATTCTTGTCATCCTTGGACTCGTCTTCGCTCTCCTTGCTTTTCTGATCTTCAGCCGTCGCCGCGTCATCCCAGCCTTTGGGATGGACGACGATGGTACCGGCCACGGCCTGATAATCGATGTGACCGCCCTCGACGGTTACACTGCCTGTGCTGTTGCTGGACTCGGGTTTGAAGTGGGCGGCCTGCGTGGAGGTGGGCGTTGGCGTGGGCGTAACCGTAGCGTTTGCCCTGGCCTCGGAGCCCTTTTGGGAAGCCGCTTTGGCCGGGACCGCAAGGATGGTTGCAGTCGACAAGAGGAGGCTGCACGCGAGGCGAACCAGATGGTTCCGGAAATGAATTCGCGTTTTAGATGCTGCGCGATTGTTAGAGGAAGGTCGTTCGCTCACCATGACGTTGCCGAATCTGGCCGGGAACGGAGCTCCGAGCAAACACGTTTTCGGCGTTGGCCCGCTTCAGACATGCTACCGAACCAAAGACGTTGTCTTCCCTGAATCAGTGCCACCGGCATCGGAGAGGGGGAGCCGTTTCGCTGAATCTTTACACGGAGGAAGCTCGGCCGTCGCCAGGTCTCCGCGGCGGCCGCTCCCCGTGACACCTCGCTTTAGGCGCGGAGTGGGATAGTCGCCCGAACCAGCGCAGGACCCGCAGCGCGCGCAAAGTATTCCATCGGCTGGGGCGGCCATTACCTCAGCCAATACTTAGGATAATCTTACCCACTTTTCCGCCTTCCGTGATTGCCTGATGCGCCCGGGCTGCTTCCGCCAGCGGTAACTCCAGGCCTATCACCGGATTCAGCGTCCCGTTGGCCAATCCCGCAACAAGCGCAGCGTGAATGTTCGCCATTTCCGGCGCCGGCGTATTCGGCAGAACCATCCCGCGGATATCGGCGTCGCGCGACATGGCATCGCGCGCATCGATTTCTACTCGGCCGCGATTTCCGATGACCACGACTCGGCCGCGTGGGGCGAGTATCGTGAGGTCCTTTCCCAGGTTCGTTTGCCCCGCCATCTCCAGGATGAGATCGAGACCCCGCCCATCCGTCGCACCCATGATCTGGTCGAGGTAATCTGCGCGATGGTGATCGAACGCTTCACGCGCCCCTTGTTGGCGCACCATGTCACGGCCTTCCTCCGTGCCGGCGGTGCCGAAGACCCGCAGGCCACGCGCCACCGCTAGTTGCACCGCGGCCGTCCCTACCCCGCCACTCGCACCATGCACGAGCAGCGTCTCGTGAGGCTGGGCCGCTCCGCGCTGAAAGAGTCCTCGGTAAGCCGTCGTATAGGGCGTCCCCAGCGCCGCGCCTTGCGCGAACGAAACTCTCTCTGGCAACGGATGCACCTGCGTCGCGTCGCAAATGGCGAACTCGGCATAGGTTCCCGTCGTCGATCCCGCGATGTAAACCCGATCGCCCACGTGTAAGTCAGCCACGCCGTCACCAATCTCTGCGAGCACCCCGGCGCCGTCGTTTCCGGGCGTAAAGGGCAACGCCGGCTTCCGCGGATAGTTCCCGGAGCGAATGTAGGTCTCGACCGGGTTTACTCCCACGGCGTGGATCTGCACCAGCACCTGCCCAGGACCGGGCCGCGGCCTTGGCAGCTCGACCAACTCCATCACCTCCGGTCCACCAAACTCTTTTACCTGAATCGCTCTCATTCTCTCCTCCTTATTCGGTCCGCAGTCGTTTTTCCGATGTCCTAAAGAGGACGTCTAAAAGTCGCCCACCCCACGTGTTGGAGAGATGAGCTCCGCGAATCCAAAGCGTCGTTCCAGCGTGCAATACAATCAAGACGTCCCCTCTTCGACGTCGCAGGAGCTCCGCCCTCCAAGTTCGCGGACTTTCGAAGCTTTCTAAGAACTCTCATAACAATGACCGGCAATGCGGTGGGCAGACCGCCCTTCACATGATGGACGTGGATCGGGCCGTCAAAAAGTATCGCCCCAACTGGCACGGTGCAGCGTGAACCAGACCGGGTTGAGGTGCGCGAGGGGCTCCTTCAGCTTCGCGAGTTCCTCCGCGGGTCCGTGCACTTCGACCCGCACCAACTCAGCCAGCTTGAGCGCCACCGCGAGCATCGCGCTGACGTTCTCCAGGTGCGCGAGCAGCGCTTCCGCATCGACGTAGCCTTCACGACAGAAAACTTCGTCGCCGTGGACGCTGAACTCGTAGAAGAGATTTCCCTCTTCGTCCCGAGTTTTCGCATGGAACTCCGGCAGGATCCCTTTCAAGAAGTCCAGCTTGTCTGGCGGCACCTTGAAGTACGGGTGAAATGTCACAAAGCCCGAAAGGCGATTCATATTTCTCAGCGTAGGCACGGCGTCTGGCGGCGTCCAGCCCATCGGCGAATTCGACACGGAACTGCTTTCTATTCCTTTATCTTCCTGGCCGCGCGGATCGGCGCGTATTTTTTCCAATCATAAGCGACGAAATGCCACCACTCGGTGCGCATCCCGTAGAAACCTCCCGCGCGCATCGCCCGCTGGAGGAGTTTGAGATGGAGCTTTACGACCGGATCATCGCCTTTGTAGTGCAATCTCGCCGCCGGCGTGAATTCGTCGAACTTCGTCGGCATCTCCACGTCGTTGCCCTGCGCATCGACGAGAGTGGCGTCAACCGCCACGCCCCAGGTGTGGAGCGAGCCATTCCCAGTAAGTGGATCGGCGACGAAAGAGCCATTGTGCGTCTGTCGCCAGAGCGCGATTTGCGCGGCGAGCGGACGGTAGGCATCCCAGATTTTAAGCCCGTAATGTCGCGCCTGGAGATACTTCTGCGCGCGTTTCAGCCGCACCGCAGTCGATGGCCTAACGAGTGCAGGTGTGCCGGGAGGATAAAGGGCGTGCCCGGTGATGTTCTCCGGCGTCGCGTAGCGTAACTCGACCCGAATGGTCGGATCGATCTTGCGGATGTCGACGAGATTATCGTAACGCGGCGCGGCTGAAGCCAGGAACGGCGGCAGGATGCAAAAGAAAGCACAAACCGCGACGCGCTCTCGACCTTTCCGACGCCGCGGCAACTTGTCATCCTTAGCCGGCGCAGCGGTGGGAAGAACCTGACGAGCGTCCGCAAGACGCGCCATGGCGAACTGTCGCCGAGCGTCGCTTGCGAGGTCCTTCGCGCCGCTCAGGATGACAAGGCCGCGGTCCTTCATTCAAGGCGCGGGAGTGGGCGCAGGTGCAGGCGTGGCAACGGGCTCGGGCTGCACCCGCGCGAGACGCGTCAACAGGAGTTGTGCGGCGCCATCCGGCACATCGAAACTCAGATCCACGTCGGTGCCGCTCTGGTCGATCTTCGGGCTGTCGGCCGCGAGGATGTAGTCGGAACCCGGCAGAGTCAGCCAATGGGCGACATCGGCTTTCACTGCGGCCGCCAGCTTCTTGGCCGCCGCCGCATCCGTCGCCCTAACGAACAAATGCGCCTTAAAAGGTTGATCGAGCACGATCGAAAACCCGAGCAACTGCGCGGCGTCAAGCAGCTCCGGCACAAAGACAGGGCCGAAAAGCCGCGGCAAATCGGTCGGCACCCGCGAGGCGAGGCGGATGGCGTTGTCGGATTCAAGCACTTTAAATTCCTGCGGAAGAGGATCGTCCACTTTCAGATCCGGCTCCGTCCCGAGACGCACCTGCACAAGATGATCGACTTCGCCTAACGAGCCAACCGCGAGCGTAGTCGGACCGATGCGCGCCACGCTCACATTCGGCCGGTTCCAGACGACGAGACCGCTGACCGTGCTCTGGTCGAAGCTCTCGTCCTGCGTGATCGCGCGCAGCACCGGCCCGATCTCGCCGCTGATCTCCACGAGGTCGTACTCGCGCGCCTGGCCGCTGTTCTCGATCACGAGCGCGCGCATCACCCGGCTCACGTCGGTCGCGAGATTCACTGAGGGCGTGCGCGTGGCCGGGCCGAGGAGCCCGGTAAAAACTTTACGCCACACCTGCGGCTGCGATTTCTGCCAGCGCTGAGCGGCGGCGCTTTTGCTCAACGCCATTGGATCGACCGAGAAAAGAGTGGCTGTATCCTGCGGCAGCCAATCGCGCTTCGCTGGTGATTGCAGCGCGAGCGGCACCACGATCGCGGCCAGCACGATGATCGATGCGACCACGAAGTAAAACCTGCGCAGCTCCTGCTTATCGATTCGGCCGGACACTTCCCCGAGCGCGTGCGTGTGGGCGGCGAGGCGCGCGACTGCTTCGCGATGACGCTGCACGTCGACGAGTAAGTGTGGCGCGGTCGGCGGCCCGATCCCGGCGTTCGCGAGATGGCGGCCGATGTTGAGGTAAGCCGGGTTCTTTTTCTCCTCGACCGTCTGGTGTTGCTGCCGCACTTCGCGCGCTTCTTCCTGTTGGTCGCGGCTGCTCTCGTTCAAGGCTCGATCGCGCGCTTCGTATTCGCCGCGGACTTTTGCGATGTTCCGCTCCACCTGCGCGAGCTCCCCATCGGCGGCGGTCAGTTTCTCGCGCGCGGCTTTGCAACTTTCCGCGCTCGCGGCGCGCGCTTCCGAGAGTTTCGCCCTTTCGTTAGGCAAATTTGCCCGCTCCGCGCCGAGCTTTTGCATCTGCGCGTCGAGATCGTTCGACGGCGGCTCGGTCTCCTGCAGTGCACTTAATTTCTTCAACAACTCCTCGTCGGCCCTTTCGTTTTCCCGAAGCCGGCGATCCGCCGCCGCGAGCTCTTTGCCGCACTTTTCCGCCTCGGCTTTGGCGGCGTCGCGCCGTTCCACAAACGGCCGCTTTTCTTCTTCGAGCTTCGCGATCGCTGCGGTTTGCGCGCGCGAATTTTCCTGTCTTTGCGCGTCGATCTGCTTGAGCGCTTCCTCGATTTTCGCGCTTCGCAGCGTAAACTCGCGCTGCTCCTGCTCGAGCTTGCGCAGCGCGACGATCTCGGCGCGCATCTCGGGGAAATTCGCGGCTTCGTTCGTGCCTTCCCGACCGAGGGTGATCTCCGCTTTTTGCAGCACGCTCTTCTCGCGGTGCAACGCCATGCGCGTCTTCTGCCGGCGCACTTTCAGCGTCAGCTCACGGAAACCGGTGGAAATGAAACTCACGCGATCAACTTAGCGTGCGCTATTCTTCGGCGCTGCCTAACTTTGCCAGAACGCTGAAATCTTCCAGCGTCGTCGTGTCGCCTGTGACGCTTTTGCCGGCCGCAATTTCTTTCAGAAGCCGGCGCATGATCTTGCCGCTGCGCGTCTTCGGAAGCGCTTCGGCGAAACGCACTTCGTCCGGTTTTGCAATCGCGCCGATTTGCATTCCGACATGGGCGCGGAGCTCTTCTTTCAGGTGCGGCGTTGGTTTCACGCCGGATATAAGTGTGACAAAAACCACCAGGCCCTGGCCTTTCAACTCGTCGGGGCGACCGACCGCGGCGGCTTCGCCGACCTTCGCGTGACTCACGAGCGCGCTCTCGATTTCCGATGTTCCAAGGCGATGACCGGAGACATTCAGGACGTCGTCGATCCGGCCGACGATCCAGAAGTAGCCGTCCTTGTCGCGGCGCGCGCCGTCGCCGGTGAAGTAGTTCCCGCGATACTCGCTCCAGTATTGTTTTTTGTAGCGCGCTTTGTCGCCGTAGATCCCGCGCAACATCGAAGGCCACGGTCGCCTAACGATCAACTTCCCGCCCTCATTCGGCCCGACCTCATTCCCCTCCGCATCGACGATCGCGGGGTCGACCCCGAAGAACGGCAACGTCGCGCTGCCGGGTTTCGTCGGGATTGCGCCGGGCAGCGGCGTGATCATGATCACGCCCGTCTCCGTCTGCCACCAGGTGTCCACGATCGGGCAACGGCCGCCGCCGATTTTCTCGTAATACCACATCCAGGCCTCCGGGTTGATTGGTTCACCGACCGAGCCTAACAATCGCAACGACGAGAGGTCGTGGTTTTTCAACCAATGGTCGCCCCAGGTGATGAAGGCGCGGATCGCTGTCGGTGCGGTGTAGAGAATGCTGACCGCGTATTCCTCGACGATGCGCCAGAAACGATCGGGCTCGGGCCAGTTCGGCGCGCCTTCATACATGAGAGTCGTCGCGCCATTCGCGAGGGGGCCGTAGATGACATAGCTATGACCGGTGATCCAGCCGATATCCGCGGTGCACCAGTAAACGTCTTCCTCGCGCAGATCGAAAACATACTTCGTGGTGACGTAGGAACCGACCAGATAACCGCCGGTCGTGTGCAGGACTCCCTTCGGTTTACCGGTCGAGCCGCTCGTGTAGAGAATGTAAAGCGGGTGCTCACTTTCGAGCGCGGCCGGCTCGCATTTCGCATCGACATACTCCAACTCGCGATGCCACCAGACGTCGCGGCCTTCCTCGATGTGGATCTCATTTCCCGCGCGCCGGAAGACGATCACGCGCTTGATCGTCGTCTTACCCGTGAGCGCGGCATCGACGTTGTGCTTTAACGGCACGACCGCGCCGCGCCGATAACCGCCATCCGCTGTGATAACCGCGGTCGCGCCGCAATCCGCAATCCGATCGCGAATGCTCTCCGCGCTGAAACCACCAAAGACGACCGAGTGAATCGCGCCGATCCGCGCGCAGGCGAGCATCGCGATCGCAGCCTCGGGCACGTTTGGCATGTAGATAATGACGCGGTCGCCTTTCCTGATTTTGTTGCGCTTGAGCACGTTCCCGAAACGGCAGACGTCGCGGTGCAGTTGCTGGTAAGTGAGCACGCGCTTCTCACCCGGCTCGCCTTCCCAGATGATCGCGGCCTTGTTCCGGCGCGGGCCGTCGAGATGACGATCGAGGCAATTTTCCGAGACGTTCAGCTTGCCGCCCACGAACCACTTCGCGTTCGGCGCCGTCCATTCCAGCACGGTCTTCCACGGCTGCTGCCACTTCAGTTCTTTCGCTTCCCGAGCCCAGAATTTCTCGGGCTGATCGATCGACTCGCGATAGAGCCGCCGATATTCCTTCAGGCTGGCGATGCGCGCCTTCTTTGCGAAGGCGCGAGCGGGTTTGAAAACGCGGGTTTCTTTCAGGTGAGACTCGATGTTCTGTTCCATGGCACGGGAACATCCTAAGCAGCGCACCCAAGACGCTCAACGCAAAGTTCAGCGCGTTGTTTGCAGACGAACACGCCTGAGAACGTCCGGTCTGGCTGACGCTGCCATTCACCCAGCTTCACGCCGCTGGCATGGCGCTACGCACTCACTGGGGGATCATCATACCTAACGAGAACAGGATCAACCACCGTTGGGATTCGCTCGATGTCATCTAAAAAATTTGCACCGAAAGGCGCTGGCGAGGTCCTTCGCTACGCTCAGGATGACAACTTGTGCGGGGAATCCTTCGTGAACGCTCCCAGCTTGCTCCCCGCTCGGAAGCCCTGAGCCCGCGAACACTCGACGGCGCTCGCCGTTGCGTAACGCAACCGGATGCGCACAGGGACTTTGGGTTTTTGGTTTGTATTCTCCCCGCTGCCGTCGAATTTTACAGTATGAGCGAGCACACCTATAAGAAACTGGAACTGATCGGTTCCTCAAAGCAAAGCATCGAGGACGCGGTGCAAAACGCGATCACCCGCGCGAGCAAAACGATTCGCGACATGCGCTGGTTTGAAGTGACCGAGACGCGAGGGCATCTGGTCGATAATAAAATCGATCACTGGCAGGTGACCTTGAAGATCGGGTTTACGCTCGACGAGTAGCTCTCACGAACGGAAACGTAAGCGACCTTCTCGCTATAAAGGCGGCACCGAGAGGCTGACTCCTTGCGGGAGAAAGGTGCTCGCGCTTTGCCAGCAGATGGATCGGAAAAGCACAGCGGCCGCCCGCCCGATCCGCAATTCGGCGACGACCAGTTCGAAGAGTTGCTTCTTAGCTTGCAGGTGATCTTTTAGCCCCACTTATGGAACAAAGCATTCGTAATCAGATCCCCGGCACAGTGAAGAGAATGGTCTCCGACAAGGCGGTCAGTGAGGTTGTCATCGAAACTCCGATCGGTGATCTCGCTGCCATCATCACGACCCGTTCGGTGCGCGAAATGGAACTGGGGCCCGGCATGGAAGTTTTCGCGTTGATCAAGGCGACGAACGTTTCCGTCGCTAAGAGAGTCAGCGAGTCGGCCTCGAAAACAAAGCCGAAACCGAAAAGGAAAGCTAAATTAAAACGCTAGCTACTGCGTTCCTAAGTCTCGCACTCAGCCTCAGCGCGCCGGCCGCGCAATTGACGGTTCTCGCCGCGGCGAGCCTGACCGACGCGATGAAAGAGATCGCGCCGGCCTACGAGGAGGCGAGTGGCGACAAGGTGCGGTTGAACTTTGACGCTTCCAGCGTTCTCGCGCGGCAGATCGAAGAGGGCGCTCCGGCTGACGTATTTCTTTCAGCGGATGAGGCGAAGATGGACGGCCTGGAGAAGAAACACCTGCTCGCGCCCGCTACGCGCAAGACACTGCTGAGTAACACTCTTGTCATCGTCGTTCCCAGGGAGAGCACCCTGCCGATCCATTCAGCCGCGGACCTGATCAGCGGGACCATCAAGAAGATCGCGCTCGCCCAGCCCTCAACCGTGCCGGCCGGCATCTATGCCAGGGAGCACCTAACGACTATTGGTCTCTGGAAGAAGATCGCGGCTAAAGTTGTGCCGACGCAAAACGTCCGCGGGACACTCGCCGCTGTCGAGAGCGGCAACGTCGAAGCCGGCTTTGTTTACAAGACCGACGCGCTGATTTCCCAGCAGGTAAAAGTCGCCTGCGAGATCCCGGCGGCGAATGGCCCGAAGATCCGCTACCCGATCGCGGCGCTGGCCGGCTCGGAGGATCTCACTGCGGCGAAGAGGTGCCTGGCTTATCTGGAGAGCGAGCCCGCTCTGGCCGTCTTCCGCAAGTTCGGGTTCACGGTCGCAAAGTAGCTGCGCGGAAATGGCTGCAAGGAAGTCGCGAGTGCGGCTTTCGTCTTTTCCTCTCAATGGACGAGCTGGAGGCGCTGCAGGAACGAAGCAACACCGTCACCCACTTCGGCGCCAGCGGGATGAGCGATCGGCCGCTGCGCGATCTCACCGCTCTCGGCTTTTTCCTGGCCTTGGAGAACGTCAACATCAGG
>JBDTIQ010000140.1:0-19296 GCA_039936335.1 Chthoniobacterales bacterium
CAGCAAGCGTTTCACACTTTCGGCCTCATTCCCCCCGGCATCGGCATCGTGCACCAGGTAAATCTCGAGTATCTCGCGAAAGGCGTCCTCTTCTCTCAACTCTCAGATAACTCTCAACTCTTCTACCCCGACACCCTCGTCGGCACCGACTCGCACACTCCCATGATCAACGGCCTCGGCGTCGTCGGTTGGGGCGTCGGCGGGATCGAAGCGGAAGCCGGCATGCTCGGGCAGCCGGTTTATTTCCTCACGCCGGAAGTCGTCGGCGTGCACATGACCGGTTCGTTAGGCGAAGGCGTGACGGCGACCGATCTCGCGCTCCACGTCACGCAAATGCTGCGCGCGGCGAAAGTCGTTGGGAAGTTTGTCGAGTTCTACGGCGAAGGCGCCGCCCGGCTTCCGCTCCCCGATCGCGCGACGATCGGGAACATGTCGCCAGAGTACGGCGCGACGATCGGTTACTTCCCGGTCGACGCCGAGTCGGTCAATTACCTGCGGGCCACGGGCCGCACCGATGAGCAATGCAGCGCCTTCGAGAATTATTTTCGGGCGCAGAAAATGTTCGGCATGCCGAAGCAAGGCGAGATCGATTACAGCGTCGACCTCGAGCTCCATCTCGGTGACGTCCAGCCGAGCGTTGCCGGTCCGAAACGCCCGCAGGATCGGATCAACCTGGGAGAACTCGGGATTACGTTTCGCCAACTGCTCCAGAAACCAATCAAGGAAGGTGGCTTCGGAAAATCCGGCCATGATCTCGACGATAAACATCCCGTCAGTGTCAACGGCACCCGCGTTGAGACCGAGGATATGGTCTCGACTGATCGCGTCGAACAGGGGATCGAACCGGGCGACCAGCTCAACAAAGTCGAGATGGTGAGCAACCGGCCGACGCCGGACTCCGCTAACGAGATCGAGTCGGAAAAAGAGGAAGTCTTCTCCCGGCACGGCATGAGCGAGATCGGCCACGGCAGCGTTCTCATCGCCGCCATCACGAGCTGTACGAACACGAGCAACCCGAGCGTCATGCTCGCCGCCGGCCTGCTCGCGAAAAAAGCCGTGGAACGCGGCCTAACGATCGACCCTTCGGTCAAAACCTCTCTCGCGCCCGGCTCCCGCGTCGTTTCCGATTACCTCGCCAAAACCGGGCTGCAACCCTATCTCGATCAGCTCGGCTTTAACACTGTGGGCTACGGCTGCACCACCTGCATCGGCAACTCCGGACCGCTCCATCCGAAGATCGAAAAGGCGATCGCCGATTTCGATCTGGTCGGGGCGTCGGTTCTTTCCGGCAATCGCAATTTCGAAGCGCGCATCCACCAGAACATCAAGGCGAACTTCCTCATGTCGCCGCCGCTCGTTGTCGCCTTCGCGCTCGCCGGCCGCATCAATCTCGATCTCGCGCACGACCCGATCGCGACGGACAAAGACGGCCAAGAAGTTTACCTGAAGGAACTCTGGCCGTCGTTAGGCGAAATCCGCAACGCCATGCAATCTGCGCTCAAACCCGAAGTCTTTCGCAGGTTGTATCGCGACTTCGCCGATCAGAATCCGAAGTGGAACGACATCTCCTCGAGCACCGGCGACGTTTACGAGTGGGACGAGATGAGCGATTACATTCACGACCCGCCGTTCTTCGCCGACTTCAAAATGGAAGTGGGCAAGATCGAAGAAATCCGCGACGCGCGTCCGTTAGGCCTTTTTGGCGACTCCGTCACGACCGATCACATCTCGCCCGCCGGCGCGATCAAGGCCGACTCGCCCGCCGGCCGGTATCTGCAATCGCGCGGGATCAAGCCGGAGGATTTTAACAGTTACGGCAGCCGGCGCGGGAACGATCTCGTGATGACGCGCGGGACGTTTGCGAACGTCCGGATCAAAAACCTGATGGTCCCCGGGGTGGAAGGCGGCGTCACCGTGCATCAGCCGAGCGGCGAGCAAATGTCGATCTTCGACGCGGCCGAGAAATATGCGGAAACAAAAACGCCGCTCGTGATTTTAGCTGGTCACGAATACGGAACCGGTTCGAGTCGCGACTGGGCGGCGAAAGGGACGCGATTGTTAGGCGTGAAAGCCGTCATCGCCGCGAGCTACGAACGGATTCATCGCTCCAACCTGGTCGGGATGGGCGTACTTCCGTTGCAGTTCGCGGAGGGCGCGAGCGTGCAGTCGTTAGGCTTGAATGGGTCGGAAATCTTCAGCATCACCGGCTTGAGCGACGCCTCGATTCAGCCCGGGCAAAACCTCACGCTCGAGATCAAACGCGCCGACGGAAAGACGGAGAGCGTCCCGGTAAAGTTGCGGATCGATACGCCGATCGAGATCGATTACTACCGGCATGGCGGGATTCTGCAGTTTGTGCTGCGGGAGTTGCTCTCTCGCTGAGTGCAGCTAACCAAGAGCAAACCTGTCATCCTGAGCGCAGCGGAGTCGAAGGACCTCACAAGCGTCGCTCGGGCCTGATTTGCAAGAGCGACGTCGCACGACGCTTGCGAGGTCCTTCGACCGCGCTCCGCCGGCTCAGGATGACAACTGGTGGGGCGTGAGCACAGTGCCGCGCCTAACGATTACTTCGGAGCCTTCCGCGACGAAAGAAGAAGCGGGCGCGGTCGCCAGGGCCTCGACAAATCCTGCGCCGTAGAGCGTGCGCACGTCGGCTTCGAAGCGCGGTTCCGTCGCCCGCCAGATGCGCCACGACGGATGCTCGACCTGATATTGCGTCGAACGCCCGCGATGCGTGTTATAACCCCAGTAGTGCTCGGTGATGAATTCCTCGAGCGAACCCGGCGTGACAAACGCCGGTTCCCCCGCCGTCGTCGCGGCAACGAATTCGGTGCGCCCCGCGCGTTGCCACGCGAAGCGCAGCGTTGTTTGCCCATCACGCTCCGTGATTTCATGCGACATCGGCACGGCAGAATACGGCTCGCCGTAGATCGTGCGGGCGAGGAAAGCGATGGCGCGGCGCGGCACCAGTTCCTTCACAAAAACCACCCCGCGCCGCCAGCCTTCCGGCGCGCGTTGCCGCACGTAGAAGCGCAAATTAACTTCCTCAAAATCGCGGTGAAACGGAAACGCGATCCCAAAGATGCGCGTGTCGAGAAAGAGAAAGCCGACCACGCTGACGTAGCAGACGCCGTCGAATGCATCGAGCTCCACCCCGCGCGGGACGAGCGGCGCGAGCAACTTGCGCTCGACCGCGTAGTTCAGCATCACGAGCTGCCGCCATTCCGCGGTCAGAAAAGTTTTCTCCACTTGCTCCTGTCTTCCTCCCTAACGCCTAACGAATCCGCTAACGACCGAGCAACTTGTCGAGCACCGGGTCGGGCTGCGCCCCGAGCGCGAGCGCCTTCTCGTAATGCCGCCGCGCCAGCTCCTTCGCCGGCGGATGCGAGGTGGAATAGACGACCGCGAGATTGAAATGCGCGTCGGCGTAACCGGGATTGTCCGCGATCGCTTCGAGCATTTCTTTCTCGGCCGCTTCCTGCCAGCCTTTCTGGCTCGCGGTGATGCCAAGATAGTTGTGCGCCGTCGCGCTCTTCGGGTTGATCGCGAGCGATTTCGTCAGCTCGCTCAGGGCGTCGTCGAACTTGCTCTGCCGATAATAAACGATTCCGAGCGTAGTGTGCGTGAACTCATCCTTCGGCGCGATCGCGATCGCTTTCTTCAGGGTTTGCTCGGCGGCTTTCAGTTTGCCGTTCCGGAAAAAGACCACACCGAGATTCGAGAGCGAGTAGAGGTTATTTGGGCTTTTCGCGAGGATTTCTTGGTATTGCTTCTCCGCCTCCAGGTATTTGCCGCGGTCGAAACTCTCCTTCGCTTCGCGCGCGAGCGGAAGCAGATCGCCCGGCACGCCGGGTTTGAAGGTCGTCTCCACCTCCGGGCCTAACGGACTTCCGTCGCCCTGCGCGACTGCTTCGAGGGAAGTGTTGTCGCCGCCGTCGGGCGGCGGACTCGGTGAGGTGATCGTGACCGGCGGACCGTGGGAAGGTTTCGCGACCGAGAGGCTGGCTTTGATCGTATCGGGCTGCGCGTCGGAAATGGCGACGATCGGTCTTTTCAGGAGCGCGAGTTCTTCGTCGCTTAATTTCGTGACCGGCTCGGCCAGCAGGCGAATCTGCTGATCGAGCACATCGGATTTGATTTTCAGCTTATCAAACTCGGCCAGCATCAGCTTCTTCGCCTGTTCGCGGCGCGCTTCTTCCTGCCGTTCGCGAATCACGATCCCGCGCAGCATTTGGTTTTCCTTCACGAGCTGGGCGGATTCTTCGCCCGTCGCACCACTTAATTTCGCGGCCTGCAGCGCGCCGCTCGCGTCATCGAGCTGTGAACGGAGATCGGAAATCGTCTTGTCGGATTGCTGGTTCCGCGTCTGGCTCTGGACGAGTTGGTTGCGCAGTTTCTCGAGCTCTTGTTTCACCTCGCTGAGTTCGCGCGCTTTCTTCGGTCTGTCCGCGCTGATCTCGCGCACGGTGGTTACGGCGCTGGCGAGGCGTTGCTGCAAATCAGCGTTCTCCGCGACGAGCGCCTGCACTCGCGCCTGTGCGTCGCCGGCCAGTTTTAGCTGCTTCAACGCGTCGTCGCGTTCCTGCTGCATCGCGTCGCGCTCGTGGGTCACGCTCGCGATGGTTTTGCTGGAATCGAGAAACTTCGCTTTCGCGGCGGCGGTTTCTTTCTCGGCGCTGGTCTTGCCGGCTTGCGCGGCTGCGAGCGCTTTTTGTAGCTGGGTGATCTCGCCCTTCAGAGCGATGGCGGTTTTTTGGTCGCCCGTGCTGCTGGATTGAATATCGCCAAGCGATTTCTGCGCGTCCGCCAGTTGATCGCGCACCTGTTTCTCGGCTTCCGCGCTTTTCTCGGCCTCGCCTTTCGCCTGCTCGAGCGCGGCGGTCGTTTCCTGAAGTTTACCGGAGACTTCGGCTTTCTCCTTTTGCGCCGTCTCGACCTGGGCGCGGGAAGTTTTCAAGTCGGCGGCCAGGGCATCAACGCGGGCGCGGAGATCATGGGTCGCGTCCAGAATCGCTTTTTGCGTCGTGGCTTCCCGCTCGGCTCGCGTCGGCGCTCCGATGTCGACGGAGGCTCCGCCCGCCTTCTCAGGCGTGGCGCCGGGGAGAGGTTCCTCCGGTGCCGCCACGGCGGCGGCGGCGCCGGCGGAGAGATCGCGCTGGGTCGAGAGTTTGCTCTCCACCCGCAGGATGGCCTCGCTGATTTTGCGCCCGCGATACTCGACGATCGCGGGCTGCCAATCGGGGCTGTTCTTTTTCACCTCCTCGAGGAGCGAACCGGCGAAGCGGAGTTTCTCGAGCGCGGGCTTGAGCGCATTCTCGTGCTCCATTTTCTCCGCCTGCTGCGCCGTCATGTAGGCCTTGAGGAAGACTTCCGAGGGGTCAGCCTCCTGCGCCCGGACGATGGTGGGTCGCGCCAGAATCGCGAGGACGAGAAGAAGGAGCAGCCCAATTTTCTTCATCGAATAAGCCGCCGATAATAGCCGACCCACTCCCGCGATGCAACGACCGGGGTGCGACGCGCGCGGGAGGTTTGCAAATCGGCGTGAGAAATCTAAAGTCGCAGCGCGACGGTGGCCATAGCTCAATGGTAGAGCCCCAGATTGTGGTTCTGGCTGTTGCGGGTTCGAGTCCCGTTGGCCACCCCGCTTTTGCTTTTTTTCAGGAAAGTTTCGGGGAAACGGCCCGCGCGACGGCGCTGGCATGGCTGTTGCTAAATGAGGGTGCATGACCTCATCTCCCAACTTCACCGAAACCGTGCCACACGAAAAAGCGCTCCCGTTCTGGGAACGCATCCTCAACCAGCAAGAGCTGCGGGACGCCGCGCCGCTCGAGAAATTGCTCGTCGCCTGTGAGCTGATCGCGGCCCTCGACGGCGACGTCGCGTTGCTCGCAGCCTAACGAACGCGGCGGTTGTGATTTAACCGCAGAGAACGCCGAGGCCGCTGAAAGCGCCAGCAGGTTTGTGCGATTTTGCCACGGTTGTCATCCTGAGCGGAGCGCAGCGGAGTCGAAGGACCTCGCAAGCAAACGGCGACGGCGATCGGCAAATGAAGTCGCATGACGCTTGCGAGGTCCCTCTCCGTCTGCGCGGCTCGGGATGACAATTCAGAGCGCCGACGAGCGCGACCTCCGCGCTCTCTGCGGTAAATAGGCTCCGCGATCTTTTGCGCCCCGGCGCGAGCCGTTCATAGTCCGCACAAATTGAGTGCCTGTAGCTCAACCGGATAGAGCTTCTGACTTCGGATCAGAAGGTTGGGGGTTCGAATCCCTCCAGGCACAGGCCTCACTCGTAGAGCGCGGCGACGAGGCGGGTCGACTTCTCGTTAGGCAAAAGCGACTGCTCCATCTGATTCATCACGTAAGCGAAGGCGAGCTGGTTCTCCGGATCCGCGAAGGCGTGACTGCCGCCCGCGCCCGGATGACCGAATGCCATCGGCGACGGGCCGAAAATGCGCGGCGCCGCCTCCGGCGGATCTTTCATGAAACCAGCTGAAAACGCGGTCGGGATTCCGAAGACGCGGTCCATCCCGGCATCGAGCGTGGTGCTCATCTGCGCAATCGTCGTTTCGGTGAAATAGCGGCGCCCCTCGAGCTCGCCACCGTTCGCGAGCAGTGCGTAGAATTTCGCGAGCGCACTCGCGCTTCCAATCCCGCCTAACGACACCAGCGAGAGCGCGCGGTTCTCCGGCAGGTTCATCGCGCTGACCGCGTGCAGGCCGCGTGGCGAGGTGAAGACTTTTCGTTCGAGCGAACCGGGCGTCGCGAGCGCTTTGTAAAATGCCGCCGGCGCCGGAGCTTTCCCGGCTTTGGCGGCGAAGATCGTCGCGACGCGTTCGTTTTCCTCGTTAGGCAAGCCGATCCAGATGTCGAGTGCGAGCGGCTCCGCGAACACTTCCCGCCAATACCTGCCGATCGTGCGGCCGTCGATTCGCCTCACGAGCTCGTCGAGAAGGAAACCGAAGGTGCGTGCGTGATAACCATGCGCCGTTCCCGGCGGCCAGAGCGGTTTTTGCGCGGCCAGCGCCCTCACGACCGCTTCGTAATCTGTCACCTCGACCGGTTGATCGAGCGCGGCCAGACCGGCCTGGTGCGAGAGCAACTGCGCGAGCGTGACCGCGCCTTTTTCATTCTGCGCAAACTCCGGCCAGAACTCCGCAACCGCTCGATCCAGCGCGATCCGCTCTTCCTGCAGCACGTGCAGCAGACACGCGCTCCCGAGCCCTTTTGTCGCCGACCAAAAGAGAACGAGCGTGTCGTTCGTCCAGGGAAGTTGCCGTTGCGCGTCGCGATAACCGCCGTGCAGTTCGAGCACCGGCCGCCCGTCCTGCCAGATCGAAACCGCCGCGCCGAGCTCGCCGAGACGAGCGAAGTTTTCCTCGAATAGCGGCCGGATTTCTTCAGCCAGGTTCTCGCTGCGCAACCGCATCACCGGGGTCGAGCCTAACGAATCAGTCCGACGAGCAACCTAATACTCCCGGACGTAGGGATATTTCGATTCGTACCCGAGCTCCGGCGGAAACTCGCTGTAACCGCGACGAATCCACGGAATATCGCTCCGCAGAACCGGTTTATAAGTGCCTTCGTAAACCGGGATCGGCCAGAGCAGCGCCTCGTAAAATCCCACGCCGATGCGCGCAAAGGCGCGACCGGTTCCTTTGATCACCCCATAACTGGCCGCGGCCGAGTTGCCTTCGATTTCATTCACTCTCCCGATCGTGACCGGGATCTCCGCGACGCCGAAAAACATGTTCGCCACCCCGCGCGATAGCTTGCGCGTCGGGCCGAAATCCGCCGCGGGCGGGTCCTGAATATCCGCTGCCGCCGTGGCGGCGAAAGCAGCGACGAGCAGGAGAATCAGCGAGCGTTCCATAGGCGAGCCAGTAAATCGACCCGTCGCAACGAATGCAACAACTCTTTATCATGCCTCGGGTTTTGGCTGGCCTCGGGTGGCGAGCACCGACACCAGAATCGTGAAGAGCAAGACCGCGAGGATGACCGTGAGCGAGAGCCAGTTGGGTATGTGGAACCAGTTGGAAGTGATCATTTTCACCCCGACAAAACAGAGGATGATGGCGAGCCCGATCCGCAGGTAAACGAAGCGCGTGACGAGATTCGCGAGCAGGAAATAAAGCGAACGCAGCCCGAGGATCGCGCAGATGTTCGAGGTATAAATGATGAAGGTGTCCTGCGTGATCGCGAGCACGGCCGGGATCGAATCGACCGCGAAAACCAGATCCATCACGTCGATCACGATCAGGACGAGCGCGAGCGGCGTGAGCATGCGGCGCCCGCCGACGAGCGCGAAAAATTTCGGGCCGTGATAATCGCTCGTGACCGGGAGCAAGCGCCGGGTCATGCGGAGGATGAAGTTGTTCTCGAGATCGAGCTGCTCGGAGCGGCCGCCGAGCATGCGCAGTCCAGTGAACAACAAAAACGCGCCGAAGATGTAGAGCACGAAATGAAATTTCGCGACGAGCGTGACTCCCAACCAAATCATGAGCGCGCGCATCACGAGCGCGCCGAGGATGCCCCAGATGAGGACGCGGTGTTCGTACTGCGGCGGCACCCTGAAGTAGGCGAAGATGAGGACGAAGACGAAGATGTTATCGACGCTCAGCGAGTATTCGATGAGGTAGCCGGTAAAAAAATCGATCGCCTGATCCGCGCCCTGCCAGCGCCAGACGACCACATTGAACGCAAGCGAAAGCGCGACCCAGATGAGGCTCCGCCAGACCGCGCTCCGCAACGTGATGGTGTGCGGCCCGCGGAAACTAAGGAGATCAATGGCGAGCGCGCCGAAGACTCCGATATGAAATGCGACCCAAAACCAAATGCTGACGGACACGCGGCCCTAGGTTTCCACGGGTCGGAGAGCCCGGCAACGCGAATCGGAAATTCACGCCTAACGAAGTCGCGCGCGGTTGTCATCCCGAGCCGGCGCAGCGCGGAGAGGCCGACTGCGAACGTAGGCGCGCCGCCGGCGCGGTCGAACATGGTGATTTCGCCGAGGTCGCTCGCGAGCTTTCGCATCGACGCTTCCGTCACCGAGAACCCAGCCGCGGAAACTTTCGCGACCACTTCGGTGGGCGTGCCCTTCGCGTTGACCGCAAAATATTCGCCCGGCTGGAGTACGCAGGCCGCGATCAACGCCACCATCATTTCCGTGACCATCGCGCCGTAGCCGATGTCGCAAATCCGCGATTCGCGCTCGATCATTCTCGGCGTCGTGCCGGAGGCGATGAGCGAGCGAAAACCGGAAACCGCGCCACAGGCGATCGTGATGCAGACAAAGGGGAAACCGGTCCCGCGAAGACGAGCCCGGTGCCATCGATGAAGCGTGAGAGCGCCGGCATCTGTAGCGGTGGATGGATGATCACAACCGCGACCGCGAGTGCCGCGACGGCTCCGAGTTTCAAGAACGTGCTGAGATAATCGCGCGGCGTGAGGAGCAGCCACACCGGCAATGCGGAAACGCAAAAGCCGTAGATGATGACGGCCCACGCGAGCCATTTCTGGTCGTGCTGGAAATCCAGAGCGCGTCACCGACTCGTCGCGCGCGAACGCCAGCACTGCGACCGCCGCCGCGCCAAACAGGCCGATGCCGAGCCAGAGAAGGAACTTCACGATGCCCGTCAGGCTGACGCCGACTGACTAACGAAAGAGCGAGCGGTGATTCCGGGGAGCACTGGCCGCTGGCCTGTCGCGGCCGGCGGCTCGCCGGCCGCACGAGCACAGGCTGCGTTCGGAAGGTCGTTCGGCGCGATTCGTCGCAGCGACGCCGTTTTGGCGGCCGCCCCAACCCACAGGCCAGCGGCCGGTGCTCCCCCGAGTCCGCTCACGCGCCTAACGACTCCCGCAGTTGCCGGAGCTGCGCGAGCCGCGCCTGAAAATCGCTCTGACGCTGGCGATGCTCCGTGACCACCGCCGCTGGCGCATTCGCCACGAAACTTTCGTTCGCGAGCTTCTTGCCGACGGTCACTAACTCCGCTTCAACCTTTGCGATTTCCTTGCTGAGTCGCGCACGTTCCGCTTCGACATCGACCAATCCTTCGAGCGGCAAATAAAGCGCGCCGAGCGGCGTGAGCGCGGTCGGAGTGCCCTTCACCGCATCGTAGCTTGCCGGCAGATCGAGCGGCTCGGCGTTAAGCAAGATCTTCAAAACCGCCGCTTCCTCCTCCGGCAGCGGAGACGACGGCACGAGCACGAAGGCGACGCGCTTGTTCGACGCGATGTTAAAATCACGCCGGAGGCCGCGGCCGGCCAAAACGGTCTCGTATTTCGCATTTGCCTTCGCTTCTTCGTTAATCGTTAGGCCGTAGTGGGCTTTAAAATCGCCGTCGAGCGGCTGCGGCCAGTGCGCGAACTGGATTGTCGCCGCGCCTTGATCTTTAGGTAGATCAACGTTCAAGCCGAGGCCGTGCCACAATTCTTCGGTAATGAACGGCATGAACGGATGAAACAACCGCAGTGTGTGCCCGAGGATGAAGTCGATCACCGCGAGCGTGTTCGCTTTCCGCGGCGTCATTTCGCCTTCGCCCGAGAAACCGAGCGCGGCCTTGCTCGCTTCGAGATACCAATCGCAATATTCGCTCCAGAAAAAACGGTAAAGCGCCTGCGCGGCTTCGCTGAAATTGTAATCCTCGAGAGCGACCGTGACGGCGCGAATCGCGTGATCGAGTCGGAGCAAAATCCACTTGTCGTCGCTCGTGAGTAGCGCGGGATTGATCTCACCTTCGGTTTCACCGCCATGCATCTGGCGGAAGCGCGTCGCGTTATAGAGCTTGTTTGCGAAGTTGCGCCCTTCCTCGACCTGCTTCTCGTCAAAACGAATATCCTGGCCAGTCGGCGCGATCCGCATGAGGCCAAAACGCACGCCATCCGCGCCGTATTTGCCGATCAGGTCGAGCGGATCGGGCGAATTGCCTAACGACTTGCTCATCTTCCGCCCCGAGGCGTCGCGGATCAGCCCGGTGAAGAAGACATCGCGAAATGGGACTTCGCCGGTCCACTCGAGTCCGGCCATGATCATGCGCGCGACCCAGAAGAAAATGATGTCCGGCGCGGTCACGAGATCGCTTGTCGGATAGAACTTGGCGCGCGTCTCCGCGTCCATCGTTTCAAAAGGCCAGAGCCAACTCGAGAACCAGGTGTCGAGCACATCGGGATCCTGTGTCCAACCGTCGCCGGGTGAATCGATCTGAACTCTTATGTGGGGCAAGTTTGTAACTTGCCTCTCACGCAAGTTAAAACCTTGCGCCACGGGGGAAACTTGCGCGTACAGGGAGGCCTGCGCGACCTCAGAACTCTCCACCACCGTTATCCGCGCGTTTTCCGGATTGCGCTCGATATACTGCGTGATCCGGCCTAACGACGCATCGTCGCGCACGATATGATCGTAGGATTCGTGCTGCCAGAGTTGGCCTTCCTTCCCCCGCGAGCGGTTGATCTCGCGCGCGCTAAATCGTTTCCAGGAATGCAGAATGGCGCTCAAAGCATGCCCGGGCTTGGGCGTGACGAGCGCATGCACATGATTTGGCATCACGACCCAGGCGCCTAGTTCGTAGCGTTCGCCCGCAAAGTGCTTGAGCGCCTCGGCCACCACCCGTGCCGCTGCCGGTTCGCCCAGGACACACGATCCGTAACCGGCGTCCAACCACCGTTCGACCGGCACAGAAAATCGCTCGTAATAATCGCGCTTGTCCTGCGCACTCCACGGCTCTGAATGAGCAGAGAGCCAGCGTTCTCGTTCTTCTTCGAGACCGACTAGCTTGTCGGCCGGGATCGCGTCGGCCAGTCGGAAAGTGACGAAGTAGGTTACTCCGTCCTGCTGCCAGTGCGGCAAACGCCGGCGCGTGATCTCGACCTCGGCGAAGTCATCAAAGCCACGGGAGTCGGCCACGCTTCCAACGCCAGAGTTTTCCTCGTGGCGCAAGTTTGCAACTTGCGTTCCCTCATTTGCAACTTGCGTTCCGCCCGGAGAGGCAAGTTGCAAACTTGCCCCACCATACCAAACCGGAATGCGATGCCCCCACCAAAGCTGGCGGCTGATGCACCAGTCCTGAATGTTTTCGAGCCAATGCTGGTAGACGTTTTCCCAGCGTTCCGGACGGAAACGAATGGCCGCTTTCTCGCCAACGGCGCTGCGGGCTTCGGGGACTTTTGGATACTTCAGGAACCATTGCTCGCTCAGCCGCGGCTCGATTGGAACCCCGGCGCGCTCGCTGAAACCAACAGTGCTTTCATGCGGTTCTTCCTTCGCGAGCAGGCCCCGCTCGGCCAGGATTTCGGCGGATTTTTTCCGCGCGGCGAAACGATCGAGACCATCGAGTTCGGGGACGCCGGAACAGTTAATTCTCCCATTTGGATGGAGCACGTCGATGACCGGCAGGTTATGACGCTGCCCGATCTCGAAATCGACCTTGTCATGCGCGGGCGTCACTTTTAGCACGCCGGTGCCGAACTCCGGATCGATCGTTTCGTCGCCCAGGATCGGCAACTCGACGCGATCGAGCGGGCGCCACGCCTTCTTGCCTAACAATGCTCGGTAGCGTTCGTCATTCGGATGCACGGCGAGGGCGACGTCGGCCATGATCGTCTCCGGCCGGGTGGTCGCGACTTCGAGGAAACGCCCAGGCTCGTCGACCAGCTCGTAGCGCACGTAATAGAGAGAGGATTTTTGCGGCGTCGGGATGACTTCTTCATCGGAGAGCGCCGTCAGCGCGACCGGATCCCAGTTCACCATCCGGCGTCCGCGATAGATCAAACCCTTCGCGTAGAGATCGACGAAAATTTGCTGCACGGCGCGCGAGTAGTCAGCGTCCATCGTGAAGCGTTCGCGCGCCCAGTCGCAGGAACAGCCAAGCCGTTTCAACTGTTCGATGATGATGCCGCCGTGTTTTTCCTTCCACTCCCAGATCCGCCTAACGAACTCTTCCCGCCCAAGGTCATGGCGGGTTTTGCCTTCCTCTTTGCGCATCTTTTTCTCGACCACCGATTGCGTGGCGATGCCGGCGTGATCGAGCCCGGGAAGCCAGAGCACTTCGTGGCCGAGCATGCGCGCGCGGCGGGCGAGGATGTCCTGAATCGTGTTGTTCAACACGTGGCCGAGCGTGAGCACGCCGGTCACGTTCGGCGGCGGCATCACGATCGAGTAGGCCGGTTTCGTCGAAGCCGGATCGGCGTGGAAAAATCCGGCCGCGAGCCAGCGAGCATACCACTTCGCCTCGACCGCCTGCGGCTCATACGCTTTCGGGATTTCCGCCATGGGCAGGAATGATCGGAGACGACCGCGCGATTGCAAACTTCCGGCGCTGTAGCGGCGGGCATGTCGCCCGCGACTCGGCGGATCGAAGCAGGAAAATGTCGCCCTTCTGCGGCCGACACGGCCGACTCTACAGCGTGGGTGTGCTACTCTTGGCGCGATGGAGAAGGTGAATCTGGCGGAAAAATTCGCGGCTTTTTCGGAACATTGGCGGCCGAAAATCGTGGGCGAACTCAATGCCCAGGAAGTAAAAGTCGTCAAGGTTCAGGGCGTCTTCCCGTGGCACAGTCACGAACGCGAAGACGAGCTCTTCCTCGTCTGGCGCGGCGCGATGCGGATCGAGTTTCGCGACCGCATTGTCGCACTGAAAGCGGGCGAATTTCTCGTCGTGCCGCAAGGTGTCGAGCATCGCACGGCCGCTGAGGAAGAGGCGGAGGTGGTTCTTTTCGAGCCGGTCGCGACGCGGAATACCGGCGACGCCGTCCCCTCGGATTTTACCGCGCCTAACGACCTCCGCCTTTAATCCGAACGCCCCGGAAAAAACTCGATTTCCGATCGCTGATTGGCGCGGGATTTGCACCACTTTCGGGTGCTTGATCCACTTAATGACGCAAAAGCTTTCCTGGCGGAGCCGGTCCATTTTTCGAAAAGCACCGGCGGTCGGTGGGGCTGCGAGCGCGAGTTTGCCCGCGACCGTTGCGGGAATCTATTGGTTCGGACCGACGGGCGAACCGATCGGCGTCGGCGTCGTGATCGTGATCGTAATCGCGCTGGCCGCCGGCGCGGCCATCGCCCGCCTCGCGCAATTGCTGCGCCGGGAGAGAATCACCTCCGCCCGGCGCGCGGAAGAAGATCGTTATCGCAACTTGATTGACTACTCGCCGGACGCGGTCCTCGTGGTCTGCGATGAGCGCATTGTGTTTGCAAATCCCGGGGCAGTCAGCCTGTTGGGTGCGGCGCACCGGGATGAACTGATCGGGCGGTCTCCGCTGGATTTCGTGGATCCGACAGAACGCGCCGTCGTCGAGCTGCGCAATCAGAGCGCGCTCGAAGGGTCCTCGACGCTGCGGACAGAACGCAAAATGATTCGGTGCGACGGCTCGAGCACGGACGTGGAATCGCGCGTCGTCCCGATCACCTTCGAAGGCAAACGCGCCATCCAAGCCATCATGCGCGACATCTCGGAACGGCGCGCGGCCGAAGCGCAACTGCGTGCCGCCGAGTGCAAATACCATGCGATGTTCGACAACGCGCTCGAAGGGATTTTCCAGAACACGCCGGAAGGTGTCGCCCTTTCCGCCAATCCGGCGCTCGCGCGGATGCTCGGCTTTGCGACACCGGAGGAATTGATTCGCGAGCGCAGTGATCTCGCGACCCAGAGTTATGCCGATCCGGCAGAGCGGGTGGCATTCCGGCAACGGCTCGAGCGCGAAGGCGTGGTGAACAATTTCGAGTACGAAGTAATGCGCAAGGATGGCAGCAAAATCTGGGTCTCTGAAAACGTCCGGGTCGTGCGCGACGACGACGGCAACGCGCTCTACTACGAGGGCAGTGTGCAGGACATCACGGCGCGGAAGCATTCCGAGGAAGCCCTGATTCGCAGCGTCGAGCGCTTTAACTCATTCACGACAGCGACTCGCCAAATCGTCTGGCAAACCGATCCCGCGGGTCGCGTCCTCGAGGATTTGCCGACCTGGCGCGCCTACACCGGCCAGATGCCGGAGGAAATACTGGGTGTCGGCTGGGCCGATTGCCTCCATCCGCAGGATCGCGCCCGGACGCTACGGCATTGGGCGGAATGCCGCGCGCAAAAGAAGTGGTTCGAGATGGAATATCGGCTGCGCGGCGGGGATGGCGCTTATCGAACCTTCGCGGCGCGCGGTGTTCCCGTGCTCGATCAAACCGGCGCGATCCGCGAATGGGTGGGTACGAACACCGACATCACGGAACAGAAACGCGCCGAGGAAGTGCTGCGCGAAAGCGAACAGCGTTTCCGTTTTCTCAATGCCCTGAACGAGGCGATCCGCGAGCTCACCCAGCCGGAGGAAATCCTGAAGGCCGTCGTGCAATTGCTCGGTAAACATCTCGGCGCCTCGCGTTGCACCTACGCTGAGATGGAAGCGGATGGCGAGCATCTCGTCATCCGGCACGATTTCAGCGACGGCTGCGCGAGCATCGAGGGGCGCTACACGCTGGCGGAGTTTGGCGAACGGGCACAAACTCGGCTGCTCGCCGGCCGCACCCTCGTGGTGCAGAACGCCGACGAAGAAATCGTCGCCGAATGTGCCGTGGAAAAATTCCACGCCCTCGAAATCAAGTCGGTCATCACCTGCCCGCTCCTGAAAAATGGACGACTCCTCGCGATGATGAGCGTGCACCAACGCGAGCCGCGGGAATGGACCCGGGCCGAGATCGCGCTCGTGAAAGAAGTGGCGGGACGTTGCCGTGCGATCATCGAACGAGCCGGCGCCGAGCTGGTTCTGCGCGAGAACGAAGAACAGCTCCGGCTCGTGATCGCGGCCTCCAACGATGGAATCTGGGAGCACGATTACCAGAGCGGCCGCTTCACCTGCTCCGCGCGCATGTTCGAAATGCTCGGGCTTTTCCCGCAGTCGTTCACGCCCACGGTCAACGCGCTCGCCGCGCTCCTGCATCCGGAAGATCGCGAGGCGTTTTGCGAGGCGGTGGCCGAACCGAAGAACGCCAACGGACGCCACGAGGTCCATCTTCGCATCCGTCGGCCGGATGGCACCTACGGACATTTTCTCCTGCGCGGTTGCACAAAGTTAGACGCAATCGGCCGGCCTTTACGCGTCGTGGGTTCGATCGCCGATCTCACCAATGCGATGCGGACGGAGCGCAAACTGGTCGAGCAATCTAACCTCCTGAACCTCGCGCACGACGCGATCATCGTTTGCAACATGGAAGGTCGGATCGAGTTCTGGAATCAGGGCGCGGAAAACCTCTACGGCTGGGGCACGGAGGAAGCGCGCGGCCGCCTCACGACCGAACTACTCGAGCTGGAAGAAGTGGACGACACGCTTCTCGCCGCACAAAGCTGCCTGATCGAGACCGGCGCTTGGTCGGGCGAACGCCGGCAGCGGAATAAGGCTGGCGCGACCGTCGCCGTGCGCAGTCGCTGGAGCTTGGTGCGCGACGACCAGGGCAAACCGAAGTCGATGCTCGTGATCAATACCGACGTGACCGAGCAGAAAAAAATCCAGCAGCAATTCCTGCGGGCTCAGCGCATGGAGAGCCTCGGGACCCTCGCCAGCGGCGTCGCGCACGATCTCAATAACGTCCTCCTCCCGATCATGATGGCCTCGCCGGTTTTGCGCGGTGAAGAGGACCAGGCCGAACGCGACCGTTTCCTCGACATCGTGGAATCGAGCGCGCAGCGCGGCTCCGAAATCATCAAGCAGGTCCTCACCTTCGCGCGCGGCGCGGAGGGCGATCGGATGTTGATCCAGCCGATTTACCTGATGGAGGAAGTCGCGAAAATCGTGCGGCAAACTTTCCCGAAATCGATCGCCATCCACACTTCACGCGCGGAAGACATCCGCGCGATCGAAGCCGACCCGACGCAGTTGCATCAGGTCCTCCTCAACCTTTGCATTAACGCTCGTGACGCGATGCCACGCGGCGGCCAGCTCCAGCTCTCGGTCGAGAACTTCGATGTCGACGCGCGCCTCGCCGGCCTCACGACCGACGCCGAGCTTGGGCCGCATGTCCTCTTGCAGGTCACCGATACCGGCAACGGGATTCCGCCGGAAGCGCTCGGTAAAATCTTCGATCCGTTTTTCACGACGAAGAACCAGGGCGAAGGAACCGGCCTCGGCCTATCGACGGCGGCGGGAATCGTGCAGAGCCACGGCGGATTCCTCCAGGTCGAGAGCGCGCCCGGACGAACGCGTTTCCGGATTTTCCTGCCCGCGAAAGAAGCGCGAGAAATTTCCCACACGACGCGCCACGACACGCTCGTCCCGCGCGGACGCGGCCAGACCATCCTCGTGGTCGATGACGAGGCGGCCATCCGCGAAGTCGCGGAGGTCGTGCTCACAAATCACGGCTACCACGTGCTCGTGGCGGAAGATGGTCCGACAGCGCTCGCGATCTATTCGCAGCAGATCGGGCATATCGCGGCCGTCGTGACGGATCTCTCGATGCCGGTGATGAGCGGCGCCGTTCTCGTGCGTGCGTTGCGCCGGATCGACCCGGAAATCAAAATCCTCATCTCAACCGGCCGCTCCGAAGAAGTGGAGATCGCGGAGGTCGTCCTGCTCGGGATCGAAGCCCTGCTCGCCAAGCCTTACACGACGCGCGATCTGCTCCTGAAATTGCACGAAGTCCTGCAAGGGAATTTACAGAACACCGCCGCCTGACGAATTGACCAACCTGCGGCGCGCGCTCAACTTGGCGCGCGCATGAAAGCCGAACCGGACCACTCCGCGCGCGCCCGTCCGATCGGCGTCTTCGATTCCGGCATCGGCGGACTCACGGTCGTGAGCGCGCTGCGGGAGATCTTGCCTAACGAGCGTATCTTTTACCTCGGCGACACCGCCCGCGTGCCCTATGGCGGGAAGAGCGCGGCGACGGTCGAGCGTTACAGCTTGGAGATCACCGCGATGCTGCTGGAGGAGCATTGCAAAACGATCGTCGTCGCTTGCAATACCGCCTCCGCTCTCGCCTTGCCGCGGCTCGAAGAGATGAGCCCGGTGCCGGTAACTGGCGTGATCCGCCCCGGCGCAGAAGCCGCGGTCGCCGCGACGCGAAACGGCCACATCGGCGTGATCGGCACCCGCGCCACGATCAAGAGCGGCGCGTATGAGCGGGCGATTCGCGAGCTCGATCCGGCGCTGCTGGTGACGGCGCGGGCCTGCCCGCTTTTCGTGCCGTTGATCGAGGAAGGCTGGCTCGACGGCGAGATCACGGAGCGCGTCGTTAGGCAGTATCTCGAGCCGCTCGTCACGGAAGGCATCGACACGCTTGTGCTCGGTTGCACACATTATCCCCTGCTCCGCCGAACGATTGGCAGATTTCTCGGCGATGCCGTGACGCTGGTCGATTCCGCGCAGAACTGCGCGCGAGCCGTGATGCAGCTGCTGGACGCGGAAGCGCTGCGCGCCGGTGAAAACGAAGCGGGAAATCTCGCGGTGGCGCTAACCGATCCGCCTGATGCGTTTCTGGAAGTCGCGCAGGAAGCGTTGCAGCTCGACATCGGCACGGTGCAGTTGCGGCAGGTGATTCATCCACCGCGATCGTGAGGCCGTAAGCAGCGGTGTCATCCCGAGCGAAGCGAGGGATCTCACAAGCGTTTTGCGACTTCGTTAGGGAAGAACACACACTCGAGCGACGCTTGCGAGATCCTTCGCCGCGCTCCGCCGACTCGGGATGACAACTTTTTTTAATCCGCCCCCGTGATCATCGCGCGGTCTTTTTTCGTGAGCGACGCGAGCACCTGCTGATAGGAGTGGTCGATCATCCGGCGCAGCTCAGCGGCTGGCACGCCGCCACTCAGCTCGACGGTGTTCCAATGCTTCTTGTTCATGTGGTAACCGGGGCGCACTTCCTCGTATCGGTCGCGCAGTTCGAGCGCGAGGTCGGGATCGCATTTCAGGTTCACCCGCGGCGGCACGTCGTCGAGCGAAGCGAGGGCAAACATTTTTCCGCCCACTTTGAAGACGAGTGCGTCCGGTCCGAACGGCGTGTCTTCGGTCGCGCCCGATTTCGTCAGGCAATACTCGCGGAAAGTTTCGAGGTCCACTTCGAGAGCGTTAAAAACAGGTCATTCCGAGCGGAGCGCAGCGCAGTCGAAGAATCCCGTGGAGTGGGCTTTACGATTTCGAGACAGGATCCATCGGCTGCGCTCGGGATGACGGGCTTTCTTAAACGCCATCACGACATGTTAGGAAATCGCTTCCAGAAGTCGCCCACGCAGCTCGCTGATCGGCACGCGCTCCTGCTCCATGCTGTCGCGATGCCGGAGCGTGACGGTGTCGCGCAAAGTTTCGCCATTCTCGCCTAACGAATCGAAAT
>JBDTIQ010000141.1:0-3331 GCA_039936335.1 Chthoniobacterales bacterium
CGGCCGTTTGCGTCGCCGTCAGATCGAGACAAAAGCACTCCACAACTTTTCTGACCCGATAGCTCGACAACTTGCTCCCTTTGAACATCTTGGATAACTCGTATCATAAATCTTCTGGTCTAGAGCCTTAAGATTATACACTTCGATCAGGCCGATTCCGGTGCCACCGTCTTTTCATTCTCGATCGCGGTGTAATTCCCCGGCGCGAGCGTCGCCACAATCGCGGCTTCGACCGGATCGGTCGGCGGCACGCCGCTCGCTACGATCGCGGCGGCCTGCGTGGTTTGCCAGTCGTCATTTGTCGCGATGATCGTATCGTTGCTGTCGTATAACGCCAGCAACGGATCGGCCAAGGAATCGTTCACACCGACCCCGCCTAACGACGGCCCGAGTGCGCACACAATCACGCTGCTCTCTCCGCCAGTCGTGGGCGCCGAGGATGAGCCCCGCGATTCATCACGTTACTCCTCGAGCCAACCGTTTGACGAAGTTTTTACCTAAACGAACTTATCCACATGAAATATCGGCCTTCTCTTTCGTCGGTGCTCCTGGCGTGTCTGGCCGGGAGTGCGTTGCTTCTTTCGGGTTGCTCCACTGTGAGCTCGCGGATCTCGGACGATCACGCGGGATTTGAGCAGCTTCCGCCTACCGATCAGGCGCTCGTGCAGCAGGGGAAAATTCGAGGCGGGATGTCGCAGCAGGGCGTCTATTTTGCCTGGGGCCGGCCCCAGCAAAAAGCCGTCGGCGAAATACACGGAGTGCCGACTGAGACCTGGGTTTATCTGATCGCGCGGACGTTGCCGGACTACGGCTTCTACGGCGGCGGCTTCTATGGCGGATTTGACGGCCCGGTCGGGTACTACGGGCGCCGCGGCGGCCGGCGCTTTTACGGGGCGATTTACGATCCGTTCTACGACCCGTTTTATTATCCGTTTCCGCAGACGATCTCGCAGCCGGTGAAGACGGTGTCGTTCCAGCGCGGCAAAGTGATCGCTTTCCAATACCTCGCGCCGAGCTCTTAGCGAGTCGTTAGGTGCTTTGCACGAGGCGCTTTATGAGATCCTCGACGGTGACAATACCGGTAAGCCTTTTCTGGGCGTCGACGACCGCTGCCAGAGTGAGACGCGCAGCGCGCAGTCGGCGGATGATGCGATAAGCCGATTCGTTCTCGGCGGCGGTCACGATCCGGCGCGTGTAGTCGCGTAACCCGCGACGCGGGCGCGGATCGAGCAAAATGTCGAAGACGTTCACGAGGCCGAGGGCGCGTCCCTCTTCGGAAATCACGGGTATGCGATCGACTTCGGCTTTTGCGCTCACCTGGAGCAAATCCGGCAGCGGAGTTTCCGGCCGCACCGAGACGACGTCGCGCAGGGGTCGCATCACGTCGGCCACTTTCACGGTGCGAAAATCGACCACGTTGTGAATCATGGCGCGCTCCGCGGAAGTGAGGGAGCCCTGCAACTCGCTCTCGACCGTGAGCCGTTTCAAATCTTCCCGCGCCGCAAAAATCCGCGGGACCGATTCTTTTTTCCGCGGCAGGCAGAGTCCGCCGATCCGCGCGCCGATTTCGAGGAGTGGCCAGAAAATCCACGAGGTCATCTCGAGCAAACCCGCGAGCGCGGCGAGCGCGCGATAGGGGAAGCGGCGGAAAAGCGACTTCGGCAACACCCCGAGCATGAAGAGGTAGATCGGCGCGGCGAGCAGCAATGCGACTGTATAACCCCAGGCGCCTAACGAACGCACAAGCCGCCGGGTGAGCACGAGCAACCCGGCGATGTCGGCGAGATTCGTGACGAGCAGGATGGTAACCAGGAGGCGCTCCGGTTTTTTCAGGAGCCGATGCAGGAGCATGGCGGAGCGGTTCCGCAACTTGACCTGATGGCGCAGCCGCACCTGGTCGAGCGAGAGAAGCCCCGCTTCGATCCCGGAGAAGACGAACGAGACAATCCAAAAAAACGCGATGAGGAACCAGGAAATCATGGCGCGACGATGTCTTCGTCCTCCGGATTTCCCTCGGCCAGCGCAGCGGTTTTTTCGAGGAGCACTTCCTCGATTCTCTTACGGCTCACCTGCCGGATGGTGAAGATGACGCGAGGTGTTTCCAGGGTCGCGCCCGGTTTCGGCAGGTAACCCAGCCGGTTGAAAAGATAACCGCCGATCGTGTCGATCCCGTCGGCTTCGAGTTCGAAACCGAGATGCTCCGTGAGGTCGTCGAGCCGCGCGTTCCCGCTCACGAGGAAACGCCCTTCTTCGAGCGGTTCGATGTAAAGTTCGGCATCACCGAGTGGCGCCGCGTCGCTGATGAGTTCCTCGATGATGTCCGCCAGCGTGATGATTCCCTCCGTGCCGCCAAATTCGTCGACCACGATCGCGAGACCTTGCGGGCGCGAGAGGAAACTCCGGAGCAAATCGGCTGCCGCCATCGTCTCTGGCACATACGATGGTGTGACCAGCGTGTCCGTGTAAGGCCGCGCCGGATCGAGCAGGAAACGCTTCACATCCACGATGCCGACGATGTTATCCGGCGTCTCCGCGTAAACCGGCACGTGCCGATGCCGCCGTTCGCGAAACAGCGCGATCGCTTCCTCGTTAGGCAAGCCATCCGGCACCGCGAAGGTGTCGACGCGCGGCGTCATGCAATCCTTCGCCGTCTTGTCGCCGAGCTTGATGATTTCCTGGATCATCTCGCCCTCGGCTTCCTGGAGCGTACCTTCCTCCTCGCCCATCTCGACGAGCGTCTCGAGCTCTTCGTCGCTCATCTTTCGCCGGACGCGGAGCGACGCGGGAGTCATGCGATCGACCATTCCGGTGCTGACGTTTTCCAGTACGCTGCCGACGCGATCGAGAAACGGCATCAGCACCTTGAGCGTGAAAACGCCGAGCTTCGACAGTCGATACGGCGTTGAGAGCGCGAGCAGCTTTGGCATTAAGTCACAGAACAAAACGATCACCGCGAAAATCACGAGCGCCGCGAGCCACTGCGGCATGCGCCCCGAGAGCGGGCCTTCCCAGATCAGGATCAGGCAGAGAATCACGAGCGGTACATTCATGAGCGCGCCGCCGAGGAGGAGGACGTTGAGGACGCGGCGCGGGCTGTCGCGGAAGAGCCGCAAGAAATCAGTCAGCGAAGGATGTTGCTCGTGCAGCCGCTGGATCTGGTGGCTTTTGAGCGAGAAGAGCGCCGTCTCGAGCCCGGAAAAAAGAGCCGAGCAAAAAATCAGGGCGACGATCGCCGCGATGAGAAACGCGAGGGTAACTGCCGTCATCCGCGACCTGCGGCCCGGCGTGTGCGCGAGCCCTCCTCTGCGAAAACAGTGCGTGCTCGGTTGCC
>JBDTIQ010000142.1:0-3000 GCA_039936335.1 Chthoniobacterales bacterium
TCACTCGCATCGGCCGTCTCACTCGTCACTCGTCACCTGTCACTCGTCACTCTTTCCGTGGCTACGTTCACTTCTCATAGCGTGGAAGAGACGATCGCCTTCGCGCATAACTGGGCGGGGGCGCTTCGGCCTAACGACGTCGTCGCGCTGAACGGCGATCTCGGCGTCGGGAAAACACATTTCGTGAAAGGCATCGTCGCCGGCTGCGGCAGCGGCGAATCGGTCACGAGCCCGACGTTCACTTTGTTGCACGAATATCGGAGCGGACGGCTGCCGATCTTCCATTTCGACTTCTATCGAATCGAGCGGCCAGAAGAACTCGAGCAACTTGGCTTCGAGGATTACCTGCAGGAAGGCGGCGTGGCCGTGATCGAATGGGCTGATCGATTCCCGGAGCTTCTTCCCGCCCGCACGCGCTGGCTGCGCATCGCGGCGCGCGAAAATGACGAGCGCCTGATCATCGAGGAAGAATGAAGGTACTCGCGCTGGAACTTTCGTCGGCCGTCGGCAGCATCGCATTTCGGCGCGACGATGGTCCGCTTGTCGTTAGGCAATTCCCGGCGGACCGGCAGCACTCGGGACTCTTCTTCGAAAACCTGAGCGAAATCCGCCGCGAATGCGGGCTGCCGGATAAGATTGTGGTCGGCCTCGGCCCCGGCTCGTATGCCGGCACGCGCATCGCGATCTCGACCGCGATCGGTTTGCGCGCGGCGTCGAGTGCGCAACTGGTTGGGCTGCCATCGATCTGTGCCATCAACCTGCCGGCGTATTGCGCGATCGGCGACGCGCGGCGCAGCAGCTATTTTTTTGCGCAGGTGCGGCAAGGAATTTGCGAGGAAGGCCCGCTGCTGGTGACGGAGGAAGAGGTGCGACAAAAGTTGGACGCGCAGGGTGCTTTGCCGTTGGTCGCGAGCGAGCAGTTGCCGCAGTTTGCTGGTGTCACGCTCGCGTATCCCGCGGCGGATGTGCTCGCGGCGCTCGGGGAAACGGCGGAACCGGGCGATGAAATGCTGGAGCCGATTTACTTGCGACCACCTTACATCACCACTCCGAAGAAACCGTTATGGACTCGTTAGGCGCGGAACGTTGCTGGGCTGAAATCGATCGCGGCGCGCTGCGCCACAACGCGCAAGTGGCGCGGAAACGTTTGGGGGAGGGGGCGGAGCTACTCGCGGTCGTGAAGGCGAACGCCTACGGCCATGGCATGATCGAAGTCGCGCAGGCTTTGCGCGACGACGCCGATCTTTTCGGGGTCGCGAATCTGCACGAGGCGCACGAGCTCCGGCTCAGCGGAATCCAGTATCCAGTTCTGATTCTCGGCCCGGCTCTGCCAGAGGAGCGCGAAGCCATTGTGCGGGACGGATTCATCCCCACGGTCTCGAGTTTCGAGGAGGCGCGGGAGTTCTCCGGGGCGGCGGCTGGGATCAATTTCACGATCGACACCGGGATGGGAAGGATGGGTTGCTGGCACGAGGAAGCGGTTGCGGAGTTGCTCGAGATCGCCGCGATCCCGAATCTCAAGGTGCACAGCATTTCCACACACCTGCCAGTGGCTGACGAAGATGCGATTTTCACCGAGGAGGAGCTTGGCCTTTTCACTCGGCTCGTTAGGCAAATGCGCGCGCAGGTGCCGGGCGATTATAAGGCGCACGTCCTGCTCAGCGCCGGGATCCTCGGTTTCGCGCGACATCGTTTCGAGATCGCGCGGGCCGGCCTCATGCTTTACGGCAGCTCGCCTTTGCCTAACGAACAAAGACTTCTGCAACCGGTGATGACAGTTAAATCGCGGATCGCCTTGCTGCGTGATCTCCCGGCGGGTCGGAGCGTGAGTTACGGCCGCACGTTTACGACTGCGCGGGAGACGAAAGTGGCAACGATCAGTGCCGGTTACGCGGATGGTTTTCCGCGCTCGCTTTCGAATCGTGATGCGGCGGTTTTGCTCGGGGGGAAACGTTGCCCGGTCCTCGGCCGGATCACGATGGACCTGACGATGGTGGATGTTTCGGCGGTCGGAAATCCGCGGATCGGCGATGAAGTGGTGTTGATCGGGCGACAGGGTGACGAGGAAATTCTCGCCGCGGAAGTGGCGGCGCGCGCGGGCACGATCGCGTGGGAGATCTTCACCGGCATTGGCAGCCGGGTGCGGCGTGTGTATTTGTGAGGCGGCGATGTTTCAGATCATCTTCAACGAGCTGAGCGCCGCGGAAATGGCGGCGTTGCCGAAGCGGTTGCAGCTCGAGTTGCTCTCGCAGTTTCAGATTCTGCCCGAGGATCTCGACAATCTCGACTCGAACCATTTCGGAGTGATCGAGCGCGAAGGAAAAAAGCTCCATCGCTATCGCGCGAAGGATTACCGCATCTACTTCGAGCGCAGCCCGGAAGGGATCACCGTCCATCGCGTGCTGCACAAGAACACGCTGCGAGACTTTCTCTATCGGAGCAAGCTGCCGATGGCGGAGGACGATCAGCTTGGGAAGACGGGCGAGTTTTGGAAGCTGATCGAGCAGGGCGAGCGGACGCGAAAGATTTGAACCGAAGTCGTTAGGGCGCACGCGAATCCTTATTGATGAAAGGCACTAGCGTAACCAAGGTCACCTCCGCATTTTCGCGGCACGCCCCGGAAGGAGAAAAGTATCTCGCGTCCGGCAAGCGCCGCATGTGGTCCGGCCAGCGCATGCCATACCGGCCAATCGAGCGGGTGAGCGTTGGGTGCGCTGATCACGGGCAAAGCACGGGACCGCAGGGTTGACTCGCAACCCAGTCCGCCGATTTCCGTGTTTCGGAACTGCACGCCAAATGGAGACTTCCTCACTGCTTAACTCTGGCAACGAGGCCTTGGGGAGGTTCCGGCGTCTTCAACGTCCTGCAACGAGCCAGCGTTCGCGGTCACGCTAATTAAAGCCTTGCATAGAGCCGAGGAACCAAGACAAGTGTAACGGACGGAGTAGCCGGTGCAACCGGTGCCTTCTTCGAACGGATCGACGGCGGCACCATTTTATA
>JBDTIQ010000143.1:0-16010 GCA_039936335.1 Chthoniobacterales bacterium
GCGTCAGCGATGAACTTGACCAAGCCTTCGGCATCCGCGTTGGCCAGCGCGCGACCGTTCGCGCGGAATGGGAATTTGCCGATCCGCACTTTCATCCCTTTTTCTTTCGCGAAATCTTCCGTGATCCCGACGCCGGCGAGCTCGGGATTCGTGTAGATAATTCCAGGGATGACGTCGTAGTTCATGTGGCCGGCTTTGCCCGCGATCAATTCGACGCAGGCGACACCTTCCTCCGAGGCTTTGTGCGCGAGCATCGGGCCGGCGATGACGTCGCCGATCGCGTAAACGCCTTCGATGTTCGTGCGAAATTGTTCGTCGATTTTGATTCGGCCACGCTCGTCGAGCGCGACGCCAACTTTATCGGCGCCGACTCCTTCGGCGAAGGCGCGACGGCCGACCGCGACGAGAACTTTATCGGCCTCGAAGGTCATTTCCTCGCCGCCCTTCGTGGCGGTCGCGATCGCGCGGCCGTCTTTTACTTTCACGGAGCTGACCTTGGTTTCGAGGTGAAATTTCATGCCCTGGCTCGTGAGGGCGCGCTGCAGGAGGTTCGCCATTTCGAGATCGAACCCGACGGCGATGCGCGGGAGAAATTCGAGCACAGTGACTTCGGAACCGAGCCGGCTCCAGACTGAGCCCATCTCGAGCCCGATCGCGCCCGCGCCGATGACGAGCATTTTTTCCGGCGGTTTTTCGAAGCAAAGCGCTTCGGTGCTGCTGACGACGGTCTCGCCATCGAACGGCATGCTCGGCAGGTTGATCGGGACGCTGCCGGTCGCGATCACAATGTGATCGGCGGTGATCTCGATCGCTTCACCGTCGTTAGGCTGGACGCGCACTTTGCCCGGCTCGGTGATGGTTCCGAGGCCTGAGAAAGTTGTGATCTTGTTTCCTTTCATGAGCGCGCGGACGCCGCCGGTGAGGGTTTTCACGACTTTGTCTTTGCGCGCGAGCATCGTCGGCAGATCGAGGGTGACGTGGTCTATCTTGATGCCGTGCTGGGCGGCTTCCTTTTTCGCGAAAACGTAATGGTCGCTCGAGGCGAGAAGCGCCTTGCTCGGGATGCAGCCAATGTTGAGGCAGGTGCCGCCGAGCTCGGAGTCTTTCTCGATGATCGCGGTTTTGAGCCCGAGCTGCGCAGAGCGGATTGCGGCTACGTAGCCGCCGGGGCCGGAGCCGATGATGATGACGCCGAATTTTTCCATGGAATAAACGGGTGTCTTTACTTAGCGGCCTCTGCCCTGCTTGTCATCCTGAGCGCAGCGAAGGACCTCGCAACTGCAACTGACGGGTTTCGGTAGCGAGGAAACCTGGACTGCATCTGTGAGGTCCTTCGCCGCGCTCACGATGACAAGCACGAACGGCGCGCCTAACGAAGTAGCCTACAACTCGAGCAACAGCCCGGTCGGATTCTCGATGCCTTCCTTCACTTTGATGAGAAAGGTGACCGCTTCCTTCCCGTCGACCGCGCGGTGATCGTAGCTGAGCGCGAGATACATCATCGGCCTAACGACGACCTCGCCTTTGAGAGCGATCGGCCGCTGCTGGATCGTGTGCATGCCGAGGATGCCGCTCTGCGGCGGATTCAGGATCGGCGTGCCCATGAGTGAGCCGTAAACGCCGCCATTGGAGATCGTGAAAATGCCGCCGGTCAGGTCTTCGATCTTGATCTTCCCGTCCCGCGCGCGGGCCGCGTAGTCGGCGATGTCGCGCTCCAGATCCGCGAAACTTTTCTTGTCGGCATCGCGCACCACCGGCACGACGAGGCCGCGCGGTGTGCCAACCGCGATGCCGATGTCGAAGTAATGATTCTGAATGAAATCATCGCCTTCGATGCGGCTGTTGATCGACGGCACTTCCTTGAGCGCCTCGACCGTCGCTTTGATGAAGAACGACATGAACCCGAGCTTCACTCCGTGATCGGCCTGGAATTTCTCCTGCGCCTTCTTCCGGAACGACATCACCTCGGTCATGTCGCATTCATTGAAGGTGGTCAGGATCGCGGCGGTCTGCTGAGCCATCACCAGTTGGGCGGCGATCTTGCGCCGGAGCGGCGACATTTTCTTGCGGGTAAAACGCCCGTTCGTCTCGGCGACTGGCGCTTTTTCTTCGGCGACCGGTTTCTGTTCCGCACGCGATTTTTCCTGGTCGTCGGTCGGCGCAGAATCTTCGTCACCCGCTTGCAGATGCGAGAGCACGTCACCTTTCGTTAGGCGGCCGCCTTTGCCGCTGGCCGCGACTTTGGCGGGATCTACCTTTTCTTCCGTGGTCAGGCGTTTCACGGCGGGGGAAAGAATATCGGCGTTGGGCGACCGTTTTTCCGATGACTCCTGCGGCGTCGGCGCGGCTTCGTTAGGGGCGGCGGATTTTCCTTTCGCGGGAGCGGTCGCGCTGTCGTCGATCGTGGCGACGACCTCGCCGATTTTCACTTCCTGGCCTTCGTCGACTTTGGTCTCGAGGATCCCGGCTTTTTCGGCGGTAATCTCGGTCGAAACCTTATCGGTCTCGAGCGTGAGGAGGGCTTCGCCGGCCTCGACGTAATCGCCCGATTTCTTGTGCCAGACGGAGACGACGCCGCTGGAAATGGATTCGCCGACGGGCGGGATTTTTACTTCGATGCTCATGGGACGTGCAACTTAAGCCGAACTGCGGTGCGGTCGAAAAAATTCGTGGCGGGCATCCCGGACGCGCGTCTGTTTGTCATCCCGAACCGGCGGAGCGCGGTGAGGGATCTCGCAAGCGTTCTTTCGACGCGATTGTGTCTAATCGACAGCGCACAACGCTTGCGAGATCCCTCGCCGTCTGCGCGGCTCGGGATGACAACAAGAGAAGGGTGACGCTTCCCGCGAAACGGCGGCGGCGTTAGGCCAACAGGCGCCGGTTCGCCGCGGTCGGCACGAACTTTTCCAGCTTAGATTTCGTGGATCGCGCGCTCTTCCGACCCCGGCCAGTCCGGTCGTTCCTCGCCTTCCGGCGAATAAGCGGGCGGTTCGCTGATCGACGCCTTGCCCATCTCCTGCAGCGGACGATGGGTCGCGGCGGCTTGCATGAACTTGCCCCAACTGAGGTTGTCGCGGCCTGCGACATGTTCGCGGGCTTTGCCGATCGCCATCTCCGAGACCGCTTCCAAGATCCATTGAAAATTTTCTTCGCCCACGTTGGAGCGCTCCGCGTCGGGCGCCGGATTGCAGAAATCAATCGCCACCGGCACCCCGTCGCGGATCGCGAACTCGACCGTATTAAGGTCGTAGCCGAGATACTGGTTTAACTGGAGCACGCCCCATTCGACCGTCTCGAGAATGGATTTGGGCGCTTTCCAATCGGTCACATAGCGCAGGTGGTACGGGTGCCGCGGCTCGTAGTTCATGATCTTCACGTCGCGCTGATCGACGCAATAGCAGCGGAAGTACATGTCGAAGGTCACTTCCTCCTGGAGCATCATGACGAGCTGTCCGGTCTCGCTGTAGGCGCGATAAAATTCCTCCGGGTTATGCAGCTTATAGACGTTTTTCCAGCCGCCGCCGGCGAACGGTTTGAAATAAGCGGGCCAGCCGACGTAGGCGAAAATCGCGTCCCAATCGAGCGGGTAAGCGAGGTTGCGGAACGAGTTGTCGTTCGTATCGGGCGGCGGCTGATGCGAGGGCAGGAGGACGGTTTTCGGAACCGCGACGCCGATCTTGGTCGCGAGCGCGTTGTTGAAAAACTTCTCATCCGCGCTCCACCAGAAGGGATTGTTCACGACCGCGCAGCCGGTCAGCGCTTCGTTTTTGAGCCAGGCGCGATAGAACGGCACGTCCTGCGAGATGCGGTCGATCACGACGTCGTAACCGGTCGGTTCGCCCTGCATGACTTTGTCGATCCGGACTGCCTCGGCCATGATCTCGTGTCCCCCAGTTTTCTGGTTGATGCGTTCGACAAGAGCCGGCGGGAAGCTGTGTTCCTGCCCGAAGAGGATTCCGATTTTTTTCATAAGAGTAATTTAGCCTAACGACGAACGACCGTTCTTACAACTTCGACAAGCGATACGGCAGCATGTCGCGCCAATAATCTTGTCGCACCAGCGCCGGCCGTCGAGCTTGGCGATGAGCAAAACGTCGTGGGTCCGCTTTCTCCCCCTAATCCTGCTCTTGCTCCTGCTCTTCTGCACCGCCCAGTCGTTCAAAAGCGCGATTGGGATTAGGAGCAGGAGCAGGAGTAAGAGCAAGATTAGGAGGAAGGCGGCCGGCGCCAGTTGCGGCCGCGAATCACCTCGCCGATAACTCGATTTCGAATGGATGAAATCGCGCACACGCTGACAGACAACATTCAGCAACATCCCCGCTTTCCTTCGCGCGTTTTGCAAAACGAACGCGACATCCTCGTCTACCTGCCGCCCAACTACCAACGCGCGCGGCAGCGGCGTTATCCGGTGCTTTACCTGCACGACGGCCAGAACGTTTTCGACGCTGCTACCGCCTTTGCCGGCGTGGAGTGGGGGGCGGATGAAACCGCGCAACGCCTGATCACGCAGCGCCTGATCGAGCCGGTCATCATCGTCGCGGTGCAGAATCTGGGCGCCGCACGGATTGACGAATATTCGCCCACCCGAGCGTTGTATAATCCGTCGGCAAAAGGAAACAAACGGAGCAGGGGATTACTCCGAAAATATGGGGAGTTTCTCGCGACCGAGCTGAAGCCATTCATCGATCGCGAGTATCGGACGAAGCCGGAAGCGGAGTTCACCGGGCTCGGTGGGTCGTCGTTAGGCGGTTTGGCCACGCTGGTGCTTGCGCTTTGGTTTCCGCAGGTCTTTACGCGGCTTGCCGTGATGTCGGCGTCGATCTGGTGGGATGATTGCGCCATTTACAAAATCGTCGACCAGCTCGAGGAAAAACCGCCGCTCAAGATCTGGCTCGATACCGGCACGAACGAGCCGGGCTGGGAACGCGCCGCGGTCTTGCGCGACAAGCTGATCGAGAAAGGCTGGCGGCTTTACGACGACCTGCAATACACCGAGGCGGAGGGAGCCGATCACAGCGAAGGCGCGTGGGGGTTTCGGTTTGAAGCGGTCCTGCGCTTCCTTTTTCCGCCCGCGCCGCCGGGAATGCAGGAGCCGCCGCGGCAGCCGGAGATGGCGGTCCCGGCGATTCGTTAGGCGAGTTGTTAAACCTGGTGCGCCGCCGGGTCTGCTCCGGGTGGCGCGCCCGTCCCGGGTGCTGGCCGACGCGTCTCGCGGCGGCGAACTTGGATCGGCACGATAAGCTCAACCCACGCGAAAGGCTGCGGACGAAAGTTCGCGAAGGCGAGACGCCTTCGCCAGCACCCGGGACGGGCGCGCTACCCGGAGCAGACCGGATTCGTTAGGCGCCGTTGCTTTTCTTCGGCTCGGCGAAGTTTCCTAGCTTGCGGAATTTCGCGTAGCGCTCTTTCAAGAGCTCGTCGATCGGCAGCGCGCGCGCGCGCTTCAGGTTGCGCCGCAATGCGCTCCCGAGATTTGCCGCCGCCAAGTCGTGGTCGCGATGCGCGCCGCCTTCCGGTTCCTGCACGACTTCGTCGACCACGCCGAGGCGCATGAGGTCGTCGGCGGTGAGTTTTAGTGCTTCAGCCGCTTCCGGCGCGTGCTTCCGGTCTTTCCACAAGATCGCCGAACAGGCTTCCGGGCTGATGACGGAATAGTAGGCATTCTCGAGGATGAGCACGCTGTCCGCGACGCCGATGCCGAGCGCGCCGCCGGAGCCGCCTTCGCCGATCACGCAGGCAATGATCGGCACGCGCAGGATCATCATTTCCCGCAGGTTGACCGCGATCGCTTCGGCGATATGGCGCTCCTCCGAGCCGACGCCGGGATACGCTCCCGGGGTGTCGATCAAGGCGATGACGGGCAAGTTAAACTTCTCGCCGAGCCGCATGATGCGGAGCGCTTTGCGATAACCTTCCGGGTAAGCGCAGCCGAAGTTGCGCAGCACGTTTTCCTTCGTGTCGCGGCCTTTTTGCTGGCTCACGACGACGCACTGCTGCGAACCAAGTTTCGCCAGTCCGCACGGCATCGCGCGGTCGTCGCCGAAGACGCGATCGCCATGGAGTTCGACCCATTCGGTGAAACAGCGACCGATGTAATCGAGCGCGAAAGGACGCTGCGTGTGGCGCGCGATCTGGACGCGCTGCCAGGCCGATAAGTTGTCGTAAATCACGCGGCGGGTTTCGAGGATTTTCAGCTCCATCGACTCCACTTCGGAGTCGAAGTCGATGTCGTGCTTGGCGGAGTGCGACTTGATCTCCTGCAGGCGCCGCTGGAGCTCCAGGATCGGCTTTTCGAAATCGAGCGGGTGCGAATCCATGTGCGCTAGTTAGTTATGGTGACAGCCGTTTTCCTGTTTACAAGGCTGCTCAATTCTTCCACGTCGGTCGCGGTCATGCCGATGCCCTGGTCGGGCGGAGGAACGTCGAGGATCGGATGCGAATCATCCGGCTCGGAATACAGGATATAACCGGGCGAGGCGAGGCGAATCCAGCGCGTGCTGTTGAGGAAATCACGGCTGCCGATCCCGATTCGTTTTCCATTTTTCCACGCCATGATCTCCGACACATGGGTCTGGATTTTCGGCGAGCGACGGACGGGTAATTTTTCCTCGAGAATATGGTAGCGCTTAAAAAAGTGATCGTGATCCAGGAGGTAGATCAGCTTCTTCTCACGCTGGATCAGCATCGAGAAAACGGGATGCGAGACGAGCAGCTTGTCGCCGATCCGGAGCATCGTTCCGCTCAGGTTATTCGTGCGCATGATCAGCTCGGGCGTCGATTTTAACTTCGTCGCGATGCGCTGGAGAACGTCGCCGCTGCGCACGATGTATTCCTCTTTCTCCGGCGAAGGATAAGTCGAGAGCAGGATGCTCGTGTTCACGTCGCCGAGAAGATCCTGCGCTTCGCCGACGTGCAGGCCGCTTGGATATTTCTGGATGAACGCAGTCAGTGCCGCGCGTGCTTCGGTCAGCTTGCCTTCGTCCTTCAGCTTCGCGGCGGCTTCAAACTCCGGTAAACTTAAATCCGGGATCGGTCGCGGCGTCGCGCCAGCGCGCTGTTCGGCGCGCATCACCATTTCCGGCCGCACGATGATCTTGTAACCAACGTAGGCGGCACCGCCGAAAACGAGCGCGGCGAAGAGGAAAGCGATGAGCCATTTCATGAGATGACGCCCGAGGGGCAGCGGAAGATTTCCCGAACGGGCGCAGCGGTGCGCCGACCCCGCGCCCTTGCCTAACGACCGGGCTCAGGTCGCGAAAAAAAGCGGTTCCAGAAACGGTAACGCGGCCGCTCGACGTCATCCGTCCAGGTGAACTGGCAATCCTGGCAATAGTATTCTTTTTGGAAAACCCTGAGCGCGAAAAGCACCCCGGCGAGCGCCGGCGTGATGAACTTGCGTGAGAGCTGGGGATATTGAATCCGGGTGGAATCGCACTGCGGGCAATGGAGCGCGCGAATGTCGGGATCGGCCGCTTCCCATTCCACCAACATGGCCTGCGCGCGCTCGAAATCTTCCTCGTGGACCATGACTTGGGCGTTCGCCTTCGCTTTCGACATAAAAGCGTAGTTCTGCAGATTCGCTTCGTTATGCAGATCGGCTTTGACGCCGGCGGCGCGGAATTTTTCTTTTAGTTGTTTAGCCTTGGCCGGCTCGTTGTAGGTCGCGATCGTCACCATAATGTTTCCGCGGTCGTGGAGTGTGCTTGATCAAACATCAACTACTGCCCGAACGCAACACTGCCGGGCGGGAACCATTGGTAAAGCATGAAATACACGAGCACGCCGGTCACAGAAACATAGAGCCAGATCGGCATCGTCCAGCGGGCGATGCGGCGATGTCGATCCCAGCGGCGGCGAAAAGCCGGGATGAGCGTGAGGATGACGAGCGGGAGGACGACGAAGGCGAGCAGGATGTGAGAGATCAACATCGGGAAATAAAACCACGCGATGAGGCCGTGGTAACCGGAGGATTTTTCGCCGGCATAGGCGTGGTAGGTGAGATAACCGGCGAGAAAAAATGACGACGCGACCAGCGCCGTGATCATGCAGGCAACGTGCCTGCGCCAGTGTCCCCGCCGGATGAACCACCAGCCTAACGAGATGAAAATCGCGCTGAAAAAATTGAGCGAGGCGTTGATCGCCGGCAGGTCGGAAAGGGCCATGACAAGGCGCGCAGTTTAGCCGCAAACGCAGTGCGATCACGCGAAGTTTGCGGCGGGCACGACCGCGTTTCGAGCGGGCGGAGCGATTTTTTTCGTTCGTTAGGCAAACTTGCTCGAGTCGTTAGGCGTCGAGGGAAAACGACCTGGAAAGTTGACGACGTGCCGCGCACACGACAAAGAATCTTTCGTGCGCGTTCAAAAATTTATTTTGCCAACCAAAAACCCATTCATAGAATGGCCGCACTTCTCCGCGATTTCTCCTTTCACTCAACCCAGTTTCCACGTTCTGAACTCGACCCGTCCACTTCATCCAACTCCAGCGTTGACCATGTGGCGGACGCTTCCGGATCGCTTGAGTCTCCGCTGATCGTATGGCGAATTTCTTTCCGAAGTGGACGAACTGGTTGCCGATCAAGATCACGATCTGCGGCACGGTCGTCGTCTGTGCGCTGATTGGAGCGACCTGGTATTACGCCACTCCGAAATACACGCGGGTCGGTTATGAGCCGGTCCAGCCGGTGCCGTTTCCGCATGATCTCCACGTCACGCAGCTCGGGATGGATTGCCGCTATTGCCACAACGCGGTCGAGCTCTCCGCGCACTCCAACATTCCCGACACGCAGGTTTGCATGAATTGCCACACGCAGGTGCAAAAGGAGAATCCGAAATTGCAGCCGGTGCGCGACAGTTGGGCGACGGGGATGCCGGTGCCATGGGTGCAGATTCACCGCGTGCCGGATTACGCTTATTACAACCACGCGGCCCACGTGAATCGCGGGATCAGCTGCTATAGCTGCCACGGCCAGGTCAATCACATGGCGGTCGTCCACGACGTGCAGCCGCTGAGCATGAAGTGGTGCCTCGATTGTCATCGCGCGCCGGAGAATTTCCTGCGGCCGATGGATCAAATCACGAATCTCGATTGGACACCGGCCGATGTGAACCCAGCGGCCTTCGTCGCGAAATATGGGAAACCGGCCGGTGTGACCGAAGATTGGTCAAAGAAGAAACATCTCACGCAGCAGGAGATCGGGCTGACGTTGAAACAACGGTGGGACATCAAGCCGCCAACAAATTGCCAGGGGTGCCATCGATGAAGACAGTCGTTTTCACTTGCCCCTGCACTTCAACTTACACTTGCACTCTTCGGAGTGGGCGGAGTGTAAGTTTAAGTGAATGTGTAAGTGCAGGTGAGCGGAGGAAATCATGAAGCGTATCCTGCAACATCCCGCGCCCGATCTGACCGGGAAACAATACTGGCGCAGCGTCGGTGAGCTCGCGGACACGCCGGAGTTTCGCGGCTGGCTCGAGCGGGAATTTCCCGCTGGCGCGGCGGAGATCGAAGGCAACGAAGTCTCACGCCGGAGCTTCCTCAAACTGATGGGCGCGTCGATGGCGCTCGCGGGCTTTGGCCTGAGCAGTTGCCGTAAACCGGAGTCGCACCTCGTCCCTTTCACGAAGAGCGCGGAGTGGGTCATCCCAGGGAAGTTCCTTTACTACACGAGCGCGATGCCGCGGCGATCCGGCGCGATGCCACTCGTCGTGACGACAATCGACGGCCGCCCGATCAAGGTCGAGGGCAACCCGAACCACCCCGAAAGCAACGGTGCGACCGACGCCTTCGCGCAGGCTTCGGTGCTCGATATGTACGATCCGTCGCGCTCGCAGCGGTTCGTTAGCCAAAACAAGCTTTCCGATCGCGCGAACTTTGAGAAATATCTCACCGAGCTGCGACCAAAGATGGCCGCAAATGGCGGCGCGGGCCTCGCGTTTCTCGTCGAGGAAACCTGGTCGCCGACACGCGACCGGCTGCGCACGGAACTCGAGAAGCAGTTCCCGAAAATGCGCTGGTGCGTTTACGATCCGCTCCTCAGCGAAGCGCAGCATTTCTCGACCGAGATGAGCTTCGGCGCGAACTCGCGCGTCCTTCCGCAGTTCGATAAAGCGGATGTCATCTTTGCGCTCGACAGCGATTTTCTGGACTGCGGTCAAGGCGATCTTTCCTCGGTTCGCGGATTCACTTCGCGGCGCCGGGTGCGCGAGGCGAAGGACTCGATGAACCGGCTCTATGTCGTCGAAAGTCGCTTCACGCTGACCGGCTCGATGGCCGATCACCGGTTGCGTTTTCCCGCGAGCCAGATCCCCGGGATCACGCACGCGCTCGCGCTCAAGATCGCGGCTGCCACCCGTGATCCGGGTTTGTCCTCGGTTCTCATCACTCTCAAAAAACCGGAGAAAGCCGAGAAATACGACGAGCGCTGGCTCGACGAGGCGGCGGCCGACCTCTTGAGCAAACCGGGCGCGAGTCTGGTTGTGGCGGGTCCGCAGCAACCGGTTGTCGTCCAGATGATGGTTTACGCGATGAACGCCGCGCTGAAAAATCTCGGCACGACGCTGCTCGTCCGTGAGCTGCCGAAAGCCGGCCGCAACAGCAGCATTCTGCAACTGGCGAGCGAGATCGAAGCCGGGCGTATCCAGCAGCTCTTCATCTTCGGCGGCGATCCGGTTTACAACGCGCCGCGCTCGATCACGCAGGATCGCAAGACGCGGCAGCCGCTGGATTGGGCGGATTTGCAGAAGCGAATCCCCGATGTCGTGCGGCTCGGTCACTACGAAGATGCGAGCTCTGCGTTAAGTAAATGGCACATCCCGGCCGCGCATTATCTCGAGAGCTGGGGCGACGGCCTGACCAATGGCGGCAATTACGTCCCCATGCAGCCGATGATCCTGCCGCTTTTCGGCGGACTCTCCGAACTCGACATGCTGCAACTGATCGGCGGCGTGCCGGCAGCGAGCGGGCCGGAACTGATTCAGGATACTTTTCGCACCACAAATCCGCCGGGGGATTTCGCGACCGCGTGGTCGCGCTTCCTGCACGACGGCGTCGCGGCGCACATCACGCCGACGAATCGCGCGGCGAAATTCAACGGCAACACCGCCGGCGGCGTCGCGCACACGCTTTGGAATAATCCGCCGACGCCCACCAAGGATAATCCCGAGATCGTGCTCGTCGGTAGCTACTCGGTGGACGACGGCCGCTATATTAACAACGGCTGGCTTCAGGAAATGCCGGACCCGATCACGAAGTTGACCTGGGATAACGCGGCCATGATGAGCCCAAGTCTGGCGCATCACATTGGCGTGAAAGATGGCGATCTCGTCGAGGTGACGGTGACCGATACGTCGAAGGATAAGAGCGGGAAACCGATTCAGCGTCAGCTCGTGATCGCGACTCTGGTCCTGCCGGGCCACGCGGATAATTCGGTGACGATTCCGCTGGGCTACGGGCGCAAGCACACCGGCCCGGTTGGTGAAGATGCGGGCTTCAATGGCTACCTGCTCCGGACTAGCTCGAACCCGCATTTCATCGTGGCCGACGGTCGCGGAGTGAAGAGCGTGAGCGTGAAAAAAGTGGGCGAGAAATACGCGCTCTCGCTCACGCAAGAACATTACTCGATCGAAGGACGCGGCCTCGTCCGCGAGGCGACGCTGGAGCAATATCGCGGCGATGAAAACTTCGTCACGAAGATCGCGGGCGATAACGAATTACCGAAGCAACTCCCCACCCTTTACACCCATCCGAAGCTCGACGCCCCGCAGCAATGGGGCATGACGGTCGATCTCAACACCTGCACTGGTTGCAGTGCCTGCGTGATCGCCTGTCAGGCGGAAAATAACATCCCGATCGTCGGCAAGTTGCAGGTGGGCCACGGCCGCGCGATGCACTGGATTCGGATCGATCGCTACTACGCAAGCGCGAAGCCTTACAATCAGGATCACGGGCAATGGCCGGAGAATCCCGAGATGGTTCACGAGCCGATGATGTGCCAGCATTGCGAGAACGCGCCGTGCGAAACCGTCTGTCCGGTCAACGCGACCGTGCACAGCGAGAGCGGTTTGAATGTGATGGTTTACAACCGCTGCATCGGCACGCGGTATTGCTCGAACAACTGCCCGTTCAAAGTGCGGCGGTTTAACTTCTTCGATTATACACAGCGGCCGGTCGGGAAGGGGAAATTCCTCGGCTTCTCGGTTTACGAGGAATACCTCGGGCCGCTTACGGAAAAAGCCGCCGCAGACACGATCAAGCTCCGGGCCAATCCAAACGTTACTGTGCGGATGCGCGGCGTGATGGAGAAGTGCACCTATTGCATCCAGCGGATAGAGGAAGCAAAAATCGCCGCGCACGTCCGCGCCGGCGCTTCACCGAATACTCTCATCCCGCGCGATTCCTTTACGACCGCCTGCGCGCAGGTCTGCCCTTCGGAAGCGATCGTCTTCGGCGACATCGCTGATCCGGAAACGCGCGTCTCGAAGGTGAAAGCAGAGAACCGGAATTACCGGTTGCTCAAATATCTTAACGTGGAGACGCGCACGAGTTACCTGGCGCGAATTCGCAACCCCAATCCGAAAATGCCGGACGCAAAGTTTATCGGCGTAGCCAGCCCGGCGGAGAAAGCGTGATGAAGGTTGCCACTGTCACCCGGAGCGAAGCGCAGCGGAGTCGAAGGATCCCGCCGGGCGGCCTGGCCGCTCCGGCTTCTCGGTTGGCGCGCTTTATGGAAACCCCACTAGATCCCTCGACTCCGGTCGGGATGACTTTTGGAGGACGACACTAGCATGGACGGCGCACCGACAACTGCACCCGGAGTGATCGCCGGCGAAGCCTCGGCTTCGGTGGAACGGCCGCTCGCGCGTGTCCCGCTCGTCCTGAACCGGCGCAATTTGGATTGGGTGACCAATCGGATTTCCGGCGCAGTCGAAGGCGGCACGCCGCGCTGGTGGTGGGTGGCGTTTACGATCACCGTGATCGTCGCTGGCATTGGCTTCTTCTGTCTCGGTTACCTTATCTCGACCGGCGTCGGGACCTGGGGTGTGAATATGCCGGTGGCGTGGGCTTGGGGCATCACCAACTTCGTTTTCTGGATCGGTATCGGTCACGCCGGCACGCTCATCTCGGCGATCTTGTTTTTGCTGCGCCAGAAATGGCGCACATCGATCAATCGCTCGGCTGAGGCGATGACGCTTTTCGCGGTGATTTGCGCCGGCATTTTCCCGGCGGTGCACATTGGCCGGGTTTGGATGGCGTGGTTCCTCGCGCCGGTCCCGATGCAATACGGCATCTGGCCAAACTTCCGCAGCCCGCTGCTCTGGGATGTTTTCGCGGTCTCGACTTACTTTTCGGTCTCGGTTCTCTTCTGGTACACCGGCCTGATTCCAGATCTCGGGACATTGCGCGATCGCGCAACGACGAAATCGAGGAAGTTCCTTTACGGGATCTTCGCGCTTGGCTGGCGCGGCTCAAATCGCAACTGGCGCCACTACGAAATGGCCTATCTGCTCCTGGCCGGCCTCGCCACCCCGCTGGTGCTTTCGGTGCACAGCGTCGTCTCCTTCGACTTCGCCACGTCTGTCATCCCGACCTGGCACACCACGATTTTCCCGCCGTATTTCGTCGCCGGCGCGATCTTCGGCGGGTTCGCGATGGTGTTGACTTTGATGATTCCGGCGCGTGCCATTTACAAGCTGCAGGACATCATCACGCCGCAGCACATCGACAAAATGGCGAAGATCATTTTGTTGACGGGCTCGATCGTCGCCTACGCCTACATAATGGAATTTTTCATCGCTTGGTATAGCGGGAACATGTTCGAGAAATACTCGTTCTACAATCGCATCTTCGGCCCCTACTGGTGGTACTGGTGGGTCGGCATGCTCTTCTGCAACATGCTTTCGCCGCAGATCTTTTGGTTCCGCTGGTGCCGGCGCAATATCTTCGTCGTCTACTTCGTCTGCATGTGCGTGAACGCCGGCATGTGGTTCGAGCGCTTCATCATCATCGTCGGTGGATTGAACCGGGACTTTTTGCCCTCTTCCTGGCGGATGTTTCACCCGAGCTGGGTCGACATCTGGACTTTCGTCGGCACGTTTGGGATCTTCCTTTCGCTCTTCCTGCTTTTCATTCGCTTCCTCCCGATGATCGCGATGTCGGAGGTAAAGATCGTGCTGCCGGAATCCGACCCGCACCACGCTACGCCAGAGGAGCATCACACGGTCGCTGCCGGAGGGATGGAGAGAAATTGATCACGCCCAGCGGAAATCGAGTTTACGGAATCGCGGCGGAATACCCGAGCGCGTCGGCGCTCTACGAAGCGGCGAAGCTAGTACGGGACGCGGGCTACAAGCGCTGGGATGTTTATTCGCCCTTCCCGATCCACGGAATGGATGACGCGATGGGCCTCGGCAAGTCTTGGCTCAGCGCTGTCGTGCTCTGTGGCGGACTCACGGGGCTGGTCACTGCGGCGTTGCTCGAGTTTCTGCCGTCATCGATCATCTACCCGCTCATCGTGCATGGGAAGCCGACCAACTTTTGGACCGTGCCGGCCTTCTTCCCGATCATGTTTGAGCTCACGATCCTATTCTCCGCGTTCAGCGCCTTTTCGGCTTTTCTAACGATGAATCTCCTTCCGCGCTGGAATCATCCCATGTTTAACTGGGATCGGTTTAAGCGCGTCACGAATGATGGATTCTTCCTTGCGTTGGAAGCGCGCGATCCACGTTTCAACGAAAACGACGCCGTGCAGTTGCTGGAGAAAACAGGCGGCCAGCACATCACCGTAGTGCACGAGGAATAAGTTATGATGCGCGCTTTTTTCCTCATCTTCCTGCTCGTGACCATCGCGTGGCTCTCGTTCTTCGGTTTCCGCGGTCAAAAGAGCACGCGGCCCGAGATCGAGATTTTCCCCGACATGGTGCGGCAACCGAAAGTGCGCGCCCAGACGGAGAGTAATTTCTTCGCCGATAAACGCGGGAACCGGGAGCCAGTCGCGGGCACGGTTCCAATCGGCTACGACATGCCGATGCCGCACGACGAAGGCACCGCAGTCGATGCGAAAGGCGAGAGCGCGATGCGCGCTCACCTCGGTTTTAGTGAGGGGACTGATTATTACAACACCGGCAAGATGGGTCCGAACTGGGGCACGGGCATCCCGATGAATGTGACGCCGCAGTTGCTCGAGCGCGGCCGGCAGCGTTTCAACATCAACTGCATGCCGTGCCACGGAGAGCTCGCGAATGGCGACGGGATTGTGAAGCAATTTGGTCTCGCCACGGTTGTGACGTTGCAGGACGACCGGATTCGAAAGATGCCCGACGGCGAGATTTTCGAAACGATCACGAATGGAAAAAACACGATGATGCCGTATGGCCCGCGCGTGGTCGTGCATGACCGCTGGGCGATTATTTGTTATCTGCGCACTTTGCAGCGGAGTCAGCACGCCTCCTCGGCCGATGTGCCCGCGGACCATCAGGCAGATCTCGAGAAACCACCGGAGCCGGCCACCAAATGAGTGATCGCACCCATGTTCAGCCGGCGCCGGAAGGCGAGTTTTTTGAATCGAGCCGCTTCAGTGGCCTTTCGCTGATTTTCGGAGCGATCGGTCTAATTTTCCTGATCCTCAGCTTTATTGGCGGATACCTTTCGCCGGTCCAATTCAGCTACTCTTGGCTCTTCGCTTTCTTCTTTTATTTCACGCTCTGCATCGGCTGCCTCTTCTGGACGATCGTGCACCACGTAGTCGACGCGGAATGGTCCGTCGTCGTGCGGCGACAGCTGGAAAATCTCGCTATGCTGATGCCGGTACTGGTGGCGCTCTTTTTGCCGGTTCTTTTCTGGCGGAAATATCTCTATCGCTGGATGGATATTCCGCCCGGAGTCGATCCGGTGCTGGACGCAAAGCATGCCTACCTCAACTGGGGATTTTTCCTTGGCCGCGCGATCTTTTTCTTCTTCGCGCTGATCGTGGTCGCGTGGTTTTTGCGACGCTACTCGGTGAGCCAGGATCGTGA
>JBDTIQ010000144.1:0-3911 GCA_039936335.1 Chthoniobacterales bacterium
TGAACGCGGCCGTGCCCATCACCGCCGCCGCGGTTGCAGCCACCGCGGCGGTCTCATTTTCATCTCATACCTCGCGGCCCGGATGAAAACGAACAATCGGAAGATACAAGGGATGAGCTCCGCGAATCCGGCGCTTCACTCCAGCGTGCGATCCCATCAAAGCGCCCTCTCCCCGGCTTTGCATGAGCTCCGCCCTCCAGTTCTGCTAACTTTTCTTGGACGGCCTCTAACTAACGAAACCCTGAGAAAACAAGTCTTGCCGCCCGAAAGTGAAATATAGTAATTATAACGGGCAACGGAGGCGAAGCAGATTTCGCCAATAAGGATCACTAAAAATGAAAACAAATATCACCCTCAGTTTACTCGCCGCGGCGGCCTTGCTCTCTGCCTGCAGCAGCACCCAGACCACCGCGCGCGACACCGACGCGAAAAGCTCGCGCTACGCGAATGATTCGGTCGAGCCGGCCCCGCCCGCCGAAGGACTTAACGACGCCGAAATTCCTGCGGAAGGCCCCCGGGATGTGAACGCGAATCCGGCCTATGTGCCGACTCCGCTCCTGCGCCGTTCCGCCGCATCGCAGCCGTAGTCGCTCGCTGAGACGCGACGAAGGGCTTCGCCGAGTTGCGCGATCTGCGCGTCGGTGTGGGAAGCACTCAACGTGATGCGAAGGCGCGCCGCGCCGCGTGCGACAGTCGGATAACGAATCGCCGGCACGAGCAATCCCGCCTGTCGCAAGGAGAGCGCGAGATCGAGTGCGCGCTGTTCGTCGCCGACCATCCACGGAATGATCGCGCTCGTCGCCGGGCCGGCCGTTTCCCTCGACACCGGCAATTCCTGCCGCAGCCTAACGATGCGCTGCCAAAGCGCGAGCCGGCGAAGTTCGCCGTCGGAAGTCGCGAGAAATTCGATCGCAGCCGTCGCGGCCGCAGCGAGCGCAGGCGGGGGCGCAGTCGAGAAGACAAAAGAGCGCGCGCGATTGATCAGCCAATCAATCAATGTGCGCGACCCGCAGACATAGCCGCCGCTCACGCCGAGCGCTTTACTGAGAGTGCCAAGTTGCACATCGACTTCGCCGTCCAGCCCGAGCTCGGCAGCGAGCCCGCGGCCATTCGGGCCGACGACGCCGATGGCGTGCGCTTCATCGAGTAGCAGCACCGCGCCGAAGCGTTTCTTCAGTTCGATCAACTCGCGTAACGGCGCCTGATCGCCATCCATGCTGAAGACCGATTCCGTCACGACCACGCGACGCGCTTCGGGAAGTTCGCGCTGCGCCCACTCGAGGTGGCTCTCGAGTTTGCCGAGGTGGTTGTGCGGGAAAACGCGAACCGTCGCACCGCTTAATCTCGCGCCGTCGATCAGCGACGCGTGGCTGAGCTTATCGAGAATGATGACATCCTGCTTCGAAGCAATCGCCGGCAAGACACCGACCGCCGCCGCGTATCCGCTGCTGAAGGCGAGCGCCACGGGCGCGCGTTTCCATTTCGCGAGCGCGGCTTCGAGCGCCACATGCGGCGACTGGGTTCCACTGACAAGCCGTGATGCGCCCGCGCCGACGCCGAATTTCTCGATCGCGTCGATCGCCGCTTTTTTCAGCAACGGATCGTTCGCTAGCCCGAGATAATCGTTCGAGGAAAAGTTAACAAGATGCCGGCCGACAATCTCGATCTCGGGACCCTGCGCCGAACCGATTTCGCGCAACTTGCGATGGAGCGAATGCGACCGGAGCGCCTGCAGTTGCTCCTGAAACAGATCGCTCATCGCCGCGCAGCTCGCTCAATCACATCGAAACCAAACCCCACGAAAGCAGCGCCGACGCATCGCGCCAGACGCCCACCTTGCTGTCGCCGAGCACCACGACGATTACCTCGCGTCCGGGAATCGTTCCGCTCGCGATGAGGCAATGACCGGCCGCTTCGGTGTAGCCGGTCTTCATGCCGTTGCAGTAGGCGAGACTCTTGAGGACTTTGTTCGTGTTCTCGAGCTCGCGCGTGCGGCCGTTCGCATAACGAAAGGTGAGCCGCGGCAGACAGACGATCGAGCGAATCGTCGGGTTCGCATAGGCGGCCCGCGCGATGATCGAGAGGTCGCGCGCGGTGGACCATTGGTCGGGAATCGGAAGCCCGTTCGGATTCACGAAGTGCGAATGCGTGGCGCCGAGCGCGCGCGCTTTCGCATTCATTTTCTCGGCGAACGCTTCGATACTGCCGGCGTTGTCGCGTGCGAGGCAACGTGCGACGTCGTTAGGGCTTTTTACAAGGAGCGCACGGAGCAAATCGATCCGCGGATAGACTTCGCCCGGCTTGATATTCAGCCGCACCGGCTCGGCCATCGTGTCGGTTGCCTCGACGGTCACCGGCTGATCGAGGTAACCGGATTCCGCGACGATCAGCGCGGTCAGCAATTTCTGCGTGCTCGCGGCAGCGCGCGGCGCGTCGGCGTTCTTCTCGTAAAGAATTTCACCGGATCGGATATTGGTCACCAACACGGAGACCGCGCGGGTTTTCGGCGCGCCGTTTTCTTCCCGTGCGCCGGGGTGCGGCGTGGGGAAAGCCGCCGGCGCGGAAATAGGAGCGGGCGTCGGCGTCGCGTCCTCGACCGCGATGGCGCGTTTTACCTGATGACGTTTCTTCTTCTTTGGCGCCGCCGTCCCGACGCTGGCCATCGCGAATACCAGCAGAACCGGCAGAATGAAGTTCGCGGTAAATTTTCGACTCATGGCTTTGTAAACGATTCCTCTTTTGCAGGGAGCAAAGATCGCGCCTAGCGATCGCTCCCGCGCTGAATCAACTCGACTTCGTAACCTTCCGGCGCATCGATGAACGCGATCGCGCCGCCTTTGCCGTTCGGGTGCGGACCATCCGAGAGCGGGTAACCTTTCGCGGCGGTTTGCTTCGCGAAAGCCTCGAGATCATCGACCTCAAAGGCGAGGTGCGTCAGGTCGGGACCGACCTGCACCGGACCGCTCTCGTCGAACTTGCAGAGCTCGATCTCCTCCTCGCTCTCGGGCGCTTTCAGAAAAACCAGCTGCGAACCGCGGCCAGATGTGTGCCGCCGCACTTCTTGCAAACCGAGCACGTCCCGATAAAACGAGACGGTCTTCTCAAGATCGGTGACACGGTAGCGCGTGTGCAATAGCTTCTTGATCATCGGTCTTCTATTGCGCCCGATGACGCTGGAATTCAAATGCCGGAAGAAAATCCGAAACCCGAATATCGAAATCCGAAACAAATTCGAATAACCGAATTCCGAATGTTCTAAACCCGTGTGCGCCTTCTCTTTTGTCATCCTGAGCCGGCGCAGCGCGGCGAAGATCTCGCAGGCAGCTGGCGGCGATTCTTGGAATTGTTGCCGAGAGACGCTTGCGAGGTCCTTCGCTCCGCTCAAGATGACAAATCCGAAGGAGCAACTTGTCGAACGTTCAAGACCCATGGCCGCGCACAGTTTCGAGTTTTGAATTTCGAGCTTCGAGCATTGTTTCGGATTTCGATATTTTGATTCGGATTTAGTTCATCCCAATGCTTTCTCTCGGAATCGATAGCGGAACAAAAAGCACGAGAGCGCTCGTGCTCGATATCGAGTCGGGCGAAGTCCTCGCGCTCGCGCAGGAAGAATATGGGACGATCGCGAAGCTCCCGAGCGGCCACGTCGAACAGGATCCGCAGATGTGGGTCGACGCCACCGAAAAGGTGATCGCGGAATGTCTCGAAAAAGTGGGCGAGCGCCGGCGCGAGATCAATGCGATCGGCGTGAGCGCGCAGCAGCATGGCCTCGTCGCGCTCGATGAAGCGAAGGAGCCGCTCCGTCCGGCGAAACTCTGGTGCGACGTTTCGACGGACGCGGAATGCGAAGCGTTCAACAAGCAATTCGGCGGCCCGGAAGGACTGATCCGGTTGACCGGCAACCCGATGTT
>JBDTIQ010000145.1:0-19794 GCA_039936335.1 Chthoniobacterales bacterium
CACGGCGAACGCTGCGACCAACTGAACTGGCTTCCAACCTTTTCGCGAAGTTCTCCCGACCAGGGCGGCGCGGCAGGAAGACGATCGCGGCCATCACACCCAGGCAAACCATAGCACTCAGCACAAACCATCCGACGACGTCTGGATTATGAATCCAGACATCCGCCCCAAGACCGTAAAAAATCATGAGCATGGCTGGAATCCAAATGAAGCATCCGACGATTCCAAACCAAACTCCAGTCCACACGTGCCAACTCCGCAGTGCGGCGATATTCTTTTGAAGCATGAGCACCGGTGCCGCGTAGTCCGCCTGCTTGATCAGGTAAAGATCGCGGGCCGCGAAAAGGATGAACATCAGGCCGTAGAGGTGGAGCGACACTCCGTAAATCATGAGATGGGCGTCCCCAATGTGATCAACCCAGAAGCTTCCGCCGATAAGCGCGAGCAATGCGCCGGCGATGATTTGGATGACTTGTCCGGTCACGAGCGGACGGAAAGCGGAGCGGAGGCGTGTTTGCTTGCGTTCCTTGAATTCTTGGAAAGCGAGCGCGTTCTGGCGTTCGAGGTTGCGGTTTAGCGTTTGCCAAGCGGATTTGAGATCGTCGAGTTCAGTCATGAGTTTTGGTGATTAAGTCTTTCTATTTCTTCCCGCACGCGGTCTTTCAGGCGGCTCAGCTTGGTGGCTGCGTTTGTCTCTGTGAGACCGAGAATGGATGCGATGTCGCGATAGCTATGGTCATCGAGATAGAGGAGGACGAGAGCGCGATCGAGCGGCGGTAGAGTAGCGATAACTTGTTGGAGCAAAGGAATGCGTTCGTCCTGTTGCTCGCCGCTCGCGGTTTCATCGGCTAATTCACCGGGCAACTCATCCAGCGGAACGGTTTGGCGGGCCGGATGAGTGTTACGACGCAGGAACGAGATACCCACGTTCAAGGCGACCCGATACATCCAGGTCGAGAAGGGTCGATCCGGCGAATAGCGTGGATAGGATTTCCACAGCTGCAGGGCGATTTCCTGTTCGAGGTCGTGCCGATCCGCAGCGCCATTTGCGTAACCGGTTGCGACTTTGTGGATGATGCCGCTGTGTTCCTCGAGGCGACGAACAAACGTCTCCTTGTTGTCGAGAGCTATCGGCATGATGGCGGCATGTTCTATCATTTCGTGCGGGAGTGGAATCCTTCGTTACCAGAGTGATTCGCAAGGCCGCGCGAAAAATCACAAAATTTCCAGGCGCCGGAAAAATCAGGTTACGATATCGAAGTTCGTGTGCCGGGAACGAAGTGATTTTCGCACCGTTGTCGGATCGGCGATCTTCTCGAATTCAACGAAGAGATGTTTGTCGATCAGGAGGCGCAGATTGGTATTCAGCCGCATCTGTTCGCGATAGACGATTTCATGCTGCGAACGCGGAATGTGATGATCCCGTCGCACCTGATTCCCGTAGGTCCACCAGTTGGTTATGAACAGCACTGGATAGGCGAATGGAAGAAGGAAGAGCGATGTAACCGAGCTGGAGGTAAAGATGATCTGTTTAATCCGAAAGCCCGCCAGATTCGCGAGTAGTCGCAGCTTCTGAATGCCAAGAAGAAAGAGGTGCCCGAGGTAGATTTCAGTCGTGCGCGCCTCATCTCTCATCCAAATGGAATCGACCTCGTTAGGGGGCATCGTCTTCAGGTGATACTCCGTCTCGAAAAGGAAGTAACTCAGGCGTGATTGTAAGTTGGAGTAGTTCGGCGTGGTCAGGAAAAGCGACCCGCGCGGTTTCAGTATGCGGTTGAATTCCTGGAGCGCGCGGTATTGATCACTGAAGTGTTCGATGCCTTCCTGGCAAAGGAGCACATCCACGCATTCATCGGCGATCGGAAGGCCTTCCACGATATTGAAACGCTCGCAGGTCAGGCCTTCGACTTTGAAATACTCCGGAAACAAGTCGTAGGCGTAAACCGCCGCACCGATATCCTTGAGAGTCTGCGTGGCGGACCCGGAGCCGGCGGGCGCGTCCACCACCACCTTGCCGGCAAATTGCTCGGGATGGCGCAGGATGTAGCGCTTCACGTAGTATTTAATACTGACCGGATCGTCGTCGTATTCCATCGTCTGGGGCGAAGGGTAATGAGCGCTGCGCCCAGGTAAAGGGCGAATCCATCCCACGGCGCCGCGCTTGCCTCGCCGGAGTTTTCGGCGTAGGCGGGTGAGCCATGACTTTCTCCGCTGACGAAGAGTTCGCTCTACAAATGGACCGGGAGGATTCGCTTCGCTCTTTTCGCGATCGTTTTCATATTCCAACGAATGCGAAGGGTGAGCCCTTAATCTACTTTGTCGGTAACTCGCTTGGCTTAATGCCGAAAGCAACGCGGCAGAGCGTGGACCAGGAGCTGGACGACTGGGCAAAGTTCGCGGTTGATGGGCACTTCGATGCGGCCACGCCGTGGTATTCCTACCATGAGACTCTGCGCGACCCAGCGGCGCGCCTGGTGGGGGCGCTCCCGCACGAAGTCGTCTGCATGAACAGCCTGACGGTGAACCTCCACCTCCTGATGGCGACCTTCTATCGACCGACGAAAGAGCGCTGCAAGATTCTGATGGAAGAGCCAGCCTTTCCTTCTGACACCTATGCGATCAAATCCCAGATCGCGCATCACGGATTTGAACCGGATGAATGCGTCGTGCTGGCCCGCCCGCGGCCGGGCGAAGAAACAATCCGACAGGAAGATATCGAAGCGATTCTCGGCAAGGAGGGCGACCAGATCGCGCTGGTTCTTTTCGCGGGAGTCAACTTCTTCACGGGCCAGCTTTTCGATATCGCAGCGATCACGGCGGCGGCGCAGCGGAAGGGCTGCTTCGTAGGAATCGACCTCGCGCATGCCGCCGGTAATGCGCCGTTGCAGTTACACGATTGGAACGTCGATTTCGCCGCCTGGTGTTCCTATAAATATCTTAACTCCGGCCCGGGCGCGGTTGCGGGCGCCTATGTGCACGAGCGTCATGCGCGTAATCGCGAGTTGCCGCGCTTCGCTGGCTGGTGGGGAAATGATCCCACAACCCGCTTCCGGATGCAGCTCGAGCCGGATTTCATTCCCGTCCAATCCGCGGACGCATGGCAGATCAGCAATCCGCCAATCCTGGCGATGGCGCCGCTCCGCACTTCGTTCGCGATCTTCGACGACGCAGGTGGCATCGCCGCGCTCCGTGAGAAGTCGGTTCGCCTGACGAGTTACTTCCAATTCCTTCTCGAGCGAGCGCCTTCGCAACCTTTCACCGTCATCACGCCGCGTGAGACTAACCAACGAGGCTGTCAGCTCTCCATCCTGGTGCACGAACATCCGAAGGAACTTTTCGAGAAACTCGAAACTGCCGGGGTAAAGACCGACTTCCGCGAGCCGAACGTGATCCGTGTGGCGCCCACGCCTTTGTATAACACCTTCCACGAAGTTTGGCGCTGCGCCAGCATCCTGGCGGCGCATCGCTAAGAGCTGCTGCGCTAGCCGAGTAACTCCTTCAGGCAGCTGATCAGGCCGGGAATAGGGAACGGTTTCACGAGAAACTTCACTTCTTGTTCGATAAGGAAATGCCGAATCGCCGGATCGGTTGCGTAACCGGTGATGAAGATAAATCGGTCGGCCAGGTTCGGTCGCATCTCTTTCGCCTGAAGATAAAAGGCGTCGCCGCGCAGATGCGGCATTTTCAAATCGCAGATCACCGCGTCGTAATCGTGCGCCTTCACTTTCAAAATCGCTTCTTCGCCATCATACGCGACGTCCACCAGGTAGTTTTCATCGGCCAGAATCCATTGCAGCGCCGAGGCCAGTTGCTGGTCGTCATCAACGACGAGAATGGCTTTTAGCTCAAACGAGTTGCCGCCGCTGGGGATTTCTGGTTGAGATGCGGGATTCATCTGGACAAGCGCCTACCTAGCAGTCGCAGTGCCACGCGCTTTCCTCATTCGCGCCTCGGCAGCCGCTCCGGGCTTGGCAAATCGCCGGAACCGTCCACGGTATAACCCGGCATGGGCTCGAAATTCACTCTCATCGGCAGCGGTCTCGCAGGAGGTTTACTCGCAGGTTTCCTCGGGCGCCGCGGCTACGAGATTGATCTTTTCGAGCGCCGGCCCGACCCGCGCGCCGGCAACACAGTCGGCGGTCGCTCGATCAATCTCGCGCTCTCGACCCGCGGCATTCATGCATTGCAACAACTCGATCTCGCGGATGAAGTGCTGCGTCACGCCATCCCGATGCGCGGTCGGATGATTCATGACAAGGATGGCGCGCTCCACTTCTCGCCCTACGACCGTGATCCGAATAAGTGTATCAACTCGATCGGCCGCGATGTTCTCAACACGGCCGTGATCGAAGCGGCGCAACGTTTCGCAAACGTGCAGGTAAAGTTTAATCAGCGTTGCACAGACGTAGACTTGCACACGCCGACGGCGCATTTCGTCGAGAGCGGAACGAATCAAGTCAGCGCGATCCGGAGCGATGCGGTCATAGGAGTCGATGGAGCTTTCTCCGTCGTGCGCGGCGCGATGCAACGGCTGAATCGGTTCGAATACAACCAGAGTTATCTCGATCACGGTTATAAAGAACTGACCATTCCTCCCGCGACGGACGGTTCATGGCAGATGGAAAAAAACGCGCTCCACATCTGGCCGCGCCGGAGTTTCATGATGATCGCGCTGCCGAACCCGGATGGCTCTTTCACCTGCACGCTCTTCTGGGAGTTTGAAGGTCCGCGCAGCTTTGCGACGACGAAGAGCGACGAGGAGGTGCGTCGGTTCTTCGAGGAGGAATTTCTCGACGCCGTTTCCCTTATGCCAGACTTACTGGAGGACTTCAGGACAAACCCGACCGGCTCACTGGTGACGATCCGTTGCGCACCGTGGTATTACGAAGACAAGGTCGCGCTCCTAGGCGACGCCTCGCACGCGGTCGTTCCCTTCTACGGCCAGGGGATGAACGCCGCTTTCGAGGATTGCGTGGTCTTCGATGGATGTCTTGCACGCTGGCCTAACGAACGTAGGAAAGCCTTCGCGGAATACTTCGCCTCTCGAAAAACTAACGCCGACGCGCTCGCCGATCTCGCCGTGCATAACTTCTTCGAGATGCGCGACAAGACGGCGTCGCGCGCTTTCCGCGCGAAGAAGAAGCTCGATCGCACTTTGGAAGGGTGGCTGCCGGGAATCTACCTGCCACTCTATACCATGGTGTCTTTCACCCGCATTCCCTATGCGGAAGCGAGGAGGCGCGCTCTCTTACAAGATCGAATCGTTTATGGGGCTGGGATCACGGGCGCGGTCGCTGTCTTGATTGGGCTCGCGCTGCTTCTCTTTTGACGAAGGGCTGGCCTCCGTTACAGGTAGAGCCCTCTCGCTATGCGTTTTTCACATAAACTCAGGAAAGTTCTTAATCCCACGGTGCTGCGTAGTGCGCGCCAACACCTTGGCATAGTCGTCCTCAGTCGGCGTCTCGTCTTCTCGCTCGATAAAGCTATCTTCAACGCGATCGACCGGGAGAAATTCCAGGCGATCCACGATCGGCACGCGGTGCCGAACCCGGGTGACGCCTGGCCGAAGTATCTCGATCTGCCGCGCTGGATTCGCACTAATCTTCAGCGTGTGCACGAGCTGGATCTCGACTGGGGCCGGCGAAAGCAGATTCTCGATATCGGATCCGGCGCGGGCTACTTCCTTTTTATCTGCAAGTGGCTCGGACACGAGCCGCTGGGCTTGGACCTCGATGAGCTACCGATGTATGGCGAGATGACGGAGATGCTCGGCATACCGCGGGTCATTTGGCGGGTGAAACCCTACGAGAAGTTACCTGCCTTCGATCACCAGTTTGATCTCGTTACAGCGTTCATGATCTGTTTTCAGGGCCATAAGAGCCCGGCGCTCTGGGGTCCTGACGAGTGGACGTTCTTCCTCGACGATTTGGAGACGAGACTCAAGCCGCACGGCCAAATCACGCTCGCGTTTAACCGGGAGCATGATGGCCGCTTCTATCCGGAGAAGGTCCGCGACTACTTCGTGGCACGCGGTGGCGTGATTGACGAAGAATGCGTCACTTTCCGGCCGAAGATCGCTCGCCCGCGGTAAGCGTCAGGGTAGTGAAGTCCCGTTGGATCGCTTAACCAGAACTCCGTCGTTCCGATCGATCGACCCGTTGGCATTGATATCCTCGCGGAAATTCGTCGAGTTGGTCGTGGCGCCGAGATCAGCCTTTACCAAAGCGAAGTCGGTCTTGTTTACCGCGCCGTTGCCATCCACATCACCGAGTAAAAAGCCCATCGTCGCGGAGGCGGACGCTAAGTTATTAGACTGAGAATCGGCTACATTCGTGAGGGTGACGGTCACATCCTGCGCATTGCAGGTTACGCCTGTGAGATTGACCGCTACCGTGTTGCCGGTGGTCGTGATATTCGAGACCGTGCCACAGCTGGACGTGGCCGTTCCGACACTGCTGATCGTGTTATTGAAGGTAAAGTCGACTTCGTAGACGCCCTTCCGGCCGCCGCTGCGATCTTCGATCCCGGGAGTCCCGGTCAAAGGAAGATCAATCCCAAATGCGCCTTTGACGGAAGCCGCGCTGGTCAGGAGAAGACCGCTGCCGCCGGTCGGGGCGACTCGGACGTAATAGATGTCTTCTTCGCCATTAAAGGTCGCAGCATAAGCAACGTTTCCGCCCGTATTGTCGGAGACGATCGTGATGTAATCGCCCATTTTATTTTGGTTGGGATAGCCCAGGAACGGATTGAAGGAGTTGCTGACAGCGACGTTAGGCGCCCAAGTTAATCCGCCATCGGTGCTGTAAGAATAGAACAGCTGTGAGTCGGTGTTATTCGCAGCGTTCCGGGAATCGAGCCAGACACTGTCGATGCGGCCATTCGGGGCGACGGAAAGTGTGCCTAACCAATGCCACTTGTTGTGGTTAATCGGATCATCGTTGACGCGGATAGGCGCACTAAAGGTATGACCCGCATCGCTGCTCCGGACAAACATGACATCGCTTCCGTTGTTGGCGCCAGTGGGCTGGACGCTAGCCAGCATATAAACATTATCCTTCAACGCCGTCGTGGAATGATCCACGGCAAGGAATACCTGGCCGACCAATCCATCCGGATTGATCGGTTCGCTGATATCGATGTCACCACCGAGGTTGACCGCCGTGCTTTGGTCGAAAGAAGGAGTCAAGCCGGAGTTCTTGGCGTTCGTGGAGCGCTCACACCAGACCTGACCGGTGTTCAGGTTTACCCCGCCGATGAAGAGGTCGCCGGAGGTGTTAACGTCCTGGGTTCCCCAGGAAGGAGAGTTAGGAATACTCACTGGGTTGATCCAAGTAAACCCGCCATCGGTCGAGCGGCTAAACTGGCGGCCGCCATAGTTATTCCCGCCCGTGCTCCAGCTCTGATACTGGAAGCCGTGGCCGATGCTGCTCGTGTCGTCGATCGTGAACCATTGCTTGTCGCCACCGTCGGCAGACGCGAGCCGCGTGTAGGAGACGCCGCCGTCGAGCGAGCGCCACATGTCATCATAAAAAGTTTCGAGCAAGCTAAGATAGAAGAAGCCGCCGACGCTGTCTGACTTCAGCACGGGATCGCTCCGGAAGACGTTGTTTTCCAAGACGCCCGGGAAAGTCCAGGAGGCGCCGGCATTACTCGTGTAGCCCATGCCGGACTGACGAAAATTCGAAGCCACACTGTCGAACTGCCGCCAGCCGATCGACATGCGGTTGCCGTTGGTAGGATCGACTGCGATCGAAGGCTCGTTCGCGGCGTCGCCGGTGATATTCTGCCCGTTCGCGGAGACATTCACCTGAATGCTCGTGAAGGCGTCATGTTGCGAAACCATCCGCGGCGAAAGCCCGGTTCGCCAGACGTAGGCTGGCGCGTCGCCGTAGTGTTCGAGTTCGCCGGTTGGGAGCGGTTTGTGTTTTGTAGTTTGACCCGACGCGAGGGGCAGGGTGGCCACGAGGACCAAGCCGGCGAGTGCGTGTGAAAAGCGGACACGACGAGAAATCATGGCGGCAGTTCTAGGCGAGAATGCGGCGCGTTGTCAACCAACGGATTTGTTGCTCTACGAAGGAGCGCGATCCGTCGTGGAGTTGAGTTGTTTGCTGCTTCGGCTGAGCGGGACAGGCTATGGCTTGACCCCGGTCAAAGGAAGGCTCTCTCTGCGCGCGTTCCCGGCGGCGGAAGCTTTCGCTTGCTTTAGGTAAGAGTCGCAGACCAAACGGCACGGCTTAGCCTCTCGTGCCGGCGTATTGCGGTTCCATAGCGACCTTCCGGATCGCCGCGAAGAGCTTGCGGATCGCGATCCGGCTCCCGTGGTTTGCGAGAAAGACAGGAATGGCGCCGCCGGTGTCGCTATAGATCGTATAGGTCGCACGCGTCGTCGTCGCGGTGATCGGTTGGAGCTTCCAGCTTCCTTCGCAGATCCGGACACGCTGAACGCCCGGCTTTTCTGCGGGACCAAGATCGTTGGCAGGTTTCCAGCGGATGCAATAAGTCGGGCCGAGCGGGCCGCGCTGAATCGTATGCGTGGAACGCAGAGTGTAGTCACGATCATTCACCAGCGGGAGATCGAGGCGTTGATAAGTCACGACGTCGTCCTTGGTCCGCTCGATGACATGTGTCTCACTGGTGTAAGGCATGAAACGAGGATAAAGCTCCGGGTGGTTCAAGACCGCGAAGACGCAATGGCTCGGAGCATCAATTTCACCGATGGCGCGAAATTCCTTCCGGGATGAGCCGGCACGCGTGCGCGTATAGATTGTGACGCCGTCCTTCATCCCGGCTTCCTCCCAGGGTGTCGCACCCGGAGGTGTTGTCACAGCCAGATCAGGACCCGGAGCTCCCGCGCACAGCCGTCCTGCCAGAAGTAAAGTGAGAAGAGTAAGAGCGAAACGCGGCACGATAAAATAGCTGGGAGGAAGCATTACTGATTCGGCTCCGAGGGGCGCAGCGGACCCCTGGGCTGATTTAGCCGGCCTTCCGCGCGAGCCAGTGAATCTCGCCCGGCCACCAGGGAAAGGCACTCCCCCAGCGCAGGTTAAACTTCAACCAGGCGCGCGAGTTTTCGCAGATGAATCCCTTGTGCCGCATAAAGTAGGCTCCGGAGATAAATTCGATCGTTAGGCCGGCGGCCATGGCGAGTTCGCGAACGCGCTCGGGAGAAAAGACCGTAACGTGGCCGAGTGGTTGCGCGGTCCGCCGGAGCTGGCGTTCCCGCAGACGGACCAGACAATGCGGCAGCACCGGCGATCCGCCAATAACTGATCCGCCGGGACGAAGCGCCGCGGCGATCTTCCGCAGCGCGGCCTCGGGGTTCGCCGTGTGTTCGAGGATGTGCAGACAGATCGCGGCGTCGAAGGAACCCGGGAGCGTGAGCTCCGGCGCCTCGATGTCAGCCTTGAGCACTTGATTATAACCGTTACGCCGGAGAATTTTATACTTAGGCACCGCGTCGACCCCGAGCCACCTATGATAGCGCGGAGTGCGTCGCCGGTGGCGCGTGCGCTCGTTCGCGAAGCGGGTGAATTTTCGCATCTGCCCGTTGTGGGTGCCCAGTTCGATGATATCGATGGGCCGGCGCAGGCGATGGCATTCCGCCGCGAGCAGATGCCAGGTGAACCAGTAGCGTAACATCCGCACCGGGTAGCGAACGGTCTTGGCTTCATCGGATATCCCAAACTCGCGGCCCCGCAAAAGCTCGCGGGTGCGCAGGAAATCGACTTCCCAGCGGCGGACATCGTATGCGTCCGAAAGAGGAGGCGCCGGGGGGGCGATCTCCCGCTCGAAAGCGAGCGCTTTGGAACTGCTCATCCAGATATGATACGCAACCGGGAAGGGACGCACTGGTAAATTTTCCGCCCGGCCGCGATCTCCCGGCGGTCTTATGACTGGCGATCTGCCATTCTCTCGCGCATGCTCGCGCGCGATGCACTGGTCATTTGTCTGGATCGGCTACCTCCTGACCTGGGCGACAATTCCGCACGTTCTCCTGCGGAACAAACCGCCTGCCTCCACCCTCGCGTGGATCTGGGCGGTGATTCTTTTCCCCTACGCGGGCGCGATTTTCTATTTCATCTTCGGCACCGATCGACTCGTTAGGCAACGGCTCCGCGCCACCCGCGAGCTCGATGCGTCGGGAGGGCGCGAGGAGCGGCGGGTCAATCCGGAGACGGAGGCTGCGCTCAAGCTTTTGAGTGAAACCGAACGTCACAACGTCGAGTTGCTCTCGCGGTTAAACGAATACGCGATCTCGAGCGCGGAGGAGACGCGCCTCCTGGTCGATGGGGCGAATTTTTTCGCTGCGCTCGCTCAGCGCATCGATGGAGCGCAGCATCATGTGCACGTCGAGTTTTACATCTGGCAGAAGGACGCGCGCGCCGATGCGATGCTCGATCGGTTAACGGCGGCGGCGCAGCGCGGAGTGGAAGTGCGCCTCCTGCTCGATCCGATCGGCTGCTTCGGGGTGTGGCGTTCACACTTCCGGCGCCTGACGGAGGCGGGCGGACAGTTCGCGTGGTTCCGCACGGCGCATCCGCTCCGCAACCAGTGGACTTTTACCCTGCGAAATCATCGCAAGCTCCAGATCATCGATGGCCAGCATTGCTTTGTCGGTGGGATGAACATGGGCCGCGAATACGCCGGCGAGGATCCGAAGATCGGTCCGTGGCGCGATGTGCAGATCGAGATTTCCGGCGGAGCCACGCGGAAGTTCCAGATGGTTTTTGCCGACGACTGGTTCTTTGCTACACAGGAAAAGCTGCTCGCGCCGCACTACTATCCGCTTCCGGAGGCCAGCCAGAGTTTGCTCATCCAGCCGATGACCGATGGACCCGACGGTCCCGATGATCCGATTGAGATGTCGCTCGTGCACATGCTGAGCATCGCGCGACAGCGTGTCTGGCTGACCGCGGGTTACTTCGGACCTAACGAACCACTCCTGACTGCGCTGCAGCTCTCCGCGTCGCGTGGCGTGGATGTGCGGATGCTCGTAGCGGGGAAATCCGATCACCCGATGCTCGTGAACATCGGCCGTTCCTACTATGAGGAACTGCTTCGTTACGGCGTCAAGATTTTCGAATACGAAGCCGGCATCGATCACGCCAAAGTCGCGCTCGTGGATGAGGAGTGGCTCATGGTCGGCTCGGCGAATCTCGATGTGCGGTCGATGCGATTGAACTTCGAGCTCAACGCCCTCGTGCGCGATCCGGCGACGGCGGCGGCGCTCGATCGGGTTCTGAGCCGGGATTTTGCCTCTTCCCGTCGGATTGAGGAGGAGGAGTTCCTGCAGCGCTCGCGCGTGCAGCGCTGGAAAGAAAGTCTTGTCCGTCCGCTCGCGCCGCTAATTTAAACTCCTATGCTCGTTAGGTGCTGCTGCTGATCCCACGCGAGCTGAAACAGAAGCTGGTCTTCCCCGCGCTGGCGAACGTCGTGGCTTCTGCGACTTGACCTTTTCGTTGCATGCGAATGGCAGTGCCGTTTTGCTGCGTGAAACGGCGACAAATCACTAGCCGCCGGCCATCGCGCCAATGATGACAAACGGCTCGGCACCGGTCGCGACTGCATCCGGCAGGAGTTTTTCCGGTGACTCATGCGAGATGTCCTCGCCCACGGCGAAGAACCTAACGAGCGCCCGTCTTCGCCTGCTCTTTTGATCACGAATCGTCCCGCGTAAGACTGGATAGGTTTCCTCGAGAAGGTCCAGGATGGCACCGGTTGTGACCGATCCATGGATCTCTAGCTGCACTTCATCCATTACCCGCGCAAGATTGCGCAAGTGCGCCGGCAGGATCACCCGGATCATGGCAGTGTTTGCGCTTCGACCGAGAGGACGGCCGGCAGGTCTCTGACAATGGCTCGCCAACTGTCTCCGGCATCCGCCGAAGCGTAAACCTGACCACCGGTCGTGCCGAAGTAAATGCCGCACGGATCGAGCGAATCAACCGACATCGCGTCGCGCAGGACGTTTACGTAACAGTCCTGTTGCGGCAGACCGTCCACCAGTGCCTCCCATTGGTTACCGCCAGTGCGACTCCGATAGACGCGCAACTTTCCATCTGGCGGGAAATGCTCGGAGTCGCTCGTGATCGGTATGACATAGATCGTCTCCGGTTCGTGCGCATGCACGTCGATCGGAAAGCCGAAGTCGGATGGAAGATTGTCGCTCACCTCGGTCCATAAGTCGCCGGCATTGTCACTCCGCATTACGTCCCAATGTTTCTGCATGTAAAGCACGTCGGGCCGCGACGGATGGCGCGCGATGCGATGCACGCAATGGCCGACCTCCGCGTCGGGATCGGGGAGTTCGTAAGGCGATTTCAAACCCTGATTGATGGGTTGAAAAGACTGGCCGCCATCGTCGCTCCGAAAAGCCCCAGCCGCCGAGATCGCGATGACGATGCGCTCGGGATTGGTCGGATCGAGCAAGATCGTGTGCAGACACATGCCGCCTGCGCCAGGCTGCCAGAGTTTTCCCTTGGCGCTCCGTAGGCCGGGAAGCTCCTGCCAGCTGATCGCGCCGTCGGTCGTGCGGAAAAGTGCCGCGTCCTCCACACCGGCATAGACCGTGTCGGGATCGGTCAATGACGGCTCGAGATGCCAGACGCGCTTAAATTCCCACGGATGCTGCGTGCCGTCGTACCATTGATGTGTGCCCGGAGTGCCTTCATAGGTGAACTCTTTTCCCATCGGCTCCCAGGTTTTCCCGCCGTCATTCGAGCGCTGGATGAGCTGGCCAAACCAACTCGTCGATTGCGAGACGTAGACGCGGTCCGGATCGACGGGCGAGCCTTTGATGTGATAAATCTCCCAGCCGGCAAAGTGCGGTCCGGTAATCTCCCAGTCGGCGCGCTGGCCATCCGCGGTGAGAATGAAAGCGCCCTTACGTGTCCCGACGAGTAATCTTACGCGACTCATGGTGAGCGTTTTAGCGAGAACTCTCCCGAATGCAATCCTCGAAAACCCGGAGGCGGGCAAAGCGTGTTGTGACGTTTTGCTTCTCGTCGAACCGGGCTAAAATGAGCGGCGCATGAACGACGACCTATACGACGTGGCGATCATCGGCGGCGGCCCGGCTGGGAGCACGGCTGCGACGCTGCTTGCGCGTGCCGGGCGACGGGTCATCGTGCTGGAACGGGCGAAGTTTCCACGCTTTCACATCGGAGAATCGCTTCTTCCGTCGATCACGAGCATCTTCGAGCGGCTCGGCGTGCGCGAGAAAATGGACGCGATGTTCATGCCGAAGTATGGCGGAGAAATCGCGGCCGCCTGCGGCACGCGCGACGTGCGGTTCTATTTCAAGGATGGCTTCCGGTCGCGTCACGATCGCGCTTATCAGGTTAGCCGTGCGGAGTTCGACCAGATGTTGCTCGAGAACTCGCGCGCGAGTGGCGCGGAAGTGCGGGAAGAAACAGCGGTCGTCCAGATCTCGTTAGGTAAAGAACTCGTGACGTTGGAGACAACGAACGCGAGCAAGGCGACAGCGACGATCAAAGCGCGCTACCTGATTGATTGCAGCGGACGCCAAACTGTGGTCGGCAACTTTCTCAAGCTAAAACGCTCTTACCAACACCTTCAGAAGTTTTCCATTTTCGCCCACTACGAAAATGTCGACCGGCCCCAGGGTATCGACGGCACGCTGATCCGCATGATTCGCGGACTGAATCAGTGGATCTGGATGATTCCACTTACTCCTACGAAGATGAGCGTCGGCTTGGTCATGGACACGGCCGCCTTCCGCGCGCAGAAACTTTCGCCGGCGGAAATGCTCGAGCGATCTATCAAAGAACAACCGCTCATCGCCGAAAGGATGATTCGTTCAGAACGAGTCACTCCGGTGCAATCCGCAGGTGATTACTCTTATCGGAACACCCAACTCTGCGGGGAACGATTCCTTCTCGCGGGCGATGCGGCTGCGTTCATTGATCCAGTCTTTAGCAGCGGAGTCTATCTCGCGATGATGTCCGCCGAGAAGGCAGCCGATACGGTCGAAAAAATCCTGCGTCATCCCAGCCAGAAACGAAAACTGCTCAAGAGTTACGAACGCAGCATTAATCGCGTGATGAAGACATACCTCTCCTTTGTCAATGCCTGGTACAGCGGCCGGGAGTTCATGGAAGTTTTCATGAACCCCACCGACGTCCTGCAGATCGCGCCAGCCGTGAACTCACTTCTCGCGGGCGACACCACGCAAAGCTTTGCGGTTCGCTGGCGGATGTGGCTTTTCTACTTTTTCGTTCACGCGCAACGCTACATTCCTTTCTCGCCCCGACTCACTTTGGAGCCGGCGAAGCGGGAACAAGGCGCGCCCGAGTCATCACCTGTTACTGCGTGAGCGCGCCTTCTCAGACTGACTACGATGTTGTCGTCATCGGCGGCTCGATGTCGGGCGCGGCGACAGCGATCCTGCTCCTGCGGCAGAATCCTCAGTTGCGGCTTTTGATCGTTGAGAAAGCTGCGCAATTTCCCCGAAGAGTAGGAGAGGCAACGGTGGAAGTAAGTGCCTACTTCATGGGACGCGTCCTGGGGATGACGCAATACCTGAATGAGAATCATCTCGTCAAACAAGGCCTGCGTTTCTGGTTTGCGAACGAGCAAGTGAAGAATGTATGTGAAGCGAGCGAGCTCGGCGGGCGGTATCAGGTGCGTCTCCCGTCTTATCAGCTCGACCGCGCCAAATTTGATGAAGAAGTGTTACGGCGGGCCCGTGACGCCGGCGCAGAAGTCATAAGATCTGCGAATGTTACCGACGTGCAGCTTTCGCCCGGTGCGGAACAGAAAATCACGCTCCAAGTAGCCTTGGAAAACAAAACGGTTCGCGCCCGTTGGGTCGTAGATGCTTCAGGTGTAGCAGCGCTCCTCGCGCGAAAGAATGGCTGGTTTGTGCAAAATGTCGAACATCCGACGGCCGCAGCGTGGGCGCGTTGGAAAGGGGTGAAAGACTGGGATAGCCAGGAGCTCGACGCGAAGTACCCGGAGTGGGCGGCTGCGGTTTATGGGATTCGCGGCACGGCGACCAATCACGTTGTGGGCGATGGCTGGTGGAGTTGGTGGATTCCACTGCGAGGCGGAGATGTCAGTGTCGGCGTCGTCTTTGATCAGCGACTGGTCGAATGGCCGGCGGCAGGGAGCGTCGGTGATCGACTCAAGAGTTTTCTGTTCCAACATCCGGTCGGGCGCGAGATGCTGGCCGATGCGGAATACGTGCAGGATGACGTGCATTGGCGAAAGAACTTGTCCTACAACAGCACCACCCTCGCTGGAGATGGCTTTGTTCTGGTAGGTGATGCGGCCGGGTTCCTTGATCCCTTCTATAGCCCAGGTATGGACTGGATCGCTTTCACAAGCATGAGCGCGGCGGACTTGATCGGCGCGGAACGGGCCGGTGATGCTATCGAGGAGAAGCTAACTCGTCATAACGAGGTTTATGGCGCTAGTATCAGGGAGTGGTTTGAGGCGATCTATAAAGGTAAGTATGAGTATGTCGGCGAGTTTGACTTGATGAGTCTTGCTCTTATTCTTGATCTTGGTTTTTACTATCTGGGGATCGCTTCGCAGCCTTACAAACTCGGTCCAAGAGCACTGTTGGTACCGCCGTTTTCGGAGAAGGTTTCCCGACCGTTTTTCTGGCTGATCCGTACCTACAATCGCCGTTTTGCGGAGATCGCACGACGGCGGCGGCGGCTGGGATTGCTCGGCCGGAAAAACTGCGGGCGGCGTTGCCTGATTCCCGGATTCACCCTGCAACCGACCGACATCGGCTTGTTGCTGCGAGCTCTGGCGCGCTGGGGTTGGCTGGAATTAACTGAAGGCTGGCGCAGTTGGACTCCGCGGGTTCCGGCAGCGCCCGAAGGCCTAGCTCAGCCCGAGAAACTCGCGACAAGTTTCAGATAGGAGTTGCGCCTTCTCGCCGGTAGTCAGATCACCCATCGATTCGACTAACTCACCGGCCGTTTGTTCGCCTAAAGGGAAGGGATAGTCCGAGCCGAGCGCGATACGCCTGGCTCCGAAGAGTTTGAGGAGCAGCCGGAGCGCATCAGGATCGTGCACGAGCGAATCGACGTAGAAGCGTGCGGGAGTGTTATCTTTTGCGAGGTAGCTCCGGGGATGAGTACGGCTATCGACCGCGCAGAGGTCGGGCCGGACGGCGAAGCCATGTTCGACTCGGCCGGCCGTGTAAGGAAAAGCTCCGCCGCCGTGGGCGAAGGCCACCCTGAGTTTCGGGTAACGATCGAAGACTCCTCCGAACATCATGGAGCAGATCGCGAGTGAAGTTTCCGCCGGCATCCCGACCAGCCAGGGTAGCCAATACTTCGGCATCCGCTCTTTCCCGACCATGTCCCATGGGTGGACAAAGATCGCCGCGTTAACTTGCTCGGCACTCTGCCAGATCGGATCGAGGGTGCGATTATCGAGATTCTTTGTCGTGGTCGAGAGATGCGTATTTGCATCGACGTGCGTTCCGATTTCGGCTCCGCGTAAGCCTAACTCTCGCACGCAACGTTCCAGCTCCTGCGCCGCCATCTCCGGATCCTGCAACGGGATGGTGCCGAGACCGGCGAAGCGCGTTGGATGCGCGCGCACTACTTCCGCGATGTGATCGTTCAGCCGCCGGGAAAGATCGAGCGTATCGGCCGGTTTCGCCCAGTAGCTAAACATCACCGGCACGGTCGAAAGCACCTGCATGGTCACGCCGGCGCGATCGCAATCTTCGATCCGGCGCGCGGGATCCCAGACGTTGTCGTCGATCTCGCGAAAGAACTTCCCGCTGATCATCATGCGCGCACAGCAGGGACGATGATGTTCCAGCCTGATGAATCCGGGATAGCCGTATTTCGCGTCGAGATCGGGCCACTCCTTGGGCAGGATGTGAGTGTGGAGATCGATCTTCATGCTTTCGGCGCGCGGTGGCGACGAGAGTTATCTAGCGGCCAAGGCGTCTTGATTCAATGCTGGACATTCCGCGACTTCACTTCAAATTGCGCGCAATGGACCGCAACTCTCGCGATCAGCAGGCCCTTTTTTCCGCGCCCACGCCTTCGCTCTGGTCCTGGCGCAGCTATTGGCGCCGCTAGCATCTCTTCGTTAGCGCATCCGTAATTTCCGCAGCAGCGGAAACACTTTGCGAACTCCAGCGCGTCGCCGCGCTTTCCCGTCTCATTCGGCGACAACTCCAACAAATTTTCCCATCATGAATTCTCAAATACCGTCATTTGGCCTCGCCCAACAACTGGATGAATCCGATTCGTTAGGCAGATTTCGCGAGCGTTTTTATTCTCCGGATGGCCGGATTTATCTCGATGGCAATTCGCTCGGCCTGCTCTCGCGCGATGCGGAGCAGACGCTTCTCGCTGTGCTCGAGAACTGGAAGACCGGCGGGATCGGCGGCTGGCTCGAGGGCGACTCTCCCTGGTTCACGATGGCGGAAGCGCTCGCCGAGCGTGTCGCGAAGCTGATCGGCGCCGGGTCGGACGAAGTGGCCATCGCCAATTCGATGACGATCAACCTGCATCAGCTCCTCGCGACGGTTTATCGGCCCGACTCGAAGCGCAAAAAGGTCCTGATCGATGCGCACAGTTTCCCGACCGATCGTTATGCGCTCCGCAGTCATCTTCGCCTGCGCGGGCTCAACCCGGACGAGCACATCGTGATCGTGCCGGCTGACGAATCGCGCTTTCTCGATGAAGCGCGGATCGAGGAAGCGTTGCAAAATCCCGAGCTCCAAATGGCGCTTTTTCCCTCGGTTGTTTACACCACTGGTCAGCTTCTCGACCTGGAGAGACTTTGCCGTGCGGCGCACAAACATGACGTCGTCATCGGACTCGACTTGTCGCATTCGGTCGGTGTTCTCCCACACGCGCTGGATGATTGGGGCGCGGACTTCGCCGGTTGGGGCCACTACAAATGGCTTAACGCCGGCCCGGGCTCCGTCGCCGGGCTTTACCTGAATCGGCGCCACTTCGCGCCTAACGGAATGGTGGACGCGGGTCTGGCTGGCTGGTGGAGCGTGCACAAGGAAAACATGTTCGAGATGGCAGACGAATTTTTCCCAGGCATGGGCGCGTCGGCGTTGCAGATCGGCACGCCCGCGGTCCTGAGCATGGCGCCGATCGATGGTGCCTTGCGGCCGGTTGAAGAGGCGGGAGTGGAGCGGATCCGGGCGAAGTCCGTCGCCATGACCGAATTCATTATTCGCGCAGCCGATGCCGAATTGCACGACCTCGGGTTCCGCATCGGCACGCCGCGCGAACCGGCGCGGCGCGGCGGACACATTTCGCTGCAACATCCGGAAGCGCAGCCGATTTCGATGGCGCTGCGCGTGCGCGGAGTCATGCCGGATTTTCGAAAACCGGATATCATCCGCTTCGCGCCGTCGCCGCTCTACAACACGTTTTCCGAACTCTGGGAAGCGATCCAGATTTTGAAGGAAATCACCGTGACCCGCTCGCACGACGAGTTCGCTTCCACCCGGTCGTTAGTCACATGATGGAAGTGCGGGATTCTGAGGCGGGCACGATGCGGCGCCGGCCGGCCTGGCTCCTTCCGACGCCCGCGCGCCGCGACGAGCCGGGCGGGGAATCGCCGGTGCGCGCGCTTCTCGTTAGGCTAATGCGCGGGCAGGATCTTTCGCGCACCGATGCGGCGCAGCTCTTCGGTGCGGCGATGGATGAACGCGCGACCGATGCGCAGATCGGGGCGGCGCTCGTCGCGCTCGCCGTGAAAGGCGAGACGGTGGAGGAACTGACTGGGATGGCGGAGGCGATGCGGGCACGGGCGCTCCGGATTCAATGCCGGCACGAACGCTTTATCGACACCGCCGGCGCTGGATCCAGTTACGCCAAGACTTTCAACGTCTCGACCGCGGCGGCGTTTGTTTGTGCGGGCGCGGGTTTGCCAGTGGCGAAACATGGCAGCCGGGCCGCGACCAGCCTCTCGGGCAGCGCCGATGTTCTCGCGGAACTCGGAGTCGACGTCCAGGTCGACGCGGAGGTTTCCGAACGCTCTTTGAATGAGACCGGAATCTGTTTCCTTTACGCGCCCCTTTATCATCAGGCGACCGCGCGGGTGGCTGGCATTCGCCGGCAGCTTGGCGTGCACACCACCTTCAATCTGCTCGGTCCCCTAACGAATCCGGCGGGCGCGCCGCGACAGCTCATCGGTGTCTGGCACGAGACCCTGCTCGAGCCGCTCGCGCACACGCTTCTCGCGCTCGGCACGGAACACGCCTGGGTCGTGCACGGCGGCGATGGCCTCGATGAAGTGACGAGCAGTGGCCTAACGAAGGTGGCGGAAGCGCGTGACGGGCGCGTCCGGCTCTTCACGATCGAGCCCGCGGATTTCGGTCTCGAGACTTGCCCGAACCTCGAGCAACTCCGAGGCGGCGATGCGCGGAGCAACGCGCAGTTGATTCGCGCCGTTTTCCAAAATGAGGACGGTGAACGGGTCGCCTGCGCGCGCGCTTTGGTCGCGGCCAACGCGGCGGCGGCGATCTTCGTCGGCGGCCTGGAAACCGACCTGCGGGCGGCGACCGAGCGGGCGATGGAGAGCCTGCGCTCGGGCGCGGCTCTGGCAAAGTTGGAGGCGCTCCGCGCGCAAACATGAAAGACAATTTCCTCAATGAAATCCTGGCCGCGCGTCGCGCACAGGTGGCGCAAGACCGAGCCGCTTTGCCTGCGGAGCGCCGGCCGGCCGGGAAGGGGAGAGGGAGATTGCGCGCGGCGCTCCGGGAGGAAACGGGCGTCGCAATCATCGCCGAATTCAAGCGCGCGTCGCCGTCGTTAGGCATCATCCGGA
>JBDTIQ010000146.1:0-9199 GCA_039936335.1 Chthoniobacterales bacterium
CGAGGGCGATCTGGACCACGACGAGGACGAGCCAGAAAGTCGAGAGACCGCCGAGTGGCGCGACGGGTCCGCCCTTTTGCCTAACGAGAAACCAAAAGCCGGCGATCGAAAGGCCAATCACGAGCGCACCGAAGCGATGCGCCAGTTGCAACCAGATTTGGCCGGCGGTGACGTCGGAAAGCGCGACGCGGTCCCGAGCTTGATTGATCCGCGCGATCGTGGCGGGATCGGTTTTCGGAATTACCTGACCGTAAGCAAGCGGGAAATCGAGGATGGAAAGATCGCGATGCTGATGGCGCATCGTCGCGCCGAGCCCGAGTTGCGCGTAGATGATGACGGTGATGCAGATCGCGAAGCGGCTGATCGTAACGAGATTCTGCCGCAAGCCCGCCACCCGCAACCGCTGCCAGACCGGCGAAAGCCCGAGCGCGAGGACCACGAGCATGGCGAAGAAAGCCTGCGCCACGCAGGCGTGGAAAATGCCAATCTGGTCTTTCATCAGGGTGACGCGCAGGCCGCCGAGCACGCCTTGGAGGATGACCATGCCCAACGACGCCCAGCCGAGCTTCTTGAGCCAGCCGACGACGTGCGAGAACGCCAGCCAGAACGCGAGGATGACCGTGAGGAAACCGACGACCGATGCGATAAGTCGATGGGTGTGTTCGAAGAAGATACCGCCGACCCATTTCGAGACGGGGAAGAAAAACATGTTGTAGCCGAAGGTCGTCGGCCAGTCGGGCACGGAAAGTCCGACGCCTTTGCTCGTGACCATTCCGCCGCTGCAAATGAGCAGCAGGGTCGCGCCAGCCGTGAACCACGCGAAGGAGCGCAGAAAGCGATTCGGCTGGGCCTCAGGCGTGCGCATCATCATCGTCGTGTTCCGGCGCGATGCCGGTCCACTTGCTTATCCGCCGCCCGGGTTCGCTGTTTTCGGTGCGCCGGGAGGCGGCACGCTGCCGGGGGTCGGTCCGACGGGCGGTTCGCCCGGAGGACGCGCGAGCGGCGGCGGCGCCGTTTGATTTCCGGAAAGCTCTTTTCGTTCCTTCAGCCAAGCCTGGTAGTCAGCCGGCGTGTCGACGACCAGCATGCCTTTCATGCCGTAATGGCCGAGGCCGCAAAGCTGTGCGCAGACGATCTCGAAGTTGCCGGTCTTGATCGGCTTAAACCAGATCGGAATGACCTGCCCGGGAATCGCGTCCTGCGCCATGCGCATGGCCGGGATGTCGAAGTCGTGAATCACGTCCTTCGAGGAGATGTCGATGATGACGTTGCGATCGATCGGCACGTGGAGTTCACCCAGAGCGGTCAGGTCATCCTTCGCGGCCGGATCGGTGTAATCAATTCCGAGCGGGTTCGAGCTGCTCTCCAAAGCAATATCGCGGCGGCCGAAGGTGCCATCGGGGCCGGGTAGATGGAAGTTCCAGCTAAATTGCTGGCCCACGGCGTGGACGACAATCGAATCGTTTTCAGCCGGGACTTTATCGACCCGTTTCGCCCAAAGCGGGATGGCGAATCCAATCAACAAAAGCGCGTCGATCAGGACGACCGCAAACTCCAAGTGAGTGGAAATGCCGCTGGTCACTCCTTCGCGGTTGGCGACCGGATTTCGCTTTTGCCGGAACCGCCAGAGGCAATAAATGAAGAAGACCCACCAGCCGACAAAAAGCGCGGCCATGAACCAATGGCTGAACTCAATGATATGGTCGACCTGATACCCTTCCGCGGAAGCGTTCGGCGGCATGCCGAGAAATTCGTTGATGAGGGCGAGATTAAACATAGTGATCGAGATCTTCGGTGATCAATTGCTCGTGTGGTTGCAGCGGCGTGTTGGCGTGGCGCCAAAGGTGGAAGCTGAATGCCCCGACGCCGCCCAGCACCGACATGATGGCAACGAGCATCACCCCGATGGCTATCGCCATGTGAGCTGTCGCGGGAGAATTTTTATCCCCCATACAAGTGGCGCAGGCGAAAACCTGGCCGGCCTGGGCAGCCCAGACGAGTGCAGCAATGAGAAGTAGTTTGGCTTTCATACGATCAAACGCAGGCGCTTCATTTTTCTCCAGAACCAGCAGCCGTAAATGATGAGCGCGATCGCGGCCGCGAAAGAGAAGATTGCACCGGCGAGGTAGTTCGGCGCATCGGCCACGCGTCGAACCCAGAGGCACCAGATCCCGCCGCCGAAGGCCAGGGCGGTCGAGAAAACGATGAAAACGATGTGGAAAGCCTTAAGGGACATATCAGCGCGTGATCGGATCGTACCAGGCGAAATAGGTAAGCCAGAAGAGGCCAAACACAAAAATACCGGTGAAAATAAGGACGCGGTAAATCAGCTTCTTCTCCGCCGAGAGATGCATAAAAACATAGGCAACGAGGCCCGCCTTGAATGTCGCCAACACCATCGCGACCGCGACGTTTGCCTTTTCCGTGCCGAAGTTGACGTAGGAAAGAAAAACCGTCAGCAGCGTGCAGAAAATCAGCGTCGCGCCCACGATGAGGTAGGCGCGCACGTGCTTGCTGACATCGTGCGTATTCGGTGCGTAGTGCTCCGTCTCGTGTTCGACTGGCGCGGTATCAGGCGGGTTGTTCATGTTCTAAAGCAGATAGAAGAGCGGAAAAACGAAGATCCAAACGAGATCAACAAAATGCCAGAACAAACCGGCTGTCTCAACTCGATTTGCGAGATGTTCCGGATTTTCGCGGTACATTTTCCCTCCAAAGAAGAAGAGATAAGTGAAGACCAGCACCCCCGCGAGCACGTGGAGACCGTGTAGCCCAGTGATCGTAAAATAGGTCGCGAAGTAAGTGTTGTGCGTCGGGAGGAACATCGTCGCCCGCTCGACGTCGGCCTTCTCAATCACACCGATTTTGTCGGTCGGCGGAACGTAAAGGAAATGCGGCCGATCCATCTGCGGATTCGTCGGATCGGTATAAATCTGATCGAGCCCGACTTCGTATTCCTTGATTTTGGGGTCGTGGAGCGCGGCGGGGTTGTGCAAGTGCCCGGTGATTTCCACCCGCGGCGGCAATCCTTCCGAGAGCAGATGTTTATTGCCGAGATACTTCTCGTACTTTTCCAGACTGCTGGTCTTGATGTAGGCGCCGAAGTGATCGTATTTCTGCGGCCATTCGTAACCGAGTTTCACCACGAGAAAGAGAATCCCAAAGAGAATGGTGATGGCCATATAGACCTTGTAGCGCGAATAGCGCCGCATCTTCAGCGCCGCCCACCCCAACACGACGGAGACGGAAGAGAGAATCAGAATCGCAGTGTTGAAAGTCCCGACCGGGACGTTGAGCAGACCATGCGGCCAGTAGCCGGGTAGCGCGTCGAGCCGGAGGAAGATGTAGGCAGAGAATAACCCGCCGAAGAGCATCACCTCCGAGGCGAGAAAGAGCCAGATGCCGATCTTGGCGTTCCAAACTCCGGTATCGGGCCGGGCGGTGACTGTGTAAGGGATTTCCATGTGAGTGGTTCGTTAGGCGTTAGGCAGGAGCGGTCACTTAATGGCCCAGCGACATGGTTGGTTCCGGCGCCATCCGTTCCCCCGGCTGCACCGGCTCCGTCTGCATGGTGAAATCCTTCGACCGGCCGGGCAGGCTGTATTCGTAGGGTCCCCGATAGGCCACCGGAGCTTCAAGGAAGTTACCGTGCGGCGGCGGCGAAGGGGCCGTCCATTCGAGCGTCGTGGCCTCCCACGGATTGTCGTCGACTTTCTCGCCGTGCCGCATGCTCCAGAAGAAGTTGATGATGAACGGAATTTGCGCGAGGCCCATCACCCAGGCGGCGATCGAGATCGGCGTGTTCCAATGGAAACCGCTTAAGCCCCAGACCTTCTCCGCGGCGAGATTCCAGCCCTGTCCGCCGTCGTACCAGCGGCGATGCATGCCGAGCATTCCCTGCAGGAACATCGGCAGGAAGATCACATTCATGCAGATGAGCGACGGCCAGAAATGCACTTTCCCCCAGAATTCGCTCATCCTTCTCCCAGTTGCCTTCGGGAACCAGTAATAGATGCCCCCAAAGACCGCGAAGATCGTCCCCGGCGCGACGAGGTAATGGAAGTGCGCGATCACGTAATAGGTGTCGTGCAAATAAAGATCAGCCGTATTAAAAGCGAGCGGAATACCCGTGAGACCGCCTATGCCGAACATCGGTAAAAAGGTCGTCGCAAAAAGCATCGGCACCGTAAATCGAATCGACCCGCCCCAGAGCGATATAAATAGCGCGCTCAGGATGATGACCGACGGGATCGAAATAATCACCGTCGTCGTCTGGAAAAAAGCGCTCACGACCGCGCCCATTCCGGTGAGCCACATGTGGTGCGCCCAGACGAGGAAGGAGAGAAAACCGAGCACGAGGATCGCGAGGACCATCGACTTATAACCCCAGAGCGGCTTGCGCGTATTGTTTGCGAGGATCTCAGCCACGATTCCCATCGCCGGCAAGACGAGCACGTAAACCTCCGGATGCGCGAGGAACCAAAAGAGATGTTGCCAGAGCAGGGGACTGCCCCCGCCGCTGACGGAGACCGCGGCGCCGTTCACCACCAAGCCGCTGGGGAGGAAAAAGCTCGTCGCCGCGACGCGATCCATTAGTTGCATGATGATCGCCGACTCCAATGGCGGGAAGGCCAGGAGAAGCAAAAACGCCGTCACAAACTGCGCCCAGACAAAAAACGGCAGCCGCATCCAGGTCATGCCCTTGGCTCGCAACTGGATGATCGTGGCGATGAAGTTGACCGAGCCTAACAAGGACGAAGTGATCAGGAAAATAAACGCGATCAGCCACATCGTCTGGCCGTTCAAAATGAGGTCGTAGGTTGGTCCTTGGTCCACAACCACCGAGAGCGGCGTGTAGGAAGTCCAGCCGGTCTTGGCCGCGCCGCCCGGCACGAAAAAGCTCGCGAACATGATCGCGCCGCCCACAAAGTAGGCCCAGTAGCTCGCCATGTTGATCTTCGGGAAACACATGTCGGGCGCGCCGATTTGCAGCGGCACGACAAAATTCCCGAAGGCGGCGAAGCCCACCGGCACGATCCCGAGGAAGATCATGATCGTGCCGTGCATCGCGCCTAACGAGTTATAAAATTCCGGCGTCATCACGCCATTGTTCATGGCGCCGGGTCCGAGCAGATTTCCGATCAGGTTCCCGATCACCGGCAGCGCCTCGCCCGGATAGGCGAGCTGCCACCGCATCATCATCATCAGGCAAAACCCGAAGAGCAGGAAGCAAAGTCCGGTGAGGAGATATTGAATGCCGATCACCTTGTGATCGGTCGAAAAAATATAACTTCGCCACCAACCGAGCTCATGATGATCGTGCTCGGTATGAGCGTGGGGATCGTGGTGCGGGTGAGCGGCGACGGAAGAAGAGGCGTCCATGGTTTGCGGTGCTGACACTCATTATTCGGCGGAAGTTTTCAAGAAGAAAGAGACAAAATTCCTGCGAAAATCGCGCGCTCCTGCCTGCCTAACGAGCGGACCGGGCCGCTGAATCAGATGATCAACGGTCGCGACGCCCGCCGCTCGCGCACTTCGCGTCGAGCGATTTACGCATCGCTCGTTAGGCGTTTTCCCGCTCGCACCGGTCGCCGTTTGCCAGCCTCGCCCTCCTCTATTTCTTCTTTGTGACGGCAACGATGACGCCGTCATTCCGAGCGGAGCGCAGCGCAGTCGAGGGATTCCGCGGAGTTTCTGTATCAGCTCCGCAACCGTCGCCTAACAACCTGCCGCAGCGGATTAATCAGCTTTCCTCCGGCACCGTCCGCTCTTCCTCGATCTGTTCCTCGCGCAGTCGCCGGAGCGAATGCATGCGCAGGCTTTCCTCGAAGAGATCGCGGTTGATCGCCTGCGCCGCGGCCGCGCCCTGCCCGGCGGCGATGATCATCTGGCAATTCGCCGGCGTCACGCAGCCGGCGGAGTAAAGCCGCGGCACGTTCGTGCGCATGCATCGATCGACCTCGATCTGGCCATCGCGATCGAGTTTCGCGCCTAACGACTCCGCGAGTTCGGTGTGGAAAACGTCGCCGCGCGTCGTGAAAATAGAGTCGATCCGCACTTCACTCGCGCCTTCCAAACACAGCCCGCGCACCTGGCAGCCGCGGTGCTTCACTCGCGTGATCTTCTCCTCGTAGATCGGGATTTCGTACTCGCGCACCCAGCCCGCGTGCCGGCGGCTCCAGCGCGGCTTTTCGCCATTCGTCGCGATGACGACGCAGGCGGAATAGCTTAACATCCCGAGCGCGTACTCGGCCGCTTCGTCGTTGGCGCCGCAGATCGCGATCCGCTTGCCGCGCACCCGGTAGCCGTCGCAGTCCTTGCAGAAGAACATGCTGTGCCCGAGGCATTCCCTCACTCCGGAAATCTTCGGCGGAAGATGAAAAATGCCTGTCGCCAGGAGCAGGCGATTCGTTCGGTAACTGGTGCGGCGCCCGCGCAGGGTGAAGCCGACCTTCCGACGCCGCACGCTTTTGATCTCATCGCGCGCAAACTTCACCTGATAATGCTGCGCCTGTTGCCGCCCGAACTTCAGCAGCTCTTCGCCGGAAACTCCTTTGGGAAAGCCGAGGTAGTTGCGCACTTCCGGTTCCCACTTCGCCATCGAATGGCCGGAATCGATCACGAGCGTGTCGCGTTGCGAGCGCCCGAGGTAAATCGCCGCCGACACTCCCGCGATTCCGCCGCCAATGATGATCACGTCCCGCTCGTTATCTGATCGCATCCTTTACAAATCGAAACCAGAACCGCTGGCGATTGGAAATTTAACCGCCGAGGTGCAGAGGGAAGCAGAAGGGAAGAGGAAAAGAACGTTCTCGCGAAAACGTCCTCCTCAAATCGGCGCGAACAGCGGCGGCGTTTTCAGCCCGCGGCGGGATGACAAACAGGCGGCTGCCCCTCAGGGCTTCCCGGCGCGGCTTTTCCCTGAGACCGTGAATTCTTCGCCGTTGTCGCATTTGATCCGCACGCTGACACAGGCATCACTCGGATCTTCGCTGGCATGGCTCCGGAGCCACTCGGCTTGCGCGCGTTTCCGGAGGCGCTCGTAAAGTCGATCGAGATTGCGGAGGAGCGCCTGCGCCTCGGGATGATCTTGGGTCCGACGTGGTTTGGAAGCAGGCCGGGCTTCGTTGGAAACCGGTCGAGAGGAAGGCAGCCTTTTCATTTCCATTCCCGGAAAAGCAGGAACTGCGCCCACGGCTCCGCGACGGCGGGTGATTGCCAACTGGGCCGCTCGCTTTTACACTCGTCCTCCCAATGGACCGCGAGTTGCTCATCGTCGCCACGCTTTGCTTTTTTCTCGCGATGGTGCGGACGGTGATCGCGATCCGCGGCGGCGGTTATCGGCCGGCCGGTTTGAACTTCTTCGCGATCGCGCTCGGGTTTGTTTTTCAGACGGCGTTTCTCTATCTGCGCGGTGAAGCGCTCGGCCGCTGCCCGATCACGAATCTCTTCGAGGTTTTCATCTTTCTCGCCTGGTCGGTCTCGCTGATCTACCTGCTCATCGGGCCGACTTATCGGCTTTCGTTAATGGGCGCGTTCACGGCCCCGCTCGTCTTCGGATTACAAACCTTCGCCCTCCTCGCGCCGATCGACGTGCGCCATCCACTTCGATACGCGCCGACCCCGTGGCTGGAATTGCACGCCTCCATCTCGCTCATCGCCTACGGGGCCTTCGCGCTCGCCTGCGTCGCCGGGCTGATGTATCTCGTGCAGGAGCGCCAACTGAAACGCCGCGAGCTCAATTCGATGTTCTACCATTTTCCGCCGCTGACCGATCTCTTTGCGGCGATCACCCGGCTCGTCTGGGTCGGTTTTGTGCTCCTGACGGTCGGGCTCGCGGCCGGATTCTTCACGGGCCAGCCGCTGCCCTACGGCAAAGTCGCATGGTCGTTAGGCGTGTGGATTTTCTACGGCGCCATCCTGCTCGCGCGGCACCTCGGCACGACCGCGCCGCGGCGGATCGCCGCGCTCTGCGTCGTCGCATTTAGCGGCGCGCTCACTCTCCTCTGGGGGATCACCTTCCTCTCTCAAGCCCACTCAATGTGATGCATCTCTTCTGCGTCGGCCTGAGCCATCACACTGCGAATGTCGAGACGCGCGAGCGTTTCATCGGCCACGCGGAAATCGATCGCGTCCTACGCGAAACGGCCGGCTGCTCGGAAGCGCTTTTCCTCACCACCTGCAACCGCGTGGAAGTTTATGCCGCCTCGGAGGAATCGATCCCGACCGATCGGATTGCGCATTGCCTGCTCGCCGCGGGCGCATCGTTAGGCGAGGAAAGGGACGCGTTTTATCGCCACGAAGCGCAGCAATGTGTCCGGCATCTTTTCCGGGTTGCCTCGGGCCTCGACTCGATGGTGATCGGCGAGACCGAGATCCTCGGCCAGGCGAAAAAAGCCTATGCCGCCGCACGTGAATCCGGCGCGGCCGGGCCGTTTCTGCACCGGCTTTTCCAGCGCGCGTTTCGCGTCGCGAAACAGGTGCGCACGCGCACCGAGATCACCCGTGGCGCCGTTTCGGTTGGCTCGGTCGCGGTCGATCTGGCGGAGCAAATCTTCGGCAACTTCGAGACGCGCAAAGTGCTCTTGTTAGGCGCGGGCGAAGCGAGCGAACGGACCGCGCGCGCACTCGTGAAACGGGGCGTGCGCGACCTGCGCGTGAGCAACCGCTCGCTTGAACGCGCCGAGGCGCTAGCCGCGCGAGTCGGCGGCCGTGCGGTGCCGATCGAAAGCTGGGAAGCCCATTGTCACGAGGTTGATATTTTAGTTTCCTCAACGGCTTCTCCGCTTCCCATCGTAACCCGCGAAAACCTCGGACCACTCCTCCGCGATCGACTCGATCGTCCGCTCTTCATCATCGACATCGCGGTCCCGCGCGACGTCTCGCCGGACGTGAACGAGATGGAAGGCGTCTTCCTTTACGACATCGATTCGCTGCAATCGATCGCGCAAAAATCGCTCGCGCAACGTCGCCAGCAGATCGCCGACGGCGAGGAGATCATCACCGGCCACGTCGATGAGTTCAGCGGCTGGTTCACCTCGGCACGAGCGCGGCGGGAAGCAGCGGCGCTGGAACTACGGCCGTCGGAATCGTGACGGAGCGAATTGTCCTCGGCTCGCGCGGGAGCGAGCTCGCGCTGGCGCAGACGCGGCTGGTGGAAACGGCTTTGCGGCGCGCTTGGCCGGAGCTGGAAGTTGCG
>JBDTIQ010000147.1:0-21978 GCA_039936335.1 Chthoniobacterales bacterium
GATGACAACGGTCCCGGCCACCCTCGAATGCGCTGGTAACGGCCGCATTTTTCTCGTCCCGAAAGTGAAGGGCACGCAATGGGAACTCGGCGCGGTTGGGAACGCGGAGTGGACCGGCGTCTCGTTAGGCGAAGTGCTGCGCCAGGCGGGCGTGAAAGAGAGTGCGGTCGAGGTCGTGCTCGAAGGCGGCGATTCCGGGACGATCAGCGAATCGCCGAAACCGGCCGGCAAAATTCACTACGCGCGGAGTGTCCCGTTAGGCAAAGCGCTCGATGGCGTCCTGCTCGCGCTCGAGATGAACGGCGAGCCGCTCACCCCGTCGCACGGATTTCCGCTGCGCGCGATCGTGCCGGGCTGGTTCGGAATGGCGGCGGTCAAATGGCTCCAGCGCATCATTGTGACTGAGCAGCCTTACAATGGCTACTATCAGACGGTGGATTACGCTTTCTGGCAGCGCGATGCCACGGGGATTGGGCTCGTGCCAATCACGCAGATGCAGGTGAAAGCCTCGATCGCGCGGCCTGGAATCAACGAAATCATCGCGGCGGCTTCAACTTACAAAGTCACAGGTGCGGCTTGGACAGCCGATGCCGAGATTACCCGGGTCGAGATCAGTACCAATGACGGCGCCACCTGGTCGGACGCGTCGTTGGGCAAACATCTGGCGCCAAATTGCTGGCAACTCTGGGAGTGGGACTGGCAGACGCCGGCGAAGGTAGGTCGCTATATCTTGAAGGCACGTGCGACCGATTCCCGCGGGCGCGTCCAACCGCTGGAGCGCGATATGGATCGCGGGACGTACGAGATCAATCACTGCCTGCCGATCGAGGTCGAGGTTCGTTAGGCGCGTTCCCGTGTCATCCTGAGCGGAGCGCAGCGCAGTCGAAGGTTCCCGGTGGTTTTCCGAGAAGCGCCGATTTCACTCACCTGCATTTTCGCGTCACGGCAGCTCGACGGGATCCCTCGGCGGCGCCGTGCTCCGCTCGGGATGACCGCACTCGATTGGGTGTTCTACAGATGCGCCCAATCGACCTCGACGCGTTGCTTGCGCGCGAAGCGATCGTGGAAAAACAACTCCTTGTGCCGACAGCCATGCTCGTGCACGAGGCGCGTCACTTTCACATCGAAACAGCAATACTCCGCGACCTCGAGGAAGCGGCCTTCGCGCCACCACTTGATCGCATCCAGACTCATCGCGGTTTTCCCCACGCCTAACGTCGCCTGCGCGATCGCGTCGAGCCCAAGCCGATGCCCGAGTTTCGCCTCCATATCGACCATGAGATCGACCGTCGGCAACTCATGCGCGAGATCGAGTACGGTGTAGCCCATGAGCACGTGGTAATCGAAGTTGAGCACGTTAAACCCCACAACGAGGTCGGCCTGACGCAGGCGCTCGATCAGTTCGTGCACCCGCGCTTCGTTGAAGATCTCATAGCGGCCGGTTCCCGTGCTGTAGATCACCCCGACCGACATCTGCATGTTGCCTTTGCGATCCCAGCCGCCGGCGTCGTTCGCCGTCCGTTGCGTCTCGAGATCGAAGTAGATAATTTCGCGCGCCATCCTGCTACTTGAGATCAAATTCGCCGCAGTCGAAGGCAAGCATCTGGTCGAGATGGGTGATACGGAACTGCTCAACGACCGCACGGTCGTCCTGAAAGACGTCGGCCGCGTTCTCCGCCTGCCTGACGAGGAGAACGCGGGTGAGATTCGGCGTATCGCTGATCGTGCGGAGCGGGAGCCCGTCCGCCGTTTTGAGAAAGCTGCCATCTGCATCGAAGCCGACGGCGAGCGCGATTCTCCCCGGAAGGTCGCGCTCCAGTGGATTTGGCCGGAGCTTTTGCGGGAGGTTTGCGGGTCCTTTCGGCGACTCGTTAGGCGAAGCCACGACTGGCTTGCCGTTCTGAAGCGCGAAATTTTTGTGAGCGACGATCTCTTTGTCGAAATCCACTTTCCAATCGGAGGTTGCTTGCTCTTCGCCGACTTCGGTTGCGAGGAGCGAAAGACTACGAACGCGCTGCAGAGCAGGTGAATCCTCGAGGAGGTAAATGTGATCGCCGTTAGGCGAGGCGGCAATCCCAACGGGCTGCGGAGCGGCCGGCTCAATCGCAAGTGTGCGGAGGATGGGAGCGCCGCTTTGGTCCGTCGCTGCGACCTGCACAATTTCAAGCGCCGGTTCGTCCTTTGCGACGTGGCTGATCGCCCAGAGGCTGCCCTCCTCCCCCGGCGCCGACGCGACCGGATTGATTAACGCAGATTGCGCGGCGGCAGACAGTGGAATGGGTTCAGGTGCGAGCGGTTGCGAGACGGGCAGGAGTTTTTTCTGCGCGGCATCGAAGAGAAACTCGCCGCGTTTCCCATCTGCGGTGGTGGCGGTGAGGTGAAGCGCGCCATCACGAAACGCAATGCGCTCGATGTGCGCGATGCGCGGCGAATTTTCGCCCATTACCCAATCGTTGAAATAGGTTTCGACGCCTTCAACTCTCACCTCATCGCCGACGAGATAGCCGCGCGCGTGGTAGCGGCCGGCGGGCAGCGGATTGCCGGCGTCGTCGTTGCCATCCCAGGTCGTCTCGAGAGCATCGTGGCCTTCAATCAAATCGCTCACGGTGTCCTCCCGATGCAGCACACGCACCAATTTTCCAGAGGTGTCGTAGATCCCGAGACTGATCGTGCCTTCGAGCGGTGGCACCGCGAAATGCAGCCTAACGACTCGCGGTGACGCCGTCGGCGCGGCAGCCGGCGTCGCTGGCTCCTGCGCGAACGCGAGCGCGGTGGCGAGCAGGAAAACGACGAGAACGAGTGAGCGCATGTGGAGTCGAGCTAAAGATAATAGCGCCAGTCGAGATGAGGGAAAATCGGAGCGCGATCTTCGCATTCCGCGAGAGAGACTTCGTCGATTTGTTTGGCGCGCAGTTGTTCGTCGAGACCGGCAAAACGTCGCAGGTGGTCACGTGTGCGCGCCCTCGCGTATTCCGGTGCGGTACGCGTTTTCAGGAGAAACGCCCAGTCACTTGATTGGGCGAGGAGCAGCTCACGTGCGGCCTGGCGCAGCGCGCGCTCGACCAGTGGATCGCTCGTCGTTCGGTGATCCCGCGCCAGATCGATCATCCGCCGCGTCGCGGAATGGAGCAGGGGATAAATCCAGGCGTTGTTCTCGTTCAACCAGACGCCGCTGAAACCGTTTTCACCCCAGCTCGACGGGCTTGGCCTAACGATTTGCTGCGCCGGATGTGCGCCGAGAAATTGGCCCGGCGTCGCGAGCCGAAGGTCCTGCGGTCCGCGCGTCACCCGACGGAGAAGCGTTTCGAGAAAGTGCGGACCTTCAAACCACCAGTGACCGAAAAGTTCCGCATCGAATGGCGCTAGCACGATCGGCGTGAATCCCGAAGCGGCGACCTCGCGGAAGCGCGCGCGGCGTTTGTTATAGAAATCTTCAGCGTGCGTTTCGGCGCGCTCATTCGCCGTGGCGGGATCGTAAAATTGTTTTTCTTCCGTCGCGCTGCTCACGCGGTGATATTTGATCCCGCTAAACTTGCGCGTGCCAATCGGCCTAACGAATGGTCGGAGCGCCTCTACCGGCAAATCATAACCGATATCGCGATAAAAATCGCGATAAGCGGGATCGCCCGGGTAACCCGATTCTGCGCTCCAGACTTCCTGGCTTGACTCCCGATCGCGCGCGAAAACCGCGGGTCCTGCCGGCGTGTAACAGGGCGCGAAGAAAGCGAAGAGCGGACGCGGTTCGGCAAACATCAGGCCGTGCGTGTCGACCACGAACCAGCGGATGTTCGCTTCCTGCAGAAGTGAATCGAGCCCGTCGCTATAGCCGCATTCCGGCAGCCAAAAACCAGTGGACTCGCGCCCGAAACTTTCCCGGTAGCTGTCGCAACCGATCCGGATCTGGGCGCGCTGCGCTTCCGGAAAATTCTGGAGCGCAGGGAGGAACGCGTGAGTCGCGGCGCTGGCGATGATTTCGAGAAATCCGTCATCCTGAAGTTCGCGAAATGCCCTCACGAGATCACGCGCGAGCGTTTCTTCGTAAAAGGTGCGCGCTTCGCTGAAGAAACGCAGGTAAAACTGCGCGAGACCGGAGAGCTGCGCGTGGTGGCGGTTGCGCTCCACTTCGTGTCGCGCGAGGGCAATCGCGCGTTCGAGATAGCGCAGATAGCGCTGCTGTAAAAGCTCGTCGCGCAGCATCGCGCAGAGCGGCGGCGTGAGCGACATCGTGAGGCGGAAAGGCACGCCGTCAGCGGCGAGCCGGCGCATCACGCGCAGGAGGGGGAGGTAGCTTTCGGTGACGGCTTCGAAGAGCCAATCTTCCTCGAGGAAGTCTTCGTGTTCCGGATGCCTAACGAATGGGAGGTGGGCGTGGAGCAGGAGGGAAAGCTGGCCTAACGACGGCGCGTTCACAACCTTGTCATCCTGAGCCGCGCAGACGGCGAAGGACCTCGCAATCGGCTTTTGGCGTTAGTTGTCATCGCGACCGCAGGACGCTTGTGAGGTCCTTCGCTTCGCTCAGGATGACAAAGTGAGCAGGCGCGGCGCCGCTCATTAGCGGGCGTCAGGCAAACTACAGTGTGCGGCAGAAATCCTGGAACCGATCGAGGCCTTTTTTGATGACGTCGATGCTCGTGGCGTAGCTCAGACGGATCGTGCGATCATTGCCAAAAGCCGCGCCCGGTACGACGGCGACACTGGCTTTGCTCAGGAGCCGGTCCGCGAAGTTTTGCGAGGTGAGGCCGAGCTGGCTGATGTTTACCAAAACGTAGAACGCACCCTGCGGCTTGACCGCGGTGATGTTCGCGATCTTCGAGATGCGGTCATACATGTAGTTGCGCCGCATATCGAACTCGTCGTGCATGTCGGAGATCGCCTGCTGATCGCCCTTCAGCGCGGCGATCCCGCCTTTTTGAGCGAACGAGCAGGGGTTCGAAGTGCTGTGGCTTTGAATCGAATCGACCGCTTTGGCAACCGCTTCCGGCGCGCCCATGTAGCCGAGCCGCCAGCCGGTCATCGCGTAGGATTTGCTGAAGCCGTTGACTGTGATCGTGAGATCGTAGGCCTGCTTCGAGAGGGAGGCGATGCTGACGTGTTTCGCGTCGTCGTAAACGAGCTTCTCGTAGATCTCGTCGGATAAAATGTAGATATCTTCCTCGGCCGCGACCTCGACGATCGCTTCCAGTTCTTCCCGCGTGTAAACCGCGCCGCTCGGATTGTTCGGCGAGTTCATGATGACCATTTTCGTGCGCGGGGTCATCGCGTTCTCAAACTCCTGCGCGCTCATCTTCCAGCCGTTCCGCTCACTGGTTTGCACGAAGACCGGCTCCGCGCCGGCCAACCGCACCATCTCCGGATAGCTCACCCAATAGGGCGACGGGATGATGACTTCGTCCCCCGCTTCGCAGGTCGCGAGGATCGCGTTGTAGCAGGAATGCTTCGCGCCGTCGCTCACGATCACCTGGCTCGGCCGATACTCGAGGTTGTTATCGGTCTCGAATTTCTTCGAGATCGCTTCGCGCAATTCCGGGAGACCAGAGCTGGGTGTGTATTTGGTGAAACCCTGCTCGAGCGCCGTGATCGCCGCCTGCTTGATGTGCTCGGGTGTATCGAAGTCCGGCTCGCCCGCGCCGAATCCGCAAATATCGACGCCATCGGCCTTCATCGCCTTGGCTTTGCTGTCGATCGAAAGAGTGAGTGAGGGAGTGAGTTGTGCTGCGCGAGTCGAGATTTCCATAGCCGAAGTGTTAGTTTTCCGAAAAAGGGGAGCGCAAACTAGGAGCGCGCGTAAAAGTTTTCAATCAGAGGTTTTAGGTTGTTCTCGCGCACCTGCACGATCTTCATCTCGCGCTGCGCATTCTCGGCCGAGTCGCTCGCATGCGCGGCATTGACCATGATGTTCTGGCCAAACTCCTTCCGGATCGAACCCGGAGGCGCCTTGCTCGGATCGGTCGGTCCGAGCACATCGCGGATTTTGCGGACTGCATCGACGCCTTGGTAAACCAGCGCGATGATCTTTTCCGAACCCGGCTCGCCGCGCTCGCCTTCGGCGACATCGCTCGGGCGCCCGCCGGACATGAACTCGACGACATCTTCCCATGCGCCGCATCCTTTCTCGGCACCGAGTTTCTCTTTCAGAACATCGAGCACCGGGCCGTAGAATTCCTCGGCCTGCGCGACACTCATCCGGTGGACCTTGAAGCCGATAATGTAGAGGCCGCTGCGGGAAAATAGCTCGATCACGCCGCCGGGGCGGGAATTTGGAAACTTAAAGTTGTCCGGCTTAATCAACACGAGCGTCTTCTCGATTTTGTCGCTCGCAGGGAACTCGATCACGTCATCGAGGATCCCGCCGTCGCTATCGGAATATTCCGTCCAGAGTTTCAGATCGCGCTCGATCGCCGCGGCATCGAACTTCGCGAGCACGCCCGGCTCGAAATACGTCACCTTGCCGGCGCCGTCGGTAATGTAATCGCCGAACGTGTCGCGAATCGTCTCGCCGCTCGTCCGCTCGTGCTCGATGTGGCCGACGGCGTCCCGAATTTTTCGGATCGCGTCCTCGCCGCGAAAGACGAGGAGCAGGGCGCGGGCGCGCTGGCCGTTCACGATGCCGGTGAAATTCTTTAGGACATAATCGCGAATCAGCTCCTGCGTCGCGCGATGGCGCGGGTCGTTTTCAGTCACGATCGTCTCAGCATAACGCCTAACGAGTTCGCTCCCGGGGGCGAACATGCGGCCGCGGATAAGGTCCAGACCGGTGCGGGAAACAAGGCGGGCGATGATCCCGCCCGTGCGCGATTTGCGCATCGAATAGGGCGTGACGATGACGTACGAAAGTTCTTCAGTCGGCATAAAAGGCGGCGGAGCGGCTGGGAGCTCGGCCGCCGGGAGGAGGCATTCGAAGTCGCTCGGACGGCCGCAACCTAGCCGCGACTAACGAGCGTTCAACTGGGTTTTCTTTTCGTTAGCGGGGGTGACAGCGGAGCGCGATCCACTTGCCGCGTCGGCGCTGGCGATCGAGAACGAATCCGGCGCGGCCGAGCTCCCGGATCACTTTCGGGGCCTGTTCACGCAGAATTCCGGAGAGAATCACCGTGCCGCCCGATTGCAATGTGCGGCGAAAAATCGGGAGCGCCTGAATCAGGAGTTCGCTGAAAAGATTGGCGCTGATCATCTCGTAACGCTGCGGCGGCTTCCAGTCGAGAAAGTTAAGCCTAACGAACCTGGCGCCGCGGATTTTGTTCCGGCGCGCGTTCTGGCGAGCGTGCGCAACGGCACGAGGATCGTTGTCGATTCCAAGGACTTTCTTCGCTCCGAAATGGCGCGCCGCAAGGGCGAGAATGCCCGTTCCTGTTCCGGCGTCGAGCAGGCTCCAACCGGCTGGCAACTTGCGCGACGTTTCCTCGAGCATCCGCAGGCACAGCGCGGTCGTGGCATGTTCACCCGTGCCGAAAGCGCCCGCCGCGGGAATGATCAGTTGCTCGCTTCGCTCAGGGGGATCCGGCTCCGCCACGACCACGAGCCGTTGCCCGATGCGGAGGGGCGCACGTTTCGCATTGCCGAGGAATTTCGTTTGCCAATTGCGCGGCAGCTTTTCCACCGTGCCGCCGAATTGCCTAACGAGTCGCTGTGCTTGCGCCTTCGATCGACAGGTGACCTGAAAGAGCGCACGCGCTTTGCCCGGAAGTGAGGTCACCGCGACCTCGCCGGAATAATTTTCCTCACAGGCCTCCTCATGCGCAGCCCGCCAGGCTGGATTCGCGCGAAATTTCCAGAGATACATCAGTCGCTAAGGTTCGTTACGCTCGATCGGGAGAACCTCCGCGATCTCGCACTTTCCGGGAAATTTAGACAAGGGCCAGATCGGGGAATTTCCGGCCGAGCACTTTTTCGCTCGGAGCGCCGAGCCATTTGTCGAGCACCGTTCCGTAAACGCTGCGGAAGTCGGTATGGAACATCAGGTCGCCCTGATCGAGGTTCGTTAGGCTGGGATACCTGCCGAAGAGGCCTGGCTTCACCCGCCCGCCGAGCACGAACATCGGCGCGGCGGCCCCGTGATCGGTCCCGCCATTCGCGTTCTCCTGCACGCGCCTGCCGAATTCGCTGAATGTGATCAGCAGCACGCGATCGAAGTTTCCCTGGTGTTTGAGATCCGCGACGAAGGCGGTGAGTGCGTCATTCAGCTCGCTCATGAGCCGATCATGCGCGTAGAGCTGGCCGGCGTGCGTATCGAAACCTCCCTGGCTCGCATAATAAACGCGTGTCGTGAGACGGCCGCCGATCATACGCGCGATCAGGCTCAGGCTGTTCGCGAGTCGACCGGGCGGGTAGGTGACGGTTGATTTCGACTTGCGGATGATCGCGAGAATTTTGTCGGAGCTGGGTTGCGCGTCGAGCGCCGCCCGCTGGAGAAAACCGACCGCGCTCATATCGGAATTTGTCCCACCGGCGATCGCGCCGATCGAGTCGCCTTCGGGTGCCGCCGTTCCGGGTTCTGCCTCGTCGGCTTGATTCAGTCGCCGATAAAACGCTTCCTCGCTTGTTTCGGAAGGGGAATTTCCGCTGCTCTTGAAGCGGAAGTTTTCTGGCTTGGAGAAGACTACGCCAGTCGGAATGCGCGCCGCGAAAGACTGCGGCGTCTCCGCCCCGATCGCGACGCCAACCGTGTGATCGCTGCCGGCACAGCAATTATCGAAATATCGCCCGTCGGCCTCGTTGCGATTGGCGTCGGAAGCGGTCTGCCAGATTTCCGTGGAGCGAAAATGCGAGCGGTTCGGATTCGGATAGCCGACGCCTTGGATGACGGCGAGATGACCGTCGTCGAAGATCGATTTTAAGCCGCTCAGCCTGGGGTTCAGTCCGGCGTAATCGCCCAGCCGCAAAATCTTGTCGGCTGGTAGCGCCAGCTTCGGCCGCGCGACGTGGTAAGCGTCGTCGGCGTAGGGGACGACCATGTTCAGTCCATCATTGCCGCCGGCCATTTGCAGGACGACGAGGATGGTTCGTCCGGTCGCGACTCGTGTGAGCGAATCAGCGGCCATCGCGTCGAGAGTGAAAAAGGTTTTCTCGAGGAAGATGGGAAGGGTCCAGGACGCGGCCGCGCCGAGCAAGAAAGTGCGCAAAAAGCGGCGACGAGTGTGCCGAGTTGGCGTCATAAAGCCTGAGATTCTGTGTTTATGTTTGGCGTAAAAAAATATCTTAACTGATTGATCCTTAGAGTTTAAGTAAGTTGACAGTCATGTGCTCATCATCAAATCAAGCACGTGGCGCAGGGTATCATCGCTCGGTTTCTTGTCCTGCGACTTGAGGGAAGCCAGCATCGTTGCTGTCTGTTTCGGACCCAGCGGCGCCTGATAAAGCCGTCGCGCCAGTCTCCTCGAGAGCGCTTCCGGATTCGTGCGCTGATCCTCCGGCGCGATCTGCGTGAGGTCGATCGGATTGCGTCGCAGTGCGTCCGGCGCGTTGTTCCTCCGGCCGGTTCCGTTCAAGAGGTAGTTGGCGAAGTTATAGCGGAAAAGCAGCGTCCCGGTGCTGATCCACGACTTCCCGCCATCCCAGCCTTTTACGTCTGGCGGCGCGAAGAGAGCATCTGGCCCATCGAGCGGAGCGCGCCATCCGTCGCCTGCACGGGCGGCAGCGACGTGCCGAGCAACTTGCAGCTCTGCACCAGGAATTGCACCGGGCCCTTAATCTGCGTCCGCCGCACCCGATCGGAATAGAAATCGGCGGAGAGAAAGACTTCGTGCAGCGCCGGCTTCAGTTCGAAATCGTGGCGCCGAAGCAGCTCGGCAACATTCTTCACCGCCTCCGGCGACGGCTCGTCCTCCACGAAAAACCGCCAGAGCTTTCTCCCGATAAACCGCGGGCAGGCCGGCTCCGCGACGATCAGACGAAGGATGTCGTCGCCGGAGAAGTTGCCGGTGTGGCCGATGAAAGTCTTCGGCGTCGGGTCGTGCTGGTGCACGGCGTAGCGAAACGATTCGTGCCGCTGATTGATGCGGTAGCCGGTGAACGCCCTTGCCGATTCTTTCACGTCCTGCTCGGCGTAATTCCCGATCCCGAGGTTGAATAATTCCATCACCTCACGCGCCCAACTTTCGTTCGGACGATCCTTCTTGCTCTGCTGGAGATCGAGGTAACCCATCATCGCCGGATCGCGCGATACGGCTTGCAGCAGAGCGGGGAAATGCCCGAGCGCGTGCTCGCGAAACAACACGTTCTGCTGCCACATCGGGAAGGCAGTCTTCACCTTCTGTGCGCTCGTGGCGAAATGGCCGTGCCAGAAAAGCGACATCTTCTCGACCAGCGGCGCGCCGGAATCGAGCATCCGAGTGAGCCACCACGTCCGGAGATCCTGCAACTCGCTCTGCTGCTCCTTACGCAGTTCTTTGCGCTTTGCCGTTTGTTCCTGCGGATGGCCTTTCACTGAACGCAGTTGCTGCCGCATTTCCGTAGCATCCCGGGGTTCGCTCCAAGCCCGGTCACTTACCCTCACAGGTTGCCTGGGCGGATTCAGCAGGCGGTCGACCGACGCTTCCGCGCCTTCCGCATGGCATTGCTCGATCTCTTCCGGCGTTCCGCCGAACGCAGCCCGGTTCAACAGATGCGCGGCTGCTTCATAGTTCCAGTCTTTGGCTGGGAGCGCGGTCAGCATCGTGATCCCAGCCAACGATGACACGAAATCCCCGGAGCGGTTACACAATCGAGGTGGAAGGGCCGGCGTCGTCCGCCGCCGAACGAGAAGACGACGCGCTGGTCGTCCTTTCATTTGACCAGAAAACGGTCGGCCCGACTTTCCGCGATGCCGCAACGCGACCGTTACCTTTTCGTTTGCACGAACCGCCGCGCCGAGGATAACCCGCGCGGCTCCTGCGCGGCGAAAGGTTCCGAAGCCGTGCAGCAGGCTCTGAAGGAAGAGCTGGCGGCGCGTGGTCTGAATCAACTCCGGGCGCGCGTCTGCAAATCGAGTTGTCTCGACCAATGCGCCCATGGCGTCACCATCCTGGTCGAGCCGGATCACTACTTCTACGGCCACGTCACGCTGGCGGACGTGCCGGAAATTGCCACCAGTCTCAGTGGTGGCAGCCGGGTAGAACGCCTGGTCTTGACCTCGAAAGAGCTCGCCGAAGGCTAAAGGCGCGCTCTTCCTCAGCAGGTTCACACCGGCTAGCTGTCATCCCGAGCGAAGCGAGGGACCTCACAAGCGTTCCCAAGTGGTAAGCACGCATGAGACGCCGCGAAACCCTGTGATTCAACGCGCCGTTGCGCCAGCTCAGGAAAACCCCTCGCTCCATCTAAACGGCGTCCAAATATCCTTGGCTCGTTAGGCAGCGAGCCAGCCGCAGCCTCACGCCATTCGCCCGGTTTCCGCGCCTGTCATCCTCCACCGCATGACGCAGAATCGGCCCCCTTGATCTCCTCCGCGACCGACCGTTTCCATCTTCTTGCTGAAGTCGTTTCATTGCAGGTCTGGACCGCGCGCCCGGATGGCGCCCTCGATTGGGCAAACCAGGAATGCGTGCAGTATTTCGGCGCAGATCTCGAGACCGCGATCCTCGGCCACGCCTGGGCGCAATTCGTCTTCCCAAACGACCTCCCCACCGCGCTCAAGGCCTGGCAGCATTCACTCGCCACCGGAGAACGCTACGAAGTCGAGTTCCGGCTCGGCCGGCACGACGGCGACCACCGTTGGTTTCTCGTGCGCGCTCAGGCCATGCGAGATGAAAATGGCCAGATCGTCCGATGGTTCGGCACGAACACCGACATCCACGACCTAAAAACCGCCCAGCGCGGCGCGGAGGCGGCGAGTCGGGCAAAGGACGCTTTCCTTGCCGCGCTCTCGCACGAACTGCGCACCCCGCTGGCGCCCGTCCTGATGATGGCCCGGTCCTTATGCGAAGACGAACGCCTCCCGCTCGACGCCCGCGAAAACCTCCGCATGATGGAGCGCAACATCGCTCTCGAAGCACGCCTGATTGACGATCTCCTCGACCTCACGCGGATCGCGCAGGGTCAACTCCGCCTCCGCCTCGAGCCTTGCGACGCCCATTCACTCATCGGACTAGCGGTCGAGATCATCCGCGATGATGCCTTTGCCAAAGCCATCGCGATCGAGCGGGATTTCGACGCCCGGCTAAGCGGTCTCGTCACCGACCCGGCGCGCTTCCAGCAAGTGATCTGGAACCTTCTGCGCAACGCGGTGAAATTCACCCCGCGCGGCGGGCGCATCTCCATTCGCACCCGCAACGAAACCTCTGAAGCAGACGAACCGGTCCTGCGAATCGAAGTCTCAGACAATGGCATCGGGATAGAAGAGGAGGCGATCGAGAAAATCTTCCTACCTTTCGAGCAGGGTAATCTGACCGGTGAGCATCGTTTCGGCGGAGTAGGACTCGGGTTAGCCATCGCGCGCGCGATCGTCGACCTGCATGACGGTCGAATCATTGCCAGGAGTGAAGGGATGAACCGGGGAGCGACCTTTGTCGTAGAGTTGCCGGGAGCTATCTCCGCGCCGCAAGGTGTCTCGGAGGTCCCTGAGCTTTTTGGAAACGGCGAACCTGCAAAGGACTACCTGCCACAGCACCATTCCGCGGACGAAGTCACCAAGCCTTTGCGACTCCTTCTCGTGGAAGATCACGAGGCAACTCTCTTGGTGTTATCCAAGTTACTGACTGGCTCTGGCCATCAGGTCACGGAAGCGCGCTCCATGCGGCAGCCGGCGCGGCCTTCGATCTCGTCGTCTCGGATCTGGGTCTGCCTGATGGCAGCGGTACCGAAATGATGGAGCAACTCCGGGATAAATCCGGCTTGCGCGGGATTGCGCTGAGCGGCTACGGGATGGACGAAGATATCTCGCGTTCGCGGGCGGCCGGTTTCGCTGCGCACGTAACGAAGCCGGTCGATTACAGCCAGCTCAAGCGCGCCCTTCGTGACTTCTTCGGCTAGCTCTACGGCCGATGCAGGAACGAAAAGGTGCTCCCAAAGAAGAGCGCAAGCAGGGCGAAGAGAACAACCCACAGGATGATAAGAATCGGGATAAGACAGATCCCGACCACCAGCCCGGCAGCAGCCCACTTAAACATGAGCCTAACGAGTGAAAAGAAGGGCAGATCGATATCGACAAGAGTCACCTGCTTCGTCAACGTCGGAATGGATGGTGCTGAAGCTGCAGGCCTCGCTTCTGCTGGCACTTCCGGCGCCGGCACCACAACCGTCGCCGGCGGCAGCTGTGTGCCGTATTTCAACATCGGCAGGTAGTCGTCAATCTCTTTCCATTCTCCGCTGCCGACTGTGCGGCAGGGGGTGTAGCGATCCACCCGTCCGTCAGCGAAAAGCTGCGAAACCTGTTCCTCGGTGTAAGGTCCTTCTTCACGCTCGGCGATTTTTAGCTGGTAGGATCTCATCGTGTTTAGAGAGGAGCCTCAGAGTTCGCGCACCATATAACAGGCGGCGGCTCCATAGCTTGCCAGCTTCGCACGCAGCGCCGGAGTCTCAACCATGCGAAAGCCTTGCCGCATCCAGAAACTGGCGGCGTTGTTCACCGCAACGAGCCCGAGCGCTGGCCAGCCTTCTGCGCGGACCGATATCACAAGTTGCTCCACGATCGCGCGCGCCTTGCCGAGACCGCGCACCTCCGGAAGCAGGGCCAGGTCGTGCAGATAGATCAGATCGGCGTTTGGAGGAATTGCTTCGATGCGGCCGTTCAAGACTGGCGCGGATTCCCGCAGCCAGGGATAAGCGATGAGATAACCCAACAGGTGGCCATTCTTGCCGCCGAGCGAAAAGCAACCTGCGGGAAAAACCGCGAGCCGATTCGCAAAGATGTCGCGTCCTTCGTAGTGGTCCGGAAACCCGATCGCCGCGATCGCGGCGACGGCGTCGAGATCGTGCTCCGTCATCGGCCGCCATTGTGCGCCTTGCATGGATTCCGAAGCGTGCGCGGGCATGGAACAACCTACTTTGTCCAGGCGTCGTGTCGCTCATCAATCGCTGCGCAATCATCGGATGGACGCAGAGGCGACTCGCGCTGCGATTCCTATTTTGGTAACCGCATCGACACCACATCTGTCATTCACTTATGATCAAATTCCTTCTCGGCCTCATTCTCGGCATTGGCCTTGTCGTCGGCGGTGCCTTTCTCTATTTCACTCGCGGCGGGCTGCAAATGTCGACCGATGGGCCGCCGCTTCCGCTGGAACGCTACATCGCGCATCACGCCCTCGCGTCCTCCATTGGAAAAGCCAGCGACGAGAAATCACCGGTCGCGGCCGACGAAGCAACCTTCCTCACCGGTGCGCAAGTGTATAAGGAGAACGGTTGCATAGGTTGCCACGGCCGCTTCGGCCAGGGTCCGAGCGCGATGTCGAGGCGGATGTATCCGCACATTCCGCCGCTTCTTCCGCCCTCCAAAGGAGTCACCGACGATCCGGTTGGCGGAACTCATTGGGTGGTTAAGAACGGGATTCGCTTCAGCGGAATGCCTTCGTTCAGTCCGAAATTAAGTGATACAGAGATCTGGCAGGTGAGTGAACTCCTGCGCAACGCCGATCATCTTCCGCCGTCAGTCCAGGAAGTGTTACGCGGGAAGCAGTAGGTCGCCGGCCGCCAGCCGTCGCGCTCCGGCTGAGTGGCTACGCTCTCCAGCGGGCGTTGAGCCCGGCGTATTGATCTTGGATGCCGTGAGGCATGTCTCGAAGGATGGATTTTACGATGTTGTCGCCGGAGGTTGTCATACCCCACTTGATGCTCGGCAGATAACGGACCGCTTCCACGCCGGATGTCATCGTGCCGCTCGACATTTACTCGACGGTCGCCGAGGTCGGCGGCTCAGCCGTCACGATCAAGACTCACGACAACGACATTAACTCCTTTGATGCTTGGATAAACGAACGTCATATCCCAAACATCATAAAGCAAGAGGCGATCAGTCACTCTCGTCACGGCGAGACCCTTATCTACAGTTACGACGCCGCATCGCTCTACTATGTCTGCGATATCAGTGGAGAGCTTAAGAGCTGCCTGCTCTGCGTGCGGGAAGGGTAGCTAGAGCTGCAAACTCGACTTAACGAGGCGGTAGGTGTGGCGGCAACAAATAGCTCACAGTTAGTGCAGTCGCTCCGACTTCGCGCCTGCTCGTTTCAGCGATGCTTTCTCGATCAGGGGCGTGAGCGGGCCTTTGCCCTGCGCGAGCTGGCCCAGCAGCGTCTCCGCGATTTCTTCCTGGTTCAGGATCGACTGGAGCTGGGCAAACTCATGCGCGTAATCGTTCTCCTTCGCCGTCGCACAGAGCCCCTTGTAGCTCTCGATCTCGAAGCGCTCGATTTTTTGCCCCACCGCGATGAACTGCGCGTCCTGCTCCCCGGCAACCAGCCGCTGGCCGATCACTTTCACTCCTTCGGCGATCAGCTGCGTCATCCGCTTGCAGCGCTTTGTCGGTAACTCCCGGTCCAGTGTCTTCGCGATTTGATCGAGCGTCTTCACGTGACCCTTTGTTTCTTTCAAGTGCAAAGTCAGGAGAGACTTGAGATCCTTCGACTCCGCCGCCACGGCGATGAGCGGGAGCGCGAGCGTCAACTCCCGTTCCGCGGTGTGCATCTCGCCCAGATTGTTGAGAAATTCCTTCGGGACCGACTGCGGCAGCCGATCCGTCGTGCTCGTAATTTGGTTCGCTTTTGTGTTTCCGGAACCCTTCGTGATCATGCCGATCTCGGCATTCGTCCCGGACGGCGGTTTCTGTCCTTCGAGTGGATAAGTCTTTTCCTTGCGTCCGCTTCTTCGCTGCACAGTCTCTCGTTTCATAATATTTGTTCCGAAAGGAAACGCGCGCGAGGGGGCGTGGGGTCGTAAGAAATCAAACACCCGGCCGCCGCGGGTGTTTAGGAAAGGAAAGGCTCTCGCGGAGCGGTTCGCCGACGGCGAAATCGGAAGAATCTCGCGAGATTTGTGCTTGTGCCGCGGAAGAAACCGGTTCGATTTGCGCGCGCCCGCCGAATTCTCCATCGCTGCGCCTCTCACCGCTCTGGCTGGTTGCGACGCCGTGAGCGAAATGGCGGTCTCGAACCCGCCGTAAACCCATACAGGCCGAGCGTTGCTCGCCACTTCCCGCATCTCCGGCGGCTGGGAAGGACATCGCTCTCCAGTGGGCCATTTCCACATCACCCGCAAAGAATCGATCATCGCCCCGGCCTCGACGGAGCCTACGTGGACAACGCGAACCGGATCATCAAGGTGGACGTCGATACCCCGGCGCGACCCAAGCCGCGCCATGCTCATTTCGTCGGCGCGCCCATGCCTTACTTCATGGAATTCGCGCCCCGCTACGGCCTGCATCAAGGCCACCTGCCAAGGGAGCCAAGGTCCCACGGTTGCATCCGCATCCCCTGGAAAGCGCGCCCATTTCTCGACGCCGTCCTAGTGGGCACACCGATTACGGTCAAGTCATCGGTTTAGCCACGGCGGATTAGGCGAACGAAAAGACGCTGAGAGAAGGAAACCTCGCGAGCACGGGCGTACGCTGCGCCACGGTAAGAGGGGTGCCTTGTCATTCACCAATCACCCCAACTCTCGCGCGTTGTCATCCTGAGCCGGCGCAGCGCGGCGAAGGACCTCACTTGGGTGCCTTCAACATTATTAGGTCATCAAGCGTCCATACGACGCTTGCGGGGCCCATCGCTCCGCTCAGGATGACGGGCGGAGCTCTTCTGAGTTCTTTTAACCAAACTTCCCTAACCTTCCCTAACCTTCTCCGCGCGCCTTCACTGGATCAACCTGCATTCACGAGGTCAAGGGTGAGGCGGGCGAGGCCTTTCGTATCCTGCTGTTCCATAAGGAAACGGTTAAAGCCATCGATCGCGGATTGCTGGCAAGCGGAGCATCGAGCCGGAGCGGTTGAGAGTGAAGGCGATCTCAACGTAGTGAGAGTTATTTCTCATCGGTTAGAAGTATAGCGATCTGAGCGTGAGCAAGCTCGCGCTAATATCGTGCCACGGAACGATTAAGCGTGGCTGGTTTACGGCGCGCGATCTTGCACCCGCGAAAGAAAAAAGCCGCCGGAGATGATCCGGCGGCTTTCTGACTGATCGTTAGCTTCTTGCCTAGCTACTCAATCCGAGTGAATCGAGCGTGGGCTGATCAATCGCCGCCGTGGTGTAGAGACCGTTATCCGATTGATACCCGGTTAGCGCTTCACGCGTCAAGGGTCCGAGCAAGCCGTCCACTTCGCCTTTGTAGTAGCCCATGTCCTGCAAGGTAGCCTGGACGTCGGCGATCACGCGATCGGGCGGCTCCGCCTGTTGGCCGACATAGATCGGGCCGTTGTAGGCATAGTAGGACTGCTCGGGGGCGTAACCAAACGCTGGATACCAATAGCCGGCATTGAAGTAGTAGTAGCCGCCACCGATCAGCTCAATGCGGTTATAGCGGGTGCGATACCAGCCGCGGTCGTGACGCTCCGGATGATAGTTGCGGAAGGCGGCGTAGTGTTCGCCCTGCCAGTGCTGGCTGTTCGTGATCCGGTAGTTGTTTTTGAACGTGACACTCGGGACTTGTTGCGGCCTGGCCTGCGCATGGAAGTTGGAGTGCTCGGTCTTGATCTTCTGAACCACTTGAGCGTCAGGAGTCCTGGTCTTCCCGCCTTTGTTGGGTGTGGCTTGGTTCCCCGCGTTTTGGGCGTTCGCTTTCTTAGCGGCCTGAGCATTTGTTTTCTCTGCGACAGGCGCTCGGTGGATGTTTTTATTTTCCATCGCCGCGCTTCGTGCTTTGCGGTTTGCGCGATGTCCCTCGGTTTGCGTGCCGGGTTGTAGATGGGTTCTGGCATTGGTCGTCGCCGGAGTGTTCTGCTCGTGTTGGACATTTGTCGCAGCGCGCCCCTTGTGGCCGCGCGGAACGGCTTCGGAAGCCTTCGCCGCAGCGGGGGCGTTTGTCCCGCGTTCCTGCCGCGCCTGCGCTCTCTCGTGCTGCTTTTGTTTCTTATTCGGTGTTGGCTGCTGCGCATCGTCCTGCTGCGCCATGGCGCCGGCGACGAGCGCCAGCGAACAGCTGATAACTAACGTAGTGAACTTTTTCATCGTGATAATTGGTCGGTTTTGGTTTGCTGGTTATTCAGAGACTTCTCCGAGGAGGCGGCTCGCGCCGCGTGCCTCGCCCTAACGAAGAATCGGACATCCAGAGTCGACCGGTTCCCCCGGCCAGCGTCGAAAGTTTACAGGGAAGGGGCTTATTTCCGCTCACCAACATCCGGGGAGGGAACGAAACACGTTGCTTCTGGCACAAGGGATTCCGCAATAAACTATGAAATTCGTGCAATTAATACTAGCGGCGGGACTGGTTGGCAGCCTGACGCTCTCGGCCAGCGCACAGCAACCCGGCACGAACGCCAGCGCGGTGAGCGCGCCCACCCCGGCGGCAGCACCCAATGTCACTCACGACGGATCGCGGAAAATCATCCGGCTTCATCCACGCTACAGAAAGAACGCCGCGCAACGGCGGGCGCACCGAGCAGAGCGCGCGCGGTTGAAAGCCAGCAATGCGCATGATCGCCGGCCGGGAGCTTCGCAGGAGATGAGCCGCGCAACGGGCTCGCCTACGCCTCAGGCGACGCCGTAGGCTCTGGAGCGGGCAGGCTGTTCTTCAGGAATAGCGCTATCGCAACGGAAGCGATCGCGTGCGTCACGCTCTCACCGTGCGGTTGACGCGGTTCGTTCCTGCTTTATCTGCGTAGGCGTCGCAGATGAACGAATCTCCTTTTCCCAGCGGCCACATTACGGCTTTGCCTAATCCTTTGCCCCCGGGCACGAGTCCGACTGTCATCCAATGGGAGACAACTCCGGCGGCGCCTGCGGAGTTGGTCGTCTCCGATAACGACGGTCCTGAGCAACTCGTCGGGAGGGGGCCTGAAGGCCATTCTGAGATATCGTGGGTTCAGGACGGGCGGCATTACGATTTTCATCTTTACCAGGCAGGGGAGCCGCGCCGAAAGCTCGCGAGCCTCCGCGTGCATCGCAGCACTTTTCCGATCGGACCACTCCTGTCGGAAGTAAGTAGTCGTCTGAGGTCGGGAGAGCTGGAGCCCGGCGATTTTGGGAATTTCGTCGCGAGCCTGATCAAACCGCAGCTAGACCAGCCGGAGTTTGAGCACCTCTTTCGCGTATGGGAGGAAAGCGGCTTCCATGTCACCGCCGTTGGCGATGACGGGCCGCTCCCGGAGACACGGGCTCTGGCGGATAAGCCGTGGGAAGAATCGCAGGAGCTTCCGGGGTTCGATCTCAATCCGACGAGTCAGCGCAAATATGTCTGCGAGATTTTTCCAGACTATCGAAGAGAGTTGGAACAGCTCCCCATGACTCATTCCAACGCGAGCAACGGAAGTCACGGAGGACTGGATGCCGCGATCACCTACTGCATGGTCCGTCACTCCTCGCCGAATCGCGTGATGGAGATCGGCGGGAATCAATCCACGCTTGTTTTACGGGAAGCGCTCCGCACCAATCGTCGCGGGACGTTGCTTTTCGTTGAGCCGAGGCCGGAGAAGGTCATTCTCGATCCTACGACAAAGCCTGAGGAGTTACTTCGTGAGGAGATGAAGAGCCTGGAACTCGCGAAATTTGCGGAGCTCGATCCCGGAGACATTCTCTCGGTCAAGACTTCGCATGTCATTAAGTTAGGCAGCGATGTGAATTCCCTGTTTTTCGAAATCTTGCCGCGGCTGAAGACCGGAGTGATCGTCCAGTTGTGCGACATCTTTCTGCCTTTCGATTACCCGAAGGAATGGGTTATAGAAGGGCGTCGTTTCTGGACCGCGCAATATCTCCTGCAAGCTTTCCTGAGCGGTAATGCCGACTTCGAAGTGCTAGTCAGCAGCGGATATCTTCTCGCCGCACACTCTCCTGAACTGCAGGCGGCCTTCCCCCGCTGCGAACGACTCGAAGGCAGCGCCTTCTGGATGCGCCGCAGGCGGGCGACGGGCGCGAAGCGAGTCACCCTGAAACCGCTAACTGATAGCCGCTGATAAAACCTACAGCTGCATCCAGCGGACGGCAGCTGACGGTGGCATAATTACGTCGGCGAGAAAGTTACTGAAGTCGTCTTTGAACTTCTTCAGCGAAGGCTGATACACGTAAAGCATGTGCCCGCTCTCGTAGTATGTGAGATGAATGTTTTTGCGAATCGACGGATCAAGCTCCATCTGGTTCACCGTGTGTACCGCGGCAAAATAGGGTGTCGCAAGGTCGTAGTGCCCGCGGCAGATCCAGACCTTCAGGTAGGGATTGCGACTCTTCGCCTTACGCAAAGCCTCCGCGACATTGAGATAGCGGTTCTCCGCGTTTTTCCACGGCCTCACATTCGTTAAGGTTTCATAAGGGAGGTCGCTCTCGAAGTGCAACTCCCGGCGAACGTAGTCATTGAAGGTCGCCGTGAAAGTCCGTTGACCGCTTCGTCGCTCGGATCGAAATCCGGCCGGTCGGTCCCGGGTTGGTACCGAATGCCGGTGAAACGCTGTCATAGCGACCAATCTCGCGGTTCCGGCCCATCGATAAGTGTGTGAAGAAAAGCCAGGAAGCGCGTGTCGTCGATAACAATACACTCGTTAGGCGCGATGCCGCCCAATTGCGCGAGAGCCGCTGCGAAGATGTCGGGCTCAGGCTTTGATTTCTCTGCGTCGTCGACTGTGGTTTGGCCGGCGATCAGGTGCTCGATCCCGAGCAGCTTTGTGTAGTGACTCGCCTCGGAGTTTTACCGGAAGTAGCGAGGACGATGGGCTTATCGGCGCGGGGGATGCACTCAAAGAGTTCTCGAACTTTCAGGGATGGTTGCACGGAGCGGAGATATTCCTCTTTGAAGAGCTCAGAGCGATACTCGCCGAGTTCTTTTCCAAAACGCTCGAGCTCCGCTGGCGTGAGGAATTCCGGCAGGTATTGATCGGAACCCTTACCGATCTGCCGGCGCAGCGGCTCGAGAGAAAAGCGCTTCCCGAAATGGCGGAAGGCGCCCTCCCACGAGGCGACGTGCATCTCGTTTGGATCGACGAGGGTGCCATCGAGATCAAAGATGAAAGCCGCGACCGGCACTTTAGAAGCTTCTGAACCGGCGATGACAGACTTACTCCAACTCGGGCCGGCCTTTGACGTGCAGCTGGGGCTTACCGGTGCGCTGATTGACGCTCAAAACGTAAGGCTTGTCCGAAAGGGACGGCCCGCTCTGGCGGGACTCGAGCATCGCACCAGCGGCGCATCCCAAAGCCATCCCGATAATCAGACTGATGATGCCCGGTCGACGCATTCGTGGAATGGACTCGGGGGCGCCGGACTGTGCAAGCTGGAAACGGGTTTTCCACTCCCCAGCACGCAACCCCGAAACATTCCTGGCAAAGGGAAGGGCAAGCAATGGGAGCACGGGCTGCTCATGGGTACGCATGCTGCTACACCCTGGTGACGTTAGCCGGAAAATGGTTTAGCCAGAGCGAGATCGGTCATTTTCGCAAATCCGGAAAATTTAACGAAACGGGCCGCGGCTCCGGCATGGGAACTGCTCGAAAGTATGACAATTATACCAACACCATGATCACCACCTATTCACACTCCGCGTTAGATTCTCACGGCACCGACTGGAAATCGATCGTTGCCGAGCCCTTCCTCAGTGCCGGCGTCTCCGCCTTCTGGCTGGTGACGTTGCCGTTCGCCGCAGTCGCGCTCCTCGGTGCGAAGATGTGTGAAGGCGCCGTTGCTTTCGCCCGTGGATCAGCCCGGAAAAATCCGTTGATCCTGCGCAGAGGAATCGCGGCCAAAGGCGAAGCGTCCTTGGCGCACGGCGCGGCCGCCAAGAATATCTAGTCCGAGCGCGCTGGTAGCCGCACTTCTGTCTGCGGCGGCCGTTTAGCGGCAGCGAGTGAGTCGCCGCGTAATCTGGCAGGATCCGACCAACGGCACGACTACCTTACAGAATGCGGGGGTGCCGCCGACCATTCTTCAGAACCTGCCGAGGCCA
>JBDTIQ010000148.1:0-13967 GCA_039936335.1 Chthoniobacterales bacterium
CGGAGTTACTCGGGCGCAAGATCAGCAATCTGCCGGAACAGTTGCGCGAGATGCTCAGCCTGACGTTGAGCGCCGGCGAGCGGCAGGGCGATCGCGAGATCGTCTTGCGCGCGGGTGAAAAGGCGACGGTGCTGCGCGCGAGCAGCTCCCTCTTTCATAGCCAAACCGGCGAGCCCTTAGGCGCACTGATGGTGCTGACCGATATCACCGCGCTGAAACGCCTCGAGATGCAGATCCGGCGGAGCGATCGCTTGGCGAGCCTCGGCACGCTTTCCGCCGGGATGGCGCATGAAATCAAGAACCCGCTGGTCTCGATCAAGACCTTCGCCCAGCTTCTGCCGGAGCGTTATCAGGACTCCGATTTTCGTGAGACGTTCTTCTCGCTGATCGGTCACGAAGTTGACCGAATCGATTCGTTAGTTAATCAGCTCCTGCGCTTTGCCAGACCCGCAAAACCTCTGCTGAAACCGATGCACGTACACGAAGTTTTGGAAAAAGCGCTTCTCCTCGTGGGCCATCGTCTCTATCAAAAGGATGTGAAATTAGTTCGTTCCTGGCATGCGGAAGTGGATACCATTCGCGCGGATGCAGACCAGATCGAACAAGTGTTCCTCAACTTTTTCATTAACGCTCTGGACGCGATGAAAACCAGCGGGTCACTCACCGTTTCCACGGACATCGCCTCGACCGATTCGTGGCCGACCGCCTTGCCGGAGGCCGCGGACGACGTGCAGGAAATCCTCCGCATCACGGTGCAGGACGATGGCACGGGGATTCGACCCGAGGACGTCCCGCATGTCTTTGACCCGTTTTTTACGACGAAAGATTATGGCACCGGACTCGGGCTGTCCGTCGTCCACGGGATCGTGCAGGAACACGGCGGGCAGATCGAAGTGGAGAGCGAACTCGACCGCGGCACCAGCTTCCACATTCTCCTCCCGCTTGCACGTTTCCAAGAGGAGGTCGCGGCGGCATGATTTCCCCCGCGGCGTGTCTGCTCTACACGCAGGATCTCGAACTCGTTAGGCGAAGCCGGGCGTATCTGCGCGATCAGGCGCTTCTCCGGCATGTGCAGGAACCGGATCGGCTGGCCGCCGTGTTGCAGCAGAATAATCCCGCGCTTCTCATCGTGGATTTGCGCGCGCGGGAAATCCGCGACCTGCTTCCGCAGGTCCAGAACGAATGGCCCGACGTGGTCATCATCGCGCTCGGCACGCCGCATTCCGACCCGCTGCGCGAGGCCGAGCAGGCGGGACTCTACGCGGCGGAAGATCTTGGGCTGGATCGCCGGCGTTTCCAAGGCCTGATCGAACGCGCGCTCGATCACTTGCGCTTGCTCGAGGAAAATAACGCGCTGAAAGAAGCGACCGCCGCCGTGCCCAATTTCGCGCTCATGCCGGAGCCGACGGAAGCAGCGCTCTCATCCAGCGGCAGCGGCAGCGGAACGCCTTTGCCGGTGCTGCGTTTCGCGCGCGGCTTTCATCGCAGCGAAACCCCCGACGCGCTCATGCACAGCGTGGTCGAAGGCTTGGCCGACGCGGCCATGGTGTCGCGGGTCGGACTTTTCGCGCGCGTGCGCCAGAGCGATCGCTATAAGCTGCGCGCCGGCTTGCGTTGCCTGCCGGAGACAAGCGAGCTCGAATATCGCGAGCGCGATCCACTGGTACGCTGGCTCGAATCGCGCGCTTATCTCATCTCCCGCGCGCATCTTTCAAACACGGTCGATCTTTCCGAGCGCCAACTGCTCCGGCGCACGCTCGATCGTTTCGGCGCGGAAGTGATCGTGCCCTTGCACACCGAAGGCCGGATCAGCGGCTGGCTCTTTTTTGGCCATCGTCTCACGGGGCAGCCGTTTGATTATTCAAGCCTCGAAGGCTTGATGCTCCTGGCCGACCACGTCTCGACCGTGCTTACGAATGCGCGCCTGAACGAAGAAGTCGCACTTCAGAAAACGCTCGCCGAAACGCTCCTCGAATCGATCCCGCCCGGCATCGTCGCGGTCGATGAGGAAGCGATCATTCGCTGGTTCAATCCGACTGCGGAAACTATCCTCGGGATCACGGCGGCGGACGTCCTCGGCCGGCCGGTGGAATCTGCTGGCAGCCGGCTCGGCAGCGCTTTGCGCGAGGCGCTTGAGACCGATCGTCCGCTTCCGATGGAGCGTTGGGTCGCGCCGCACACACGCCGTTCCGTTTCCGTCGAGACGCGGCGTTTGCTCCACGAGAACGACTCGTTAGGCGCGGTGGCCGTGATTCAGGATCTGACGCCGGAGGAAACGCTTCGCCAGAAGCAGGAACTGACCGACCGCGCGGCTTTCTGGACCGATCTCGCGGCGAGCATGTCGCATGAAGTGCGCAACCCGCTGGTCGCGATCAAGACCTTTGCGCAGCTTCTCCCGGAGCGCTTCGACGACGCGGATTTTCGTCGAGATTTCAATGAAATCGTCCTCCAGGAAATTGAGCGGCTCGATCGGATCATCAAGCAGATCAATAACTTTGCGCATCCTCCCGAATTGAATTTCCGCTCGATCGATTTGCGGCCGCCGTTGAAGAAAGCCGTCGATATCGTGCGCTCGCGTTTCACGCAAAACGGCTTCTCCATCGAGACGACTTTACCGGACGACCTGCCGAAAATCGTCGGCGACGAAAATGCGCTGGCGGAAGCGTTTGTGCATCTCGTCGCGAACGCGGCCGAGGCCAGCTCCGGCCAGCCGAAACCGCACATCACGGTCTCGGCAAAACCGGTCCGCGAAGGTCAGCACACGCGCGGCGTCATCGTCACCGTGCACGACAACGGCAGCGGCATTTCCGCCGACCTGAAGGACAAAATTTTCTCGCCGTTTTGCACGACCAAAGCCCGCGGGATGGGCTTGGGATTGCCGATCGTGAAGCGCACGGTTTTCGATCACAACGGCCGCGTCGATATCGACTCCGATCCGCACGGCACCTCGGTCAATGTGATGCTGCCTGTGGCGGAAAACGGCGACTAAATCGCGCCGCATCGCCGGCAAGTTATGCACGCGGGGGTTGACCCCGAAAGCCTTCGCAGTCGAGAATGGCCGCGCCATGATCGTCACGACTAAACAACTCTACAAAGTCGCTTACGGAAAATTCGCCGTCGGCGCTTACAACGTTAACAACATGGAGCAAATCCTCGGGCTCTTCCGCGGCTGCATGCAGAGCAAGGCGCCGTTCATCATCCAGCTCTCGAAAGGCGCGCGGAAATATGCCGACAAGCGGATGCTCGAAGCGCTCATCCGGACCGCGGAACAGATTTTTCCCGATTCGATCTTCGCTGTCCATCTCGATCATGGCGACGAGGAGAGTTGCTACGACTGCATCGACTCGGGCTTTTACAGCTCGGTCATGATCGACGCCAGCCACGAGTCGTTTGAGGAAAATATCGCGATCACGAAGCGGGTGGTCGAGCGCGCGCATGCGAAAGGCGTCAGCGTCGAAGCGGAACTCGGCCAACTCGGCGGCGTCGAGGAAGACATCAAGGTCGACGAAGGCCACGCCTCCCTGACGAATCCGGAGGAAGGGGTTGAATTCGTTAGGCGCACGGGCTGCGATTCACTTGCCGCCGCGATCGGCACGAGTCACGGCGCTTACAAATTCAAAGGCAAACAAGGGCTGCACTTCGATGTCATCGAGGAAATTAAAAAGCTCATTCCCGGCACGCCGATCGTGATGCACGGCAGCTCGAGTGTGCCGATCGAGGAAGTCGAGCGGATCAACGCCGCCGGTGGAAAGCTCGATCCCTCCGCGCGCGGCGTGGACGAAAACGAATATCTGCCCGCGGCAAAACTCGGCGTGACAAAGGTGAACATCGACACCGACGGCCGGCTCGTCTGGACACGGGTGCACCGCGAATTTTTCCGCGATCATCCCGAGCAGTTCGACTTCCGTCCGCCGGGCAAAATCTTCGTTGAGGAGTACGCGAACTTCATCGCGCACAAAAACGAGAAGCTTGGCTCCGCCGGACAGCTTGACGCGGTGCGAGCGAGTCTGTAAGCCGGTCGCGAGCTAGCAGCTTTCCCAAGCCACCGGCATATTTTGTCGGGGATTTTGTCCTGCGCGAACCGGATAAAACCGGCACGCCCCCGGGGCGGATTTCTCTTGCCCTAATTCTTCGTGTCGAGTAAAAGAGCCGCCGTAATCGGCCATGGAACCAACTTTAATTTGCAGGACGCTGCTCCATTCGCGGGGCAAGCGATCCCCATGGCCGGGGGCCCGCGCGGGCTGTTCCTCACTCCGCGCTTTGGCACCGCATTTGCTAACCTACATCGCGATTGACTCATATGAGCAAGGAATCCACACCCCATAACAACGTTCTCTTCCGGACGGCGCTGACCGCTCTTTGCGTGCTGCTGTTGCTGGCTTCGGCCGCTCACGCACAGGAAGCGGTTCGCCCATCGCTCGCGGGTGAGGCCGCCGCCGAGGCGCGCCGCCAATCCCCGGAGCAGATTCCTTATAACCTGCTCGTCGGTCCGATTCGCTTCCTCTTCAGCATCACCACCGGCATCGAATACAACGACAACATCAATCTCGCTGAGACGAACAAGCAGGAGGACGTCATCATCCGCCCGCAATTCAACATCGACGCGATCTGGCCGGTCACGCAGCTCAACACGCTCAAGCTTGATCTTGGCATTGGCTACTCGTTCTACCTCCAACATCCGAACGCGGATACCAACGGCGTGCTCATTCAGCCCGGCTCGCAGCTTTCCTTCGATATCTTCGTGCAGGATTTCCGGATCAATCTGCACGACCGTTTCTCTCTGCAACAGGATCCCGTGGCACAGTTGCAGTTAAGCAACGTCGTCGATTACGGCCGCTTCGAGAATACCGCCGGTGTCAGTGTTCTTTGGGATCTCAACAAGGCTGTCCTGACGTTCGGGTACGACCACTACACCTATATCTCAACGACCAGTACGTTCGATTACCTCGACCGGAACGCCGAAGAGCTGAGTTTTAGCGCCTACTTTGCCTTTACTTCCACGACCGGAGGCGGCATCGAAAGCGCCGCGGTTTATAACTACTACGACCAGAATTTTCTGAATGATTCGGTCTCTTACTCAATCGGCCCCTTTGTCGAGACGCAGGTGACCAACTACCTGAAGGTGCGCGCTTCCGTAGGCTACCAGCGGATTAACTTCGACGGGGGCGGGTTTGTGCAGGATGCGAGCGACTCGAACGACTACTACGCGAACATCCTTATCTCCCATCGGATCAACGCGAGCATCTTTCAGACGCTTTCGGCCGGGCATGAGTCACAACTCGGTGTGAACTCGAACTTCGTCGCGCTGAACTACGTTCGGCACACCGCGACCTGGAATATCATCAATCGCACCTTGCTCACGACGGAGCTCTTCTACGAAGACGGCGATGATTCCGGCGGCATTTTCTCCGAGCACATTCAGCGTTACGGCGGAGCGATCGCGCTCGGCTATCAATTCACCAAGCACGTTACGCTCGGCCTGCGCTACCAGTACACCCAGAAGCAGTCCGATCAGCCGGGCCGCGATTACAAGCAGAACCGCGTCTCACTCGACGGCACTTACAGTTTCTAACCATTCCGCGATGCACTTATGAAGCGACTCCTTATCGTATGCAGCCTCTCCGCTCTGGCCTTCTTGCAGGGACAGAACGTCTTTGCGCAAGATAGTAGTCCGCAGCAACCTGCCATCCCCCGCGCGTCCGCGGTCGATCCGACCACGCCCAACACTTCCGATAGCACAGTCTTGCGCACCAACTCGATGGCGGTGCTCGATGACAAGAAACGTCTCGGGAGTGATGACTATGTCAGCTTCCGCGTCGTGGAAGATCGCGACGGCGAATCACAGCACCTGCGGGTGAATGACAATGGCGAGCTGGAAGTGCCCTACATCGGCCTCGTTCCGGCCGCAGGTAAGACTTGTCGCGAGCTGGCCTATAGCATCAAGGCTGCGCTGGAGCGGGAGTATTACTATCACGCGACGGTGATTCTGGCGGTGGACCGGGTGAGCGAGAAATCCCGCGGCAAAGTTTATGTTTACGGTGCGGTGAAATCGCAAGGTCCGCAGGAAATCCCGACAGATGAGACTTACACAGCGAGTAAGGCCATCATTCGCGCCGGTGGCTTCGGCGACTTCGCCGATAAACGCAAAATCAAGATCACGCGCAAGAATGGCAAAGACCTCGTGGTCGACATGAAAGATGTGATCGAGCGGGGTCAGACAGAAAAGGATGTCGTGCTGCAACCGGACGACCAAATCTACGTGCCGCAGCGGCTGATCAATTTCTAATTATGCAGACTCCGGCTCTCGAACGCTCCACTCCGGCGACGATCACGACCGCGATCATCACCCGGCTTCATCGCTACAAAGCGCTCCTGCTGCGCCGTTGGTGGATTCCTGTCCTCACTATCTGTCTGGGCCTCTTCGTGGGAGCCTGGATGATTTACCAGGCGCCAAATGCGTTCCTTTCCACCAGCAAAATGATGGTCGCTGGTAAGTTGAATCTCAGTCAGAACGCCGTTTACAGCGAAGATACGAATAACTTCTACGGCACCCAGATTGAACTCATGCAGAGCGACGAAGTGCGTCAGGGCGCGGAAACGCTTGTCCGTGCGACGCACCCGGAATTACCACAGGAAAAAGTCACGGTCTCAGTCTCGCAACGGCCGCGCACTTCCATCTTCGAACTCGAAGCCGTTGGAACGGCGCCGGATTACACACAGGCTTATTTAAATGCCGTGATGCAAAAGTATCTGGACGTGAAGAAAGGGATGCGCGCTGACGAAGGGAGTCATGTCACCACCGCGATCACCGAACAGCTAATTCAGGTCGAAAAAGACCTTCGAAACGGTGAAGACGAGATGTTGGAATACCAGAAGGAGAATAACATTGGCCTCATCCAGGGCGAAGGGAACAGCGCGGCGGCTTATCTCGTAAAGTTAAATCAGGAATATGCTCGCCTGAAGACAGAGTACGATCTCCTGAGCTTACTCGACCTCGACCAGAATCTCGATCGCGCTCAGAACGCTTCGCGCGTGGCGACCAACGGCAGTCCGGCTCCCAACGAAGGCATGCCTTTCACCGATGTCGGTCCGGAAGGTGACTATCTGAAGGCCAAGCAGGCCGTGCAGCTGCTAAAGGCGCAGCGTGACACCCTTTCGAAGGACCTGCGTCCGAAACATCCCAAGATCATCAAGTTAAACGACCAGATCGATCAGCAGGAGAAACTCATTCAACTTTATCGTCAGGACGCGGTCGAAAAACTTGAGACTCGTCGCAAGTCAATCGGCAAGCAGATGGAGAACCTGCAATCCAACATTTCGGAGTGGGAAAAGAAGGCGCTCGATCTGAGCCAGCGCCTCGCCGCTTTCAATCGGATCAAGGATAAGGTCGATCGTCAAAAGACTCTCTACGATCGTCTCACGAACAGCTTGAAAGACGTCAACGTCTCGCAAGTGGTGGATGGTGGCGACCAGGTCGGCATCATGGAAAAGGCGACCACGCCCGTCTCCGTGCGACCGGGAATGATCAAGAGCCTTCTCATCGGTCTCGGCTTTGGCGCCTTTGCTGGATTGCTCATCCTCGCTCTCCTCGACCGGATCGACGATCGGATGGCTTCCTTCAGCGAATTCCAGCACCAGTTCAGCGAGAACATTCTCGGTCAGATCCCCAAGGAAAAGACCAAGGGCAAAGTCACGCTCCTGCAGCCGGACGACGCGCGGCACATTTTTGCCGAGTCGTATCGCAACGTTCGTTCCTCGATCTTCTTCATGCCTTACGAAGGGCCGCGTCCGAAGACACTCCTCGTCACGAGCGCTGTGCCTAACGAAGGTAAGTCGACAATCTCAGCCAACCTCGCGATCACAATGGCGCTTTCGGGCGCGAAGACACTTCTGATCGACGGCGATCTTCGTCGCGGCGCTCTGCGCGAAGCCTTTGAGATTCAATCGAAGATCGGTCTCTCCGAGGTGCTGAAACAGGAAGTAAACTGGCGTGAAGTGATCGTACCGACTTCCTTGTCGAGCCTCTTCATTCTTCCGCGAGGGAATACGATTTCTCAGCCGAGCGAACACCTGCTCCGTGAGTCGACCGACGTTTTCCTGAAGGACATCTACAATCACTACGACTACATCATCATCGATAGCTCGCCCGTTCTCGCCGCCGATGATACCACGAGTCTGGCTCCGAAAATCGATGCGACGCTCTTTGTCGTCCGGCTTTCCTATACGTCGGCTCGCCTGACGAAGAAAGCTCTCGAGTTACTCTATAACCGTCAGGTGAATGTGCCCGGCGTGATCTTGAACTACGTCGATACTTCGCTGCCGGAATACTATTACTACCAATACGCGGAGTATTACAACACTCCGCCGGCTACGCCGACTCCCGCACCGACTGGTGTCGAGGACCCCGTCCGTCAGTCGCCCAAGGAACAAGGCCACCACGTCTAGCATTCCGTCGCGACGCCCGAGACTGCGGCGGGATCGATAGGCTGAGTCTCGCGCGATGATTTCTCCCGAAACAGCCACCGCCTCTCCGGCTCCGGCGACGCCTTCGGCCGCGCGCGCGCTGCGTTTCGCCCAGGTGGTTGGCCGGTTCGCTTCGGTGCAGATGGTGGTGCAACTCGTCGGCTTTGCCAGCGGGATCCTGCTCGTGCGGACAATGAACCAGCGCGAGTACGGCCTTTTCACGATCGCGAACACGATGCAGGGCACGCTCAATGTCTTGGCCGACATCGGCATCAGCATCGGGATGGTTTCGATCGGCGGCCGCGTCTGGCAGGATGGGCATCGCTTCGGCGAGCTGGTCAGCACAGGACTGCGACTTCGTCGCACCCTTGGCGCGTTCTCAATTCTAGCGATTACGCCGCTCCTTTATTTCATGCTCACGAAAAACGGCGCTTCGCTCTCCTACACCTTGCTGCTCATCGGCGCGGTGCTGGCCGGACTTTTCGCGCAACTTTCACTAGGCATTCTCGAGGTTGTGCCGCGCTTGCGCTCTGACGTGCGCCAAATCCAGATCATCGATTTCTCTGGCTCGATCGCGCGACTCATTGTGCTGGTCGCGTTGACCTTTGTCTTTCTGAATGCCGGCGTGGCTGCGCTCGTAGGTGCTGGCACGCTGTTCTTCCAATACCTGCTCATGCGCCGCTACGCCGCCGGTGTGATCGATCTGCATGCGTCGGAGAACACCGACGATCGCAAGGCTATGCTCGGCTTCATCCGCAACCAAGCGCCGAACGCGATCTTCTTCTGTCTCCAGGGCCAGATCACGATTCTTCTCATCAGCTTTTTCGCGCGCAGCGCGGGCGCGGTCGCGGAAGTCGGAGCGCTCGGCCGGCTCGCGATGATCTTCACCATCCTCGGCAGTTTGATGGCCAATATTTTCGCGCCCGCCTTCGCACGCTGTCAGGAAAAGAAGCGCCTTGGCCTGCTCTACGCTGGGATTGTCGGCGGGGTGATTGCGTTCGGTCTTTGCGTCATCGCTGGCGCCTACTTTTTGCCTAAAGAGTTCCTCTTCATCCTCGGCAACCGTTACAGTCACCTGCAATACGAGCTCCTCCTCATGGTCGGCGGCGCGACGCTCAACATGATCGCGAGCACCCTCTGGGCGCTGAACGCCTCGCGCGCCTGGATCACGGGGTCCTGGCTTTACATCCCACTCACACTCGTGACCCAGCTCGCGCTCATCCCGTTCGTCGATTTCTCGACCGTCTCGGGCGTGCTCATTTTCAACCTCGTCTCCGCCATCCCGAGCCTCTTGCTCAACATTGGATTGAGCTTTCACGGCTTTCGTTTTCAAGAGGAGGCACGCGCCCATGTGGCTGCCTAACTTCGGCTACCACTTCGCGCGTCTGGAGGGCGATTGGCGGCGTAAAGCCTATCGCGCGCTTCTGCCGGCGATCGTTAGGCGACCGGTCCGCGTCCCTCGCGCGGTCCCTTTCAGCGTCTTCGCTTACTCGAATGAAGATTCCGTTCCGGAACAGGTCCGCTCGATTCGTTCGTTCCTCCGGCATGTCGGGCGGCCGACCACCTACCGGATCGGTTCCGACGGCTCGCATACCGAAGCGAGTCGTCGACTTCTGCTCGCAATCGATCCGTCTGTTTCGATCGAGTCGACGGGCGAAAACCTACCGGCGGACTTGCCCGAGAAATTTCGGCACTACGTCACGACTTACCCGATGGGCAAACAACTGGGCCTCATCATGTCTCTCCCGCGCGATGACGAACCGGTGCTTTACGCCGACTCGGACATTCTTTTCTTCGGAGGCGCGAGCGACCTCCTGGAGCGCGCCGCGGAACGGGAAGCGCCCGCTTATTATCTGCCGGATTGCCACGAAAGCTCCGCCGATCAGCGCGTTTTCCGTGAGCCCAACGAGTCAAAGAACCCGGTGAACTCCGGGTTACTCCTGCTCTTCCGAAAACTCGATTGGTCGTTAGGCATCGAGCGGTTGCTGGAGTTGGAGGGCGAGCCGAATTTTTTCACCAACCAAACGCTCCTCCACCTCGTCATACACGCGAACGGCGCCCGTCCGCTCGACCCTCGCAAATATGTCCTGCAGCTCGACGACCAGACGATCTATCCCGATCGCTACGCCGGCCCGGAACTCGCGCTCCGCCATTACGTGAACCCTGTGCGGCACAAATTTTGGACCACCTTATGAGGGCGACGAAAACAGCGACCCCGCTCCGCATTCTCGCGGTCGTGAACCTCCCGTGGGATGCGCGCCTCGGCGCCTCCCGCGTCTGGATGGAACTCGCGGAGGAGTGGACCCGCGCCGGGCACACCGTGGAAAAATTCTGCCTCAGCGATGCTTTTCCGAAGCCGACTTCTTCGAGCGTCGTCTCGACAGTGCGCACGGCATTTTTCCCCCGTCGCGCCGCCGCTTTCGTGCGAAGAAATGCCGCGCGTTTCGACGTAATCGATTGCCTGATCGGCACGCTTCCGTTCCGCAAAAGTGCGCTCGGTTTCCGCGGACTCTTCGTCGGGCGTTCGGTCGGGCTTTACCGGTTATATGACAAGTTTCTCAGCGAAGCCTCCGAGCGCTGGCCGGAACAACGGCAAGGGCGCATCGCCGGTCGGATCTTTCATCGCACGCTTGAACGGCGCTTTCGGCGGAATGCCGACCTTGCTGTCACCATCTGCGACCTGCTGAATCTGCCTAACGAAAGCGAACGCGAAGCCTTTCTGAATGATCCCGCGGTGCACGCGTCCGCCATCGTCGAACCCTACGGATTGAGCGATCGCTTTCGCGCCGCGCTCGTGGGTGCCGCCGCGCCGGAAAGAGAACGCCTGCGGCGTCAGAAAATTTGCTTCATCGGCACGTGGAGTTTGCGCAAAGGTTCGCGCGATTGGCCGCGCATCATGGACGCGATTTGGCGAAAATATGCAGACGCGGAATTCGTTTTTCTCGGCACGATGGTCGACGAACAACTGATGCGCGACGAACTCGGTTTCGCCAATTCCCAGCGCATCACCTGCTTGCCGAAATACGACGCGAGCGACCTGCCGGCTCTCCTCGCCGATTGCACGCTCGCGCTGTTTCCGAGCTACATCGAAGGCTTCGGTCTCGCGGTGCTCGAGCAACTTGCCGCCGGTCTGCCCACGATCGCCTACGATGTGCCGGGGCCACGCCAAATCCTGCCGGCAGAACTGCTCACGCCGCCCGGCGATCCAGTCGCGATGGCTGCGCGCGCTTCCGAAGTTCTGGCGTTGCCCTTGCCGGAATATGAAGCGCTCTCGGCAAGTTGCTCGGCCCTCGCCGATCGCTTCCGCTGGTGCGAAATCGCCGCCGCTACCGCACGCCAATATAGTCAAGCCCTGGACTCGTTAGGCAAGTGAAGCGCGTGATTTTGCAGATTGTGCCGCGCGCGCCGGGCAGCCGCGAAGGAGTCGGCGATTACGCGGGCATTCTCGCGCAGCGCCTCGCCGAAGCGCACGATTGCGAAACCGTCTTTGCGACCGCGGCGGATCTTTCCGATGAAAAATGGCTGCCGCCGCCCACCGCGAGCGCGGTTATTTTGCACTACGTGAATTACGGCTACGATCCGCGCGGCGTGCCGTCGTGGTTGCCGGGAAGACTGCAGCAGATTCAGCGGGATTGCGGCGGGAAAATGATCACGATTTTCCATGAGCTTTACGCCACCAGCTCCTGGCGGCGGAGCGCGTTCTGGTTGCAGCCGCTGCAAAAACGCGTCGCGCGCGCGATCGCGCAAAGCTCCGCCGTTTGCATCGTGAGCAGCTCGGTGCTCGCCGCACAATTGCAGAAGCTGGCGCCGGCCGCGCGCGTCATCGTTAGGCCGGTGCTGTCGACTTTTGGTGAACCGCGGCTGAGCGCTGAGCAACTGGCCAACCGCGATCCGCAGCGCTGGGCGATCTGTGGCGGCACCGAATTGGTCCGCCGTTCTCTTCGTTCTTTCGCCGGTGCGGGTGAGCTGTTCGTGATCGGCGGTTCGGATCAGTCGGAGATTCGCCGCCTGCTGGATGAGGCACATTATTTTCCAAAGATCGAGGCGGACGCCGCTTCGACGGTCCTGGCGAGCTGCGCATTTGGATATCTCGACTACTTCGAGACGGCGGATGTTCCGACGGCGGCGGTGCTGAAATCGACCAGCTTTGCGGCGTATTGTGCGCACGGGGTTGTGCCGATTTTTCCTTCGGTCGGGTCGGCCATTGCGCTGGATGGTGACGCGTTGCCGGGGCCGTTTTGCCTAACGAATATCCCAGCGGAGTCGGAGCGGCCCGCGATCGCCGAGGCAACTTATGCTTGGTATCAACGCCACGCCTCCTCGGCGCATCTCGCCGCGAGCATTGCGGAGGCGATCACATCATGAGCGCGGCGAAACTTCTGGTCGTCCATTGGAATCAGTCTGCGGCTTGCGCCGCGACAGTTTGCGCGTTGCGAGCGCAGGGCGTGTCGCTTGATGTGACTGTCGTCGATAACCATTCCGAACCGGAGAATTTCGCGGAGCTAGAAGCAACGGCGGAGCCTTCGGTGGAAATCGTTAGGCTGGAAGAGAATCGCGGCTGGGGCGGCGCACTGAATGTCGTCCTGCGTCGCTGGCTCGATCAGGAAACGACGCCGTTTTGTCTCATCAGCGCACACGATGCGGAACCAGGTGCGGGGTGTCTTCCGAAGCTGCTGGCCGCTGCGGAAGCGAATCCGCAACTTGGGATTGTCTGCCCGCAATATCCGGAGCCGTTCGTTGCCAAACTCTCGAGCCGACGCGGTGTCGCACCCGAAAACGTCTTGCCGCAGGCGAGCGGAACGGTCCAGCAGGTCGACGTCCCGCACGGCACGCTCATGCTCGTTAGGCGTGAATGTTTGCAGGAGATCGGCTTGTTCGACGAACGCTATTTTGCCTACGGCGACGAACATGAACTGGGCGCGCGGGCCCGGCGGCGCGGCTGGAAAGTTGCGATGGTCTGGGGTGCGGTCGTGACGAATCCCGGCACGAAAACGGCGAGCGCGTTGCGGAGCTACTTGTTTGCGCGCAATTCACTTCTTCTTGTGCACGATTATTTCGGCGGGACGGCTGCCTGGCTGCGCGTCGTCCTCTTGCTCGGCAACACGATGCGCCTGCGGATTTCCTCAGTTGAGGAGGACGGATTTTCTGCGCCTGCGCGCTGGCAGGGCGTGCGTGATTTTCTCGCCGGCCGTTTTGGGAAGCCGACTTTGCGATGAAGATTCTGATTTCATCCCACGCGTTTGCGCCGAGCATCGGCGGCATCGAAACGGTGAGCGCGCTCCTCGCGCGCGAGTTCGTCCGGGCGGGTCACGAAGTCGCTCTCGTCACGCAAACAGGTGAGGAGACGAATGAAGAATTCGCATATCGGGTGGTGCGACAGCCGTCGTTAGGGGAACTCCGACAGTTGCTCAACTGGTGCGACATTTTCTGGCAGAACAACCTGAGTCTGCGCACGCTTTGGCCGGCGTTGCTCGTGCGCAAGTCGGTGGTGATCACGCATCAGG
>JBDTIQ010000149.1:0-4657 GCA_039936335.1 Chthoniobacterales bacterium
AGCTGATCTGTCGTCGCGATAGCTTCGCCGGTGAAAAGATTCCGTAGTTCGGAGGCGTTTTTCGGGAGCTGCACCGCGGTTTCTTTCCAAAGCTCTCCTATCGGCGGAACACCCACGCGCGCCACGAGCCGCGGCGCGAGCACGATGATCTGCTTTTCTTCCCACCGCCGCGCGAAGGCGATGCAACTCTCGGCAAACGTGCCCGAAACCGCGAGTGGCTCGTAACTTCCGCGCAGAAACAGCTCCGGGTTTTCTCGCCGAAAAACCAGCAACCGTTGCGTGAGGAAGAGCTTGATCCGGCCGTCGGCCCAGTTGCCTAACAAGTCTTCCGGCGCTGCTTCGCCTAACGACTCCAACATCCCACGCCGCTTTTCGTAATCGACCGGCCGGCGGTTATCGGGATCGACGAGGCTGAAATCCCAGACCTCATTTCCCTGGTAAAAGTCGGGCACGCCGGGCGAGGTCAGCTTGAGCAAGACCTGCGAAAGCGCGTTGATCGCGCCGATCCGCGCGACCTCTTCCGCGACCGGGAGGAAACTGTCGAGAAACTTATTTTGCGGCGCCGGGCTCAGGATTCTCTCGACGAACTCCGCCACGGCCGAATCCCACTCCTCGTTAGGCTGAACCCAGCTCGTGTTCACCTTCGCCTCCTTCATCGCCTTCGCCATGTACTGCTGGATGCGGCCGACGTATTCCCGGCGCGCGTCGTCGCTCAACTCGCGCCACGGCTCGAGCGGCCAGCTCCCGAGGAGCGTCTGGTAGAGCAGGTATTCCTCGTTGCCATCGGGCGCGTCGGCGTCGTCGATCCGGCGTTTCGCGCGGCGATTCACCGTCCGCCATTTGCCTAACGAACGCCGCCAGGTCTGCGCGATTTCCGAGATCGCCGCCATGCGCGCGCGCACGTCTTCGCTGCGCTTCGTGTCGTGCGTGGAGGTGGAAAGCATGGTCGCGGGCCACTGCGTTTGCCGTTCCGCGTTGCGCTGGTGGAAACCTTCGGCGCTCAGCCCGAAACGCTCCGGTTCGCCGCCGACTTCGTTCAAGGCGACGAGCCGGTTGTAAATGTAAAACGCCGTGTCCTCGAGCCCCTTCGCCATGATTGGCCCGGTGACTTGCTGAAACTTGAGCACGAAATGCGCGTGCTCCGCGCGCTGTTTTTCATCGAGGTTCTCCGGGAAACGGAAGAGCAGGATATCTCGGAGAAAATTGAAAACCGATTCTTCGATCGCGGGATTGCGCCGCTTCGCCGCCGCGACCGCGCGCTGGATCACGGTGCGATCGGCGTCGCTCACCTTTCCCGCGGGCGTGATGTAGGTGCGATAGACCGGAAAACAGGCGATCACCTCGCGCACCGCGAGCGTCAGGACGTCGAGGGTGTAATCGCGATACCACCTGTTTTCCTCGGAGAGCCGATCGAACATCGCACCGAGGACGTTAACGTCGTTGGCGAGCGAGAGGCGCATCACGAGGCGCTTCTTCGCGTAAACCAGATGGCCGAAATGCAAGCTGTGCCCGATGAATTTGTCGAACGCGGCCGTGATCGCGCGCTCGGCCGAGGCGTCGACGAGGACGCCGATCACGTCGTTCATGAAGTCGTAGCCGGTCGTGCCGTGGACCGGCCAGTCGGTGCGGAGTTGCTCGTTGCCGCTCAGGATTTTCTCGACCACGAGATAGGTCGCGCGACCGTCGTTAGGCAATTTAACGCCCATGGCTTCGGCGGCGCACGCCTGAAGCTTCTCGAAGTACTCGTTAGGCAAATAAAGCCCGTCCGGATGATCGATCCGCAGGCCGGTGACCGCGCCTTCTTTTACGAGCTCGAGCAAGAGACGATGCGCTTCGTCGAAGACTTCCGGCAGTTCCACCCGGATCGCCGCGAGATCGTTCACGTCGAAGAAACGCCGGTAGTTGATCTCCTCCGCCGCGACCCGCCAGAAAGCGAGCCGATAGGCCTGGTCGGAAAGGAGCGCATCGAGCACGTCGAAGCTGCGCGGATCGCCCGGCGTGCCGTTGATGATCGCGAGGGCTTTTTCGATCGCTTCCTGCACGAGCGGCGCTTCCTGGGCGCGGCGCTCGAGTCGGCGTTTGATGATCTCCTTCTCGCGCGTCCGCTCTGCGATCCGTTCGGGATCTTTCTCCGTCCGACGCGGCAGGTATTCGAGCGCGGTTAAAATGCTCTGCAATTCCGCGTAGAAATCTTCCTCTTTATGTTCCGCCAATTGCTCGAGCGCGATCTGCAAAATGTGCCGGTAAGTTCCCGGCGCGATCGGGTATTCGTGCTCGAAATACTTCAGGAAAAAACGCCCCGCGTCGTATTGCACTTGGAGCTCGCCGCGTTCGAGGACGCGTCCGAATTGATCACCTAAAACCGGAATGAGAACCTTGTCGCGCAGGTCGGATTTAAGCGATCGCCAGTCGATGTCGAAATAACGCGCGTAGGGCGAGCTGGGGCCGTTCTCGAGCACGTCGGCCCACCAAAGATTCTGCGACTCGCCGATGCCCAGGTGGTTCGGGACGAAATCGAGGATCTGGCCCATCTCGTGCGCGTGCAGTTCCGCGACCCAAGCTTCGTACTCCTCGCGCGAGCCGATTGCGTTGTTCAGCTTGTTATGATCGGTGATGTCGTAGCCGTGCAGGCTCTCGGCGCGCGCCTGGAAATAAGGCGAGGCGTAGCAATCGCTGATGCCTAACGAATGCAGATACGGCACGATCGCGCGCGCCTGCTTGAAGGTGAACGTGCGGTTGAACTGCAACCGATAGGTGGAGGTGGGAATGCGCAGGGACTCGTTGTGCAAGATCAAAGGAAAGACAGATTTACAGGATGGAACAGGATGACACGATTCTGAAGATCCGGTTCATCCTGTCCCATCTCCACGCGGGTTGGAGAGGGCCGTGGCGGACGGTTTGATGACGCCTGCTTTTGCTTTTAGGAAATGATCGCCGGTTCCGGGCCGACAAGGATTTTCTGGAAGTGCTGAGCACGAATAGTTGGAGGGCCGCGTTATTGCCACACCAAATTATGCACGCGGCGTTCGGCTTCCTCGGGATGACACTCACATCTTCTCCGGGACGGCGATGCCGAGGAGTTCGAGGCCTTTTTGCAAAACGCGTGCAGTGAGTTCGCAAAGCGCGAGACGCGTGCTCCGCGCGGGTTCCTCGGCTTTCAAGACCGGACACGCTTCGTAGAAAGCGTGGAAGGCGTTCGCCAGTTCGAAGAGATAATTCGCAAGGAGGTTCGGACGAAAATCGTTCAGAATTTGCGGGACGTTCTCGGCGAATTGTGCGAGCCGTTTTGCGAGATTCAGCTCAGCCGACTCGGTGAAAACAAGTTCGTTAGGCGCGATGAATTCCGTGCCGAGCTTCCGAAAAATTGAGCGGATCCGGACGTAAGCATTCTGCAGATACGGCGCGGTGTTGCCCTGCAACGAGAGCATCCGATCCCAGGAGAAAATGTAATCAGTCATCCGATACTGTGAGAGATCGGCATACTTGACCGCGCCGATCCCGATCGTTTGCGCGATCGACTTCCGCTCCGCTTCCGGTAACTCCGGGTTTTTTTCGGAGACGATCTTCTCCGCGCGGACCACGGCCTCATCGAGCAGATCGCGCAGCGGCACGTTCTCGCCCGAGCGCGTTTTCATTAATTTCCGATCTTCACCGAGAATGCTGCCGTGCGTGATGTGGCGGAAGTCCGCCGTGTAACCTTCCCGCCGCGCGATCTCGAAAATCTGCTGAAAATGGAGCTTCTGCGGCGCGCCGGTTACGATCCAAACCGTGTCGGCGCCGAGGTCGTGGATACGGTAGTCGACCGTGGCGATGTCGGTGGTGGCATAGTTGAATCCCCCGTCGCTCTTCTGGATCAGGCACGGCTTGTCGGCCAGCTCCGGGATATCGCGGAAGAAAACGCAGATCGCGCCTTCGCTCTTTTCCGCCAGGCCGGTCTCGCGGAGACGCGCGACCACGCCGGGCAGCCGATCATTGTAGAAACTTTCACCGCGCTGGATGTCGTAGTGAATCCCGAGAATCTCGTAGACGTCTTCAAATTCGCTTCTCGACGACGCGACGCATTGCAGCCAGATGCCAACGTTTTCTGGCTCTTCCGCCTGTAGCTTAACGAGTTCTTCACGGCAGGCGTCGCGCACGGCGGGATCGGCGGTGGCAAGTTCGTTAGTCTTTTTGTAGATCCGAACGAATTCGGCAATCGGATTACGTTCGCATGCGTCGCGGTCGAGCAGGTTTTTCCAGCCGTAGATGACCATCCCGAACTGCGTGCCCCAGTCGCCGATATGGTTGTCGCGGATCACCTCGTGGCCGAGGAAACGGGCGATCCGGGCGAGCGCGTCGCCGAGGACAGTGCTGCGGATGTGACCGACGTGCATCGGCTTAGCGACGTTCGGTGAGCCGAAGTCGATCACGATTTTGTGGAGCGGCTGAGCGAGAGGAACTCCGAGTCGGTCGTCACGTAACAGCTCCGCTGTTTTTGTCGCAAGTGTCTCAGGTTTCAGCGTGAAGTTGATGAAACCCGCGCCCGCTATGGTGGGCGGCGCCGACCATCGCGCGACGTCGAGATGTTCGATGATTTTCTGCGCAAGTGCTCTCGGATTTTCGCCGCGTTGCTTCGCGAGAATGAGCGCGGCATTCGTTTGGTAATCGCCAAAGCGCG
>JBDTIQ010000150.1:0-6212 GCA_039936335.1 Chthoniobacterales bacterium
GAGGAGCAGATTGCGGACGGTCGGGATGATCGCGACGAGGAGAATGCCGATCGCGGATTCACCCTGGTCGAGCAAACGCCTAACGAGGTTGAGCGCATGCTCGAGATGGCGCGCGGCGAGCGCGTTCACGAGCTCGAAGATGACGCCGCCGCGCGAGATCGGCACGAGGGTGCGGACTTCCTCGAGCGTGACGCGGCGATTGGCTGCGCCGAGGTAAAGGTCGATTTTTTCCAGCTCGTTCGCGAGCACGCGGTTGTCGCCGCCGGTCAGGAGAACGAAGAGATCGAGCGCGTCGGGATCGAACTGCAACCCACGTTTTCGGCCTAACGACTGGACAAGATCGGTCGCTTCCTCTTCCCAGCCGCTCCGGCTCGAGTCGAGTTTGTCGAAGACTTGGAGCTCGGCGCATTTCCCGAGCGTTTTGTAAAAGGAACGGCGCTTGTCGACCTCCGGCGCGCTGAGCAGAAACTTCACTTCGTCCGAGCCGAAATCGGTTTGCAGCTCGGTGGCCAACTCCGCGAGTGCGTCCTGCACGCTGGCCGCACGGCCGAGCACGCTGTCGGCGAGAAAGTTGGCATTCTTGAGCCAGACGAGCTTACCGCCGCCGAAGAACGGCAACGTCTGCAAGGCCTCGATCGCGGAACGAATTCGGCTCGCGGCCTGGTCGGCGTTATCGGCGCAGCCATCGATAATCTCGACGCCGAAATCGCCGGCATCCGCAGGAGCCAGTTGCGCCGCAAGCTCCTTCGCCGTGCTTTTCACCGTGCTCTCGTCCGAGCCGACGACCGCGTAAACTTGCGAGGTTTTCGCGCGCGCAGATTTCGCTTTGGTTTTCATCAGCGCGTGAAACGGCTGAAATTTTTCTCGAACTCGTTCATGTCGCGAAATTCGTTGCCGTAGGTTTCCTGCAAAGCGGTCCCGATCTCCTCACCATTGAGCAGGTGATCGACAAATTTCGGGAACAATTCCTTCGGATATTTCTTGTAGAGATAGCGCACAAATTTCGAGCTCGTGTCGTAAAGCTGCGCGACCGCTTCGTCGCCCACCGGGTAGCGCGCGGGCGCGAACAATTTCGCGACCGTCATTTTCGCGTGCGCGAGGTTGTGCTGGTTCTGGCTCGGCACCTGCGAGTGCCGCGCGGCGACGCTCGCCTCGCCCATGTATTCGGCGAAGCCTTCGTTCAGCCACAATGGCCAGCGCTTGCTGCCGTAAATCCGCGAGACGACGGCGTGGGTCGTCTCGTGTGCGAGGGTTTGCGAGTCGAAGCCGCTGCCGTGGACATTAAGGAAAAGCTCGTCGTGAAAGGCGAAGCTGTGCGTCCACTTTGGCTCATTCGTTTCGGCCAGAAATTTTTGCCATTCCTGCTCGTCCGCGAAGACGAAAATATGCGACTCCCGCGTGTAGGCGGACTTCGGCGCGCCTAACGACTGCGCGACATACCAGAGATCGAACTCGATCGCGCGCGCGACCTGAAGCGCGTCGCTGAGGTTGCGGTAGTGGAAGACGAAATTCTCGGTCTCACCGTGGTACCATTGCTGCGGCCGGAGAGCGAGCGCGGCCTGCCCTTCCCGACTGATCTCGCGGTTTGAGAGTTGCTCCCAAGTTTCCTGCCCCAGGGGGAAATCGTACGGCGGCGGCGTGGAAGTAGGCGTCGAGGTCGGCCGGGCGAGCAGCGAAGAAGCGGCGGCCGAGCGGCTGGGAAAAGGCCAATCCTTCGTTTGCGCGAAGGAGGGCGAGAGGTTACCTAGCAAAAGAGCGAGCGTGAGAAACGGAAGGACGAGCGCGCGCGACATCGGGAGGCGCGCACGTTATCGGCAGGCGGACGCGGTGTCGAACCAAACCGCGCGGATCAGGGCACGCGATGTAGATCGGTCGGCGGACGCGGGGTCGCTCCAGGCTTTGATCCTCCAAGGAGAGCGGAGTGCGCGTAGGCGATCTCGTCGGGCAGATTCACGACGTCCGTCTGGTAAATCTCGATGTATTTCATCCCGTAGCCGACGCCGGCATCGATCGCGCGATGCAGAACGTCTGCCGCGCTATCTTGCACGCCGCTGTTGTTGCGATAAGTCGAGTCGCCGTAGGAAACCCAGAGCATCTGACCCGCAACGTCAGGCCGGCTCGTCTCAGAGAACGTCGTAAAGCGTCCCGTTCCAGGAGCCGGCGGATGAAGACAGCGAGCGAATTTTTCTGCACAACCAAGCGCCCCGGATAGCTTGCGCGCACCGTCGCGATCGCATTCCTGGCAGCGTAATTCACGTCAGGATCAAGCTTGCCGTTACCGGCGACGGCGAGCGCGATGTATTGCGTCGGGAACGCCTTCATCGCCGCGTCGAGCACGGTCTTGCCTGTATCGAGCAATTTCTGCGTGGTGTAGCCGACCTTTGCCCAGGCCGCGACATCGTCGACCGTGTGCGGAACGTTCCAATCTTCGCTCGCGGCATTCGCGAAATTGATCGCGACGATTTTGACGGCTGGGTTGCCCCCAAAGTGCGCGCCGAGGGCCGCGATCATCACTTTCTTTTTCGCGAGAAACGTCGGATCCCAAAAAACCGGGATTGTAGTTCGCACGGCATCGCCATCGTCAAAGGAGAAAAAGGTGCCGCCCGCGGCGGTGACGGCGTTCGTGACCCACGCGGGCTTACTACCTTGCGTGAGAATGCGGAGGAGCACCGGCTTGCCCGCGCCAGCTGCTCGCGCCACTTCGGAGTCGAGGTAGGTCCAATCGTAGTGGCCTTCGGTCGGCTCGAGATCGCTCCACGCCTGGCGAATGGAAATGCCGTCGACGCTCGGATTGGAGAGGGCCGTCTGCGAACATTTCGCGCCGGCCGGCAGCAGACAAAACACCCCGCGCGGGACATCCGCCGGAGCGGGATGCGCGAAGGCCAGGAACGTCGCAGCCAGGACGGCGAGACGCAGAGCCGGCGATTTGCGAGGGTGTGGGGAGTGGCTTGAGCTAAATCGAAGAAGCTGCATACGCCTGGAAGCAGCTTTCTTCGCTCCAACCGACCGGAGTTTTTTAAAAAGTTCCGCAAAATTAAGTGATCGCGAAATGAACCCCGGGCGAACGTGGGCCAGCTTGCGAGCCGAAACCGGACGTGTAGCATCCCGCATGCAATCCTCGCGGGTATCAGGCGCTGCGAGCCCCACTCGTTGTGTGAGACGAGGCCACGGAGGGTGGCTCGGATTCGTGGTGGTCGCAGCGGTGTTTTTCGGTCCCGCCGTCCAGCGTCTGATCGCGCGGCGCGCGTTCGCCGATCTGAGCGACGCCACGGTCATGAACAATCTGGTTTACAGAAAGGTCGACGGTACCGAATTGCTGCTCGATCTCTACCTACCGAAGAACGCCACCGGCAGACCGCCGATGATCCTGTGCCTCCACGGCGGTGGCTGGAATCACGGCAACAAGAAACACTGCCCGGCGGTGATGATGGTCAAAGACGGTTACGCCGTCGCCAGTATCCAATATCGGCTCACTCCAGAAGCGCCCTTCCCCGCGCAGATCGAAGATTGCAAGGCGGCGGTCCGCTGGCTCCGTGCGAATGCCGAGAAGTACCACTTCAACGCCGAACGCATCGGCGTGTGGGGACATTCCTCGGGCGGTCATCTCGCGTCGTTGCTCGGCACCTCAGGTGGAGTGACAGCGCTCGATGGCACGGGAGAGAACGCTAAGTTTTCCAGTCGTGTCCAAGCCGTCTGTGAGATCTCCGGTCCAGCGGACCTCGTGCAGATGTATCAGGATGTCACGAAACCGACGACCGACACGATGTCACAGAAGGAGGCTCTTGAAGGACTCTTTGGCGGCCCGCTGCCTGCTAAAAAAGCAGTCGCTGTGGCCTCCAGTCCCATCAACTATATTTCGAAAGACGATCCGCCTTTTCTCATCATTCACGGCGAGGACGACGCGACCGTGCCGGTGAGCCAGAGCAGACTGTTCGCGGCGCGCTGAAAAAAGCTGGCGTCCCCGTCATCCTGGACGTCGCAGCCGACCGCGGCCACGGCGCGGGCGGGCCGCGTTTCGAGCCGACGATCAAGGCGTTTTTCGACAAGAATATCCGGGACAAAGAAAAATCTGCATCCGACACGCCGTAACAAATCGGACTTTGCCTTTACAAACGAACGGGGAATGCAACGGTCAATGACGTTTCGGGGAACTGCTGGAGCCGCCCCTCACAAAAGCTAAGTCCTTTATTAAATCCCATGGAAATACCGCCTAAACTCAAAGAGTACATCGACACGAACCGCGCGCCGCTCCCGCCGGTCAGCGGTCCCGACGAACCGCTCCAGATCGATTCGCTGGGCTTGATCCGGCTCGTCGCTTTCCTCGAAAACGATATGGGAATCCGGATCGAGGACGAAGAATTGCACGTGGAAAATTTCACCACGATGCGTGCCCTAAGCGCCCTGCTCGAGACGAAATCCAAAGCCGCCGAGAGCCAATAGACGGAGCGCGCCCGTGAGCGCCACGCCTCTAGCCGCGCAAAAGGGGATTTCCGCCTTCGTCCTCTGTGGCGGTCTCGGGACGCGATTGCGCTCGGTCCTAAGGGATCGGCCGAAGTCGATGGCGCCCGTGGCCGGCGTTCCGTTTTTGCAGATTCTCGTCGGGCAAATTCGGGCGCAGGGCATCCGCGAGATCATCCTCGGCACCGGCTACCTCGCCGAACAGGTCGAGGAACATTTCGGCGACGGCGGGAAATTTGGCGTCGCGATTAGTTATTCCCGCGAACAGACGCCGCTTGGCACCGGCGGCGCCGTGAAGCTGGCCGAGCCGAAATTAAGTGACCCGGCGCTCATCCTGAATGGCGATAGCTACGTCGAATGGCAGCTCGCGCCGATGCTCGCCGTCGCGGAGAAAGAAGAGGCGGACCTGGTGATGGCCCTCCAGACCGTTCCGGAGATTAGCCGCTATGGGAGCGTGCGGCTTGGCGATGACAGTCGAATCACCGACTTCGCCGAAAAAGGTGCAAACACTGGCGCGGGATTGATCAATGCCGGCGTCTATCTGTTGCGAAAAAAAGTCATCGCCGATTTACCTGCGGATCGACCGGTCTCGCTCGAGCGCGAGGTGTTCCCGCGACTTCTCTCTGGCCGCGTCTTCGGAGTCGTCAGCGATGGCAACTTTATCGACATCGGCATCCCGGCCGACCTCGCGAGAGCACAGACGCTCCTGGCTTCTCCCTAACGAGCTGTCCGCTCGGCCTGTAATCGTTGCCGGTCGATTTTGCCGTTCCCGGTCCGCGGGAGCGTTTCCGCGAGATCGATTTTTTCGGGCACCATGTAAGCGGGCAGCTTTTCGGCACAATGGCGTTTCAGCTCGTCGACGCTCAGGGACCCGTTAGGCGCGAGCGTCACGACGGCCTGGATCGTGTTACCCATCGCTTCGTCGGGAATCGCGATCGCGACCGCTTCATCGACTGCTGGATGTGCCACCATGACCGCTTCGATCTCACCTAATTCCACGCGGTATCCGCGCGTTTTGATCATATGATCTTTCCGGCCGACAAACAGGTAATTCCCGTTCCCGTCGAGCGTGACCCAGTCGCCGGTGCAGTAGAGTCTCTCCTCGCGCCCGGCGGCAAAAGGATGCGAGGTAAAAGCGGCCTGCGTGTTCTCCGGGCGAGCGTAATAGCCTTGCATGACCGTCGAGCCGCGAGCGTAGAGGAGCCCTTCTCTCCCGGGACTGGTGACGCGTTCGCCCGCTTCGTCGATCGCGATTAACTCGGTGTTTGTGCAGGCTTTCCCGATCGGGATCGGTGCCGTCGCGTCAGCCGCGAGCGGCTCTACTTCATACCAGGCGCAGACGTTGGTTTCGGTCGGCCCGTAGAGATTGGCGTAGCCGGGCCTAGGCAATTTTTCCATCAGGGCGCGCAGGTGTTTGGTCGGAAAAACTTCGCCGGCAAACAGGATCCAACGGAGCGAGCTGAAGTCGCCTTCGTCGAGCTTACCGCGCCCGAGCAGCAGCATCAGCACCATCGGGACGGAATACCAGACGGTGATCTTTTGTTGCTGGATGAACTTAGAGAGCTGGAGAGGAAAAACCGCGTGTCCTTCGGGCACGAGCGAGAGCGCCGCGCCGGCTTTGACCGCGACAAAGATGTCGAAAACCGAGAGATCGAAATTGAAAGGCGCGTGCTGGGAGAGCCGGTCTTCGGAAGTGATCCCGAAAGTCCGCGCCGCCCAATGGACGAAGGTGAGCGCGTTCAGGTGTGAGAGCA
>JBDTIQ010000151.1:0-10235 GCA_039936335.1 Chthoniobacterales bacterium
CGCGGAGCCACGGCTCGGAGTGCCACGGCAAGACAAAGAGCCGTTCGTCCCAGAACAGGTAGTAAGCGAACATCGTGATCGACAGAACAACCCAGGGCTGCGCGCGGCGCCACGCGGCGAAAGGCAGAATCCAGGTGAGATACCACGGATGCAGCACCGGGCTGAGGATGAGCGCGGTTCCCATTGCCCAGAGCAACCCGCGCTTCCAGTTCCTGACGAAGAAGAGCGAAACGAGTACGACCGCGATGACGATGATGACGTTATAGCTGTAGTTTTTCTGGTGCACGTTTGGCCAGATCGTGTCCTCGATGATCCACCAAAACATGTCGTTCAGACGCGTCACATAAACGAAACGGCCTAACGAATCCCAGATCTTCACCTGCGGAAACCCAAACGCCAGACTCGTCAGCAACGGGATCGCCAGACTCACGAGAAGCACCCAGGCGCGGCGGCCCAGCGCGAAGACAAAAAGCGGCAGAAGCAGCAAGGGAATCAACTTGATCGAGATCGCCGCACCGATGGCAACGGCGCCCAGCAGTGCCCAGCGCCACTGCGCGGAAGCGACGGATTCTTTCCGGCTTTTGATGAAACAAAAAATGCCTGCGAGCATCGGCAGAATCATGAGGCTGTCGAAATGCGCCGCGCCCGCGAAGCAGTAAACCACCAGCGGATTCCAGGCGTACCAGGCCGCGTCCACGTAACGAGCGCTTCCACCGATCAAACGCAAAAGCAACGCGGCCGCCGCCAGATCGGTCAGGGCGAGCGCAATTTTGTAAGCAAGTGTCCCCGCATCAAGACGCGCCATCGCCCCGAAGAAGAGCTGCGCACCCGGCGGATAAATCGACGCGTAGTCGCGATGATTGATCCGGTTCCAATCGGAAAACTGTGCGTGCAACGGCGCGAGGCGTTCGTCGTTAGGCGCGAGCACATACGGGTTAAAACCGGCGTTCTGCACCTTCCCTTCCCACTCGTAGCGCCAGATGTCGTCGCCCGGCTCGAGCGGGAGTGCGATCAGTCGCAGGAGCACGGCGACACTCCAGAAGGTGATCGTCGCGAGCCGGCCGTTCGGCAGCCTAACGAATTCCGAGACGGCGGCGTAGAACGCGATCCCGCAGAACAACGCCGTCTCCACGAACTTGATCGGCATCGTTTCATAACGCCAGTCATCGAAACGGTTCAGGGCCGCGAGGAGCAAGACCTCCGCGAGCAGCGCCAGCCAAAGGCGTCGATGCCTAACGAGCGCCATCGGCAGGTCGTCTTTTTGTGATCCGCTCCAACCCGATCCGAAAAGCCGCGACATCTACGATCTCGGCGACCCGGCGTTTCAAGCGGCGCGCGCGGATGGCGAGGAAGAGCAAAAAGATCGCGTAAGGAATGAGCAGCCGGAGCTCCAGTCCGGAGGCGTTGAGATAGCGATAGATCAGGAGCGCGATGATGAGCAGGTTAATGATGACCGTCGTAGTGACGAAGCGGTAGCTGAGTTTCACCCTCGTCAGGCACTTCGGGCCGCCGTGATATTCGGTCACGGTGCGGAGGATGATGCTCCAGAAGAAGTTGCCGTAGATTTGGATATCCCATTCCTTCCAGCCGGTATCGGCGGAATAATTCCAGCCCTCGTCCTCGAGCAACTGGAAGGTCGATTTGAGAAACGCGTTTCGCTCGACCCCCTCCTCGCTCCAATAGCGGCGCCGGCGCAGGTTGCCGCGACCGACGCCCTCGGACGGCATTTTTTCGTGCGTGCCGATGACACCTCGCGGCGTCCGCTTGAACTCCAGCCAGGTGAAGTAGCGATTCCAGCCCCTAACGAGTGGCTGCGCGAAAGCGAGAAACATCACGAGGAGCCGCGCTGGGATGGTGTCGAACTTCGGCTCGATCCGCGCCCGCAGCATGTAGGAAAGCGCGACGCACAAGGTGCCGCCGAGCATCAGATACGGCACGATCCGCAGGATCGGCAGGAAGATTCCGAGCCCGAAAAGGAAGAGCGTGAGCGCGAACCATTCGACGCTGCTGACGTAGTTCGCGATTTCTGATTGCGGCGTCGGATAGATCGATTGGAAGAAGCCTTCGCCGAAAACGCCATGGTAAATAATCGGGCGATTGATGAACCAGCTGAAGCGCGGCGTGCCGTAGATTTGCCCGCGCCATTTCGCCGTGCCGGTCGGGCCGAAGAAAATCAGGTGCTTGAATCGGAGCATCGACTCGGCCTCGCCGTAACCAGCTTGTTGTTTGCGAAACGCGCTCAGCGTAAACCGGCGATGATGCCAGACGATCGCGGTCGGCGCGAAGGCGATGACGTGACCTTCCTGTTGCAGGCGCCAGCAAAAATCGACGTCGTCGCCAGCTTTCCGATACTCGATGTCGAACCCGCCGATCGTGTCGAAAGCCCAGCGATAAAACGCCATATTACAACCCGGAATATGCTCGGCGACGGTATCAGTGAGGAGCACGTGACTCGGCCCGCCCGGCGCCGCCGCGACGCAAGCCTGCACCCAATTTTCCGCGGGCGGCGAAATGTTCGGTCCGCCCACGCCCGCGAAATCGCCGCTCACGAGCGTGCCAATCAGATAGTAAAGCCAGTCGGGGTCGGCCATGCAGTCGGAATCGGTGTAGGCGAGGACCTCGCCCTTCGCGGCGGCCGCGCCGGCGTTGCGCGCGTAGCTGAGGCCATGATTCGTCTGGCGGATGTAGCGGACGTTTGGATGACGCGCAGCGATTTCCGGGGTGTTATCAGTCGAACCGTCATCCACCAGGATCGCTTCGTAGGCCGGATAGTTAATTTTGCCTAACGACTCCAGGCATTCCTCGAGTGTCTTCGCCCCGTTGTAGGAACAGACGATGACAGAGACAAACGGCGTGCGCGGCAGATCGCGATGCGGCAAGGCAGAGTCGTCCTGGCCGAGTTTTTTCTGGAGCGCGAAGAACGATTTCTTCGGCGAACGATCGCGCCTAACGAGCCCAAAACTCCAATCCGTGATCTCTTGCTCGCCGGTAAACCATTCGTCCGTCCAGGCGAAGAAGATCGTTCCGGCGAGTCCGCAACGAACGACGCTGTCGACATGCCAGCTGAGCATCTCGGCCTGTTCTTCCTCGGGGTGCCGGATCGTATCCATCCCGAATTCGCCGAGCATGAGCGGTTTTTCTTCCGAGAGGTTTTGCAAACGCAGGAGATATTTTTCGAAATCCCGCTGGTCGTGCAGGTAAACATTGAAGCAATAGAAATCGACGTTCTGCGGCAGCAGATATTCTGTCGGCGGATAGCTCGCGTAGGAGAAAAGAACGTTCGGATCGGCTTCGCGCCCCACGCGGATGAGCGTCTCGAGAAATTCCGTGACCCGCCTTACGCCTAACCAACGCACCATCGTGGTCGGGATTTCGTTCCCGACCAGATAACCAAAAATTGCCGGATGCCCGGCGTGCTCCGCCACTGCTTTGCGGACCGCGTCGACGATCTCGCGCCGGGTTTTTCGCCTAACGAGAAACTCGACGTGCTTCGCCCACGGCAAGGTGATGAGCACGCGGACGCCGGCTTCCTCGCAGGCGTCGAGAAACCAGAGCGGCGGCAGATGATAAATCCGCGCGACATTGATTCCGAGCTCACGCATCTGCGCGAGGTCGCGCCGCGCCTGTTCCGGCGTGCCGAGATAATCTCCGGCGGCATCCGGCTTAAAAGGACCGTAAGTCGCGCCCTTGACGAAAAACTTGTGATCGCCCTCGAAGAAAAATTTGGCAAGCGCGCGGACGCGAACCGGCGGAGTCTGATTCACAAGGTGCTTTTCCTAGTGCAGAGGAGGGGCCGGTGCAATGCCGAGAGACGTCAGGTGCTCGGGCTTGTCAACCTGAGCGGAGCCGGAGGCGCAGTCGAAGGACCTCGCAGACGTTGCTCGATGCGGCCCTGAAAAAAATGACGTCGCACGCCGCTTGGGAGGTCCTTCGACTGCGCTGCGCTCCGCTCACGATGACAACGCTGCGTCGATCACTCTTGCGGTTTGCTCGATCTGCTCCGGGCGATGCGCGGTGGAAATGAAGCCGGTCTCGAACTGCGACGGCGCGAAGTAAACCCCCGCATCGAGACAGCTATTAAAGAAGCGCACGAACTGCGCGATATCGCTTCCTCGTGCGCTCTGCAGGTCCGTCACGGGACCCGCGGTGAAGAAGAGGCAGAACATCGAGCCGATCCGATGGAACGTCGCCGGCAGGCCGGTTTGGCCAAGCGATTCGCGGGTGGCGGATTCCAGCTGCGCGCCCAGTTCTTCGAGCTGTTTCCAGCCGTCGATCCGCTCCAGCTCGCGGAGCTGTGCGAGACCGGCGGCCATCGCCAGCGGATTCCCCGATAACGTCCCGGCCTGGTAAACCGGTCCGAGCGGCGAAAGCTCGTTCATGATCTCCGCGCGACCGCCAAACGCGCCGACCGGCAACCCGCCGCCGATGACTTTACCGAGCGCGGTGAGGTCAGGACGAATGCCGTAAATTTCCTGCGCCCCGCCGCGCGCGACGCGGAAACCAGTCATCACTTCGTCGAAAATAAGTAACGCGCCGTGCTTCGTGCATTCGTCGCGGAGCGCCTCGAGAAACCCCGGCTCGGGGAAGTAAAGCCCGGCGTTCGCGGGAATCGGCTCGAGGATGATCGCGGCGATTTCTCGCGGGTTCGCGCGAAAGGCGGAGCGCACGACTTCAATTTCGTTGAACGGCAGCGCGATCGTTAGGCTTGCGAACGCCGCGGGCACGCCCGCGCTATCCGGCTGGCCGTGGGTGAGCGCGCCGCTCCCCGCGTGGACGAGCAGTGAATCGACGTGACCATGATAACAGCCCTCGAACTTGATGATCTTGTCGCGTTTCGTGAATCCGCGCGCGAGGCGCACACATGACATTGTGGCTTCGGTCCCGCTGTTCACCATCCGCACTTTTTCAATCGAAGGAACCCAGCCGCAGATCAGCTCCGCCATCTCGACTTCGTAAGGATTTGGAATCCCAAAACTCACGCCGTGTTCGGCCGCAGCGCGGACGGCGTCGATCACGACCGCCGGCGCGTGCCCGAGAATCGCCGGCCCCCAAGTTCCGACGTAGTCGATGTATTCCTTGCCATCGACGTCCCAAATATTCGCGCCCGCCGCGCGCTCGACGAAGAACGGCTCGCGCCCGAGCCCCCGAAACGCGCGCACCGGAGAGTTGACGCCACCGGGGATGCGGCGCTGGGCGCGAGCGAAGAGTTCGGCGGAGCTGGCGGAGCTGGCGGACATGGCGCCTAAAGTTCACGCAGAGCCGTTTCGCGCAAACGCCGCCTTCCGGGCGGCGGTCGCGTTGACACTCCCGAGGCGTGCGCCTACGCTCCGGCTCGCAGTTCTGGCGGGGTAGCCAAGTGGTAAGGTCGGGGTCTGCAAAACCTCTATTCGCGGGTTCGATTCCCGCCCCCGCCTCTCCTTCCGTGCAGTGCGTGCGGTTGAGTTCGGCCATGGAATAACCGAGGTTCCCGAAGACTCGCAGTTTCGCGATTCTGCGGTCCACTCCGCCCGCGCCATCCGAATTAACTGTATGAACGATCGATCCCACTCGCCGCACGGCAAAATCAGCCTCCATGGAAATGGCCTCGGAGTTCCCTCGCCCGAACTCGTGGAAAAACGCGCCCGCGAAATTGCGATGATCGACGAGCGGAATCCGGACGAGTTTACAGATGGCGATTGGGAACAGGCGAAGAACGAACTGACCGGCGTCGAGCCCGCGCACTCTGCTGAGGCAGACGACGAAGTCACCGATGAGATGACCGATCGCGACGACATTCCCGGTTCCACTGGGCATCAGGCGGCGAACAACGGCTTTGAAGGCGACGAAAATGTCGGCGAAGAGCTTGTCATTGGCGGAATCGAAGAGGCCGCGCACGACCAGATGGTGGAAGCGCGCCGCGAGGAACTCGAAGAGGAGCGCAACGACCAGTGACGAACGACGTGATCGATCAACTCGAGCCGCCGGCAACGGCCGCGCCGAGTGCCCTCCCGAAGCGAAACCGCGCGGCGGATCTGCTGGCGCGCTATCGCAAGATCCGCGGGTTTTCCGAGCGGCTCTGTGAGACTTTGGAACCGGAGGATTTCGTTGTGCAATCGATGCCCGATGTTAGCCCGACGAAGTGGCATCTCGCGCACACTAGTTGGTTTTTCGAGACGTTCGTTCTCAAGGCTTGGATGCCGGAATACGAGACGGTCGTCCCGGAATACGCCTACCTTTTCAACTCCTACTACAACGCCGCCGGCGACATGCATCGGCGCGACCTGCGCGGTCTGATTTCGCGTCCGACGGTGGCGGAAACCTACCGGTTTCGGCATTCGATCGATTCGCACATCACACAGCTTCTCGATCGGGCCGACGACCAATTGCTCGACGAGATCCAGCCTGTTTTCACGATTGGCTTGCACCACGAACAGCAACATCAGGAGCTGCTCGTGACCGACATCAAACACGTCTTCTCGCAAAACCCGCTCCACCCGATTTTCCGCGAAGAGGAGCCGCCTAACGAGAAGCAGGAAGTAGCTCCAGCCGGCTGGGTCGATTTCGACGAGACAATTCTGGAGATCGGCCACGCCGGCGGTGGCTTCAGCTACGACAACGAAGGGCCGCGCCATCGCGCGCTCGTGCCGGCATTTTCCCTTGCGACGCGTCCGGTCACGAACGGCGAGTATCTGAAGTTCATCAACGACGGCGGCTATACGAAACCAGAACTCTGGCTCTCGTTAGGCTGGACCACGGTCAACGAACAGCGCTGGGAGGCGCCGCTCTATTGGGAAAAACGCGACGGGATTTGGTGGAATTTCACCCTCTCCGGCATGCGCACGGTCGAGGAATCCGAACCCGTCACCCACATCAGCTATTTCGAAGCCGACGCCTTTGCGAACTGGAGCGGCGCTCGGCTTCCGACCGAGTTCGAATGGGAACGCGCCGCGGCCAAGCTTCCGATCGAAGGCAACTTCGTCGACACCGAGCGTTTTCATCCCGCGCCGGTTTCCGCTTCGCCTAACGAGAAGCTGGAGCAGATGTATGGCGACGTCTGGGAGTGGACCCGCAGCGCATATCTCCCCTACCCCGGCTATCACGCGGCACCCGGCGCGCTCGGCGAATACAACGGTAAGTTCATGTGCAACCAGATGGTGCTGCGCGGCGGATCTTGTGCGACTTCGCAGAGCCACCTGCGCGCGACTTATCGCAATTTTTTCCAACCGGAAAAACGCTGGCAATTCACCGGCATCCGTCTTGCCCGCGAGCCGCGATGAGCGGCTCGCCCAGTGGAGTGACGGTGCTCGATCTCGAGCCGGACGCCGAAGATTTTCTCGCCCAAGCCGTCGCTGGTCTGTCGGCTGAACCGCGGACGCTGCCGAGCAAGTTTTTCTACGACGAACGCGGCTCGGACTTGTTCCTCAAGATCCGCGAGCTGCCGGAGTATTACGTCACCCGGACCGAGACGAAGATTCTCCAGCAATACGGTGCGGAGATGGCAGACTCGATCGGCGAAAACGCCGAGCTTGTTGGATTTGGTACGGGCGCCGGCGTGAAGACACGCCTGCTTCTCGGTCACCTGAAAAACCTGATCGCATACGTGCCGGTTGATATCTCGAAACAGCACCTGACCGAGTCTGCCGAAGCGCTCAGCATCGAGATGCCCGACCTCGAGATCTTGCCAGTGTGCGCCGACTACCTGGAGCCGATCGAGCTCCCGACGCCATCGCGAAAACCGGATCACGTGGCGGTCTATTTTCCGGGTTCGACGATCGGAAATTTACGACCTGAAACCGCACGGCATTTTCTGAAGCGCGTTTGCGTTCTTTGCGGCACGAGTGGCGGACTGATCATCGGCGTTGATCTGCAAAAACCGAAGGCCATTCTCGAATCCGCCTACAACGACAGCGCGGGCGTCACGGCTGAATTCAACCGCAATTTGCTCGTGCGCGCGAACCGCGAGATTGGCGCTGACTTCGATCTCACGAACTGGCGGCATCGCGCGATTTACAACGAGACCGCATCGCGCATCGAGATGCACCTGATCAGCGAAACGGAACAAACCGTTCACCTTGGCGAATACGAGTTCGCCTTCGCCGCCGGCGAGAAAATCATCACGGAGCTTTCCTATAAACACACGATCGAAGGCTTCCGCGCGCTCGCTGGTTCCGCGGGTTTTCAACTGGCCCGGGTCTGGACCGACCCGCAGAAGCTTTTCGCGGTTTTTCATTTCACGACGTTGTAACGATCGCGCGGCTCGTTAGGCTGACGAAGTCACGATGGATCCGCTTGTTCAATTCCGCGGTGTCAGCAAAAGCTTCGGCGGCACCACCGCGCTGGCGCCGACCGATCTCGACTTTCGCGCTGGCCTAACGACGGCGCTGATTGGTCCGAGCGGTTGCGGCAAGTCGACGCTGCTCCGGCTCATCATCGCGCTGCTCCAGCCGGATCGCGGCGAAGTGATTTTTGACGGAAAACCTGTGAACGTGGAAAACGCGCAGGAGCTGCGCCGCCGCGTCGGTTACGTCATCCAGGAAGGCGGACTCTTTCCGCACCTGACGGCACGGGCCAACGTCCTTCTCATGTCGCGCCATCTTGGCCGGTCGCGGGAGGAAATGGAAAGGCGGCTCCACGAACTTTGCGCGCTCTCGCAATTTCCCGAAGACGCGCTCGACCGTTATCCCGCCGAGCTTTCCGGTGGCCAGCGGCAGCGCGTCAGCCTGATGCGCGCCCTCATGCTTTCGCCCGAAGTGCTCCTGCTCGATGAGCCACTCGGTGCGCTTGACCCACTCGTTAGGTCAGCCTTGCAGCGCGACCTGAAGGAAATTTTCGCGCGCTTGGAACAGACCGCGATTCTCGTCACGCACGACATGGGGGAGGCCGCATATCTCGCCGACGAAATCGTGCTCATGAACGAAGGGCGAATCGTGCAGCGCGGAAGCGTGGCGGAGCTGCGCGATCATCCGGCAAGCGAGTTTGTGACCGACTTTATCAACGCGCAAAGGAGCGCGGCCTTTTGAAGTTTGCGCTTCTGTTTTTGCTCTTCGCCACCTCCGCGCTTGCCGGCCCGACGGTGGTCGTGGGCTCGAAGAAATTCACCGAGTCCTACGTTCTCGGCGAGATCGCGAAGACGGTGCTGGAGCGCGCGCATTTCCACGTGCAGGAGCGCGCCGGGATGGGTGGCACAATCATTCTCTGGGAGGCGTTGCGGGGCGGACAAATCGACGTGTATCCCGAATACACCGGCACGATCGGTGAGGAAATTCTGAAAACCAAAGTGCCGCAGAGCGAAGAGCAGATGCGCGCCGCGCTGCAGAAGCTCGATGTCGGCATGTCGCGTGATCTCGGTTTCAACAACACTTACGCGCTCGTGATGCGTCGGTCCGAGGCCGAGAAACTTAAAATCAAAACGATCAGCGACCTGCGTAAGCATCCGGACTTAAAACTTGGGCTGACGCACGAGTTTCTCGATCGCCGGGATGGCTGGCGCCCGCTCGCGCGACGTTACGGCCTAACAATGCCTAACGTGAGCGGAATCGATCACGCGATCGGCTACGCGGCCCTCGCCAACGGCTCGATCGACGTGAAAGACGCTTACTCGACCGACGCGAAAATTGCGGAGAACGATCTCGTTGTGCTGCAGGACGACCTTCATTTTTTCCCGGAATACAAAGCGGTTTTTCTCTACCGGCTGGATCTCGACCCACGCGCGATCCACGCGCTGAATGACTTCGGCCGGATCGATGAGAAGAAGATGATCGCGCTCAATGCCGCGGCCGAGCGGTCGAAGAATTACGCTTACGCCGCATCGCTTTTTTCCCACACCGCCGCGCCTAACGAATCGGCGCCGCGAAGTCATCTCGCGGCAAACTTAACGCGCTGGATCAGCCGTCATCTCGAGCTGGCTGGCATCTCGCTTTTCTTCTCGGTGCTGATCGGTTTGCCGCTCGGGATCGCCGCTAGCCGGGGCGGCGCGCTCGGACAAGGCATCCTCGCAATCGTCGGCATGATTCAAACCGTGCCGGCGCTCGCACTGCTCGCGCTCCTCGTGCCGGTGCCGTTTCTCGGGATCAGCGCGACGACCGCGATCGTGGCGTTATTTCTCTACGGCCTCCTCCCGATCGTGCGCAACACTGCGACCGGTCTGCAGGAAATCCCGGCGTCGTTGCGTGACTCCGCGATCGCGCTCGGCTTGGAACCGAGTGCGCGGTTGCGCAAGATTTATCTCCCGCTCGCGTCGCGCACGATTCTCGCCG